>NZ_JAUTAG010000001.1:606120-909181 GCF_030818255.1 Microbacterium sp. SORGH_AS_0969
GGAAGTCGATCAGACGGTACTGACGCTTGTGGCCACCACCGATGTGACGCGTGGTGATGCGGCCCTGGTTGTTGCGGCCACCGGTCTTCGACAGCGGGCGCAGCAGCGACTTCTCGGGCGTCGATCGGGTGATCTCGGCGAAGTCGGCCACCGACGAGCCGCGGCGACCGGGGGTCGTGGGCTTGTACTTGCGAATAGCCATTGTTCTTGTCCTCTATCCCGACCGTCAGCCGACAGACGTGAAGATGTCGATGGTGCCGGACTTCAGCGTGACGATGGCACGCTTGGTGTCCTTGCGCTTGCCGATGCCAAAGCGGGTCCGACGGGCCTTGCCCGCGCGGTTCAGCGTGTTCACCGAAGCGACCTTGACGCCGAAGATCTTCTCGATCGCGAGCTTGATCTCGGTCTTCGACGAACGGGGGTCCACCAGGAAGGTGTACTTGCCCTCGTCGATGAGCGAGTAGCTCTTCTCGGAGACGACCGGCTTCAGGATGATGTCGCGCGGGTCCTTGTTGACGGCGGTCATGCCGAGACCTCCTCGGTGGCGCCCGACTTCGACGCGACGAAGGCGTCGTAGGCGGCCTTGGTGAAGACGATGTCGTCGGAGACGAGCACGTCGTAGGCGTTCAGCTGGCCGAAGGTCAGCACGTGGACGTACGCGAGGTTGCGCACGCTCTTGATCGTCAGCTCGTCGTCGCGGTCGATGACCACGAGAACGTTCTTGACGGCACCGAGGCCGGTCAGCACCGCGGCGGCAGCCTTGGTCGAGGGCGCACCCTCGATGCCGAAGCTGTCGACGATGTGCAGGCGCTGGCCACGAGCACGGTCGCTGAGCGCACCCAGGAGGGCGGCGGCGATCATCTTCTTGGGGGTGCGCTGGCCGTAGTCGCGCGGCTTGGGGCCGTGGACGATGCCACCACCGGTCATGTGCGGCGCGCGGATCGAGCCCTGACGGGCGTTACCGGTGCCCTTCTGCTTGAAGGGCTTGCGGCCGGCACCCGAGACCTCGCCACGACGCTTGGTCGAGTGCGTGCCCTGGCGAGCCGCGGCGCGCTGCGCCACGACGACCTGGTGGATGAGGGGGATGTTCGTCTTGACGTCGAAGATGTCGGCGGGCAGCTCCACGGAGCCGGCCTTCTTGCCGTCGACCTTCAGGACGTCGAGCGCGAGAGTCGAGTCAGCCATGAGATCAGGCACCCTTCACTGCGTTGCGGACGTAGACGATGCGGCCACGAGCACCGGGGACGGCGCCCTTGACGAGCATCAGACCCTTCTCGGCGTCGACGGCGTGCACCGTGAGGTTGAGGACGGTCACGCGCTCGCCACCCATACGGCCGGCCATGCGCATGCCCTTGAACACGCGGCTCGGGGTCGACGAGGCGCCGATCGAGCCGGGCTTGCGGTGGTTGCGGTGCGCACCGTGCGAAGCGGACACACCCTTGAAGTTGTGGCGCTTCATGACACCCGCGGTGCCCTTGCCCTTGCTGGTGCCGACGACGTCGACCAGCTGGCCGGCCTCGAAGAGACCGTCGACGGTGAGCTCCTGACCGAGCGAGTAGTCCGCGGCATCCGCGGTACGAACCTCGGTGAGGTGACGGCGGGGGGTGACGCCCGCGGCCTCGAAGTGGGCCGTGAGGGGCTTGTTCACCTTGCGGGGGTCGATCTGGCCGTAGCCGATCTGCACGGCGTTGTAGCCGTCCTTCTCGACCGAGCGGAGCTGGGTCACGACGTTCGGAGCGACCTCGATGACGGTGACGGGAACGAGCTTGCCGTTCTCGTCCCACACCTGGGTCATGCCGAGCTTCGTGCCGAGGAGGCCCTTGGAGATCTTGGAGTTGATGTCAGCCATGTCGAACCTCAGAGCTTGATCTCGATGTTGACATCGGGCCGGGAGGTCGAGGCGCATCAGCGAGTCGACGGCCTTGGGCGTCGGGTCGATGATGTCGATGAGGCGCTTGTGGGTGCGCATCTCGAAGTGCTCGCGGCTGTCCTTGTACTTGTGGGGCGACCGGATAACGCACACGACGTTCTTCTCGGTCGGCAGGGGAACCGGGCCCACCACGGTGGCGCCGGCACGGGTCACGGTGTCGACGATCTTGCGCGCCGACGAGTCGAGCCCGGCGTGGTCGTACGACTTCAGGCGAATGCGGATCTTCTGTCCCGCCATTGTCTGCTCTCTCTCTTTCTCGCGTCTTACCCGACCTGGGGCATTGGACGCACGGTGGTGCTGACGCACCCTGGCACTTCCCCTCGCTTGCGCGAGAGATGCTGCACCGCTGTTCAGCTGTCAAACCGGATGCCATGGCATCCGGCCCGCCCCTCGCACGCACGCGCGCGAATCCCGTGAAGGAAGAGGGGGTTCGGTGTGGTGTTCTGCTGCCCGCGGCCCAGGACCCTGCGCTCACGCGCCGCCTGTGCACTGCCCTGACAGTGATCCTGGCGCGCGCCGAGCGCACGCCGGAATGTGGAACTGGACTAGTCTACGGACCCGTCGGGCGTGTCGCAAACCCGGGCGTGTCGCGCGCGGCATATCCTCAGCATCGCTCGCCTGGCCGCCGGTGCGTGCGGTGCTTCCTATGGGGGTGAACCGCTCGGAGCACGCGGTTCTCCGAGCGGCAATGCACCCATCTCCTGCCTACCATGTCGGCGCCCGCGGATGCCCCGCGCGGCTGGCGACTCCGATTGGTGGCAGGCACATGAGCGCACGTGATCCAGGCGCGCGACCGACGGGCACCCGCCTGCGCCGCATCCTCCGCTCCCCCGTCCTGCACCTCGTCGCAGCACTGTTCACGCTCGCTCTTCTGCAGGCGTTCGTCGTCAAACCGTTCCAGGTGCCGTCCGAATCGATGTCCCCGACCCTCGAGGCGGGTGATCGCATCCTGGCCGACCGGATCAGCCTCATCGCATCCGATCCTCGCCCGGGCGACGTCGTCGTGTTCTCTCGCCCCGAGGCATGGGAGACGGATGCCACGGCGCCGAGCCCGCTCCGTCGGGCGGTGGGCTGGGTCGGAGATCTCGTGGGCTTCGGTCCGAGCAATCTCGATGCGCTCGTGAAACGGGTCATCGGCGAGCCCGGGACGACTGTGCAGTGCTGCACGGCGGATGGCCGGGTCGAAGTGAACGGGACCGCGCTCGACGAGGACTACGTCCGCAACGACCTCGCCTTCGCCCCCGGGCAGCTGGATTGCGACAGCGTCCCGGCTTCGTCGCGGTGCTTCGGCCCCGTCACCGTCCCCGACGGCTCCTATCTCGTCATGGGCGACAACCGGGCGAGTTCGTCGGATTCGGTGGTGAAGTGCCGCGGCACGACGTCGACCGACGGATGCGCGCGCTTCGTGCCTCGCGATCAGGTCATCGGGACCGTCTTCGCGATCGTCTGGCCGCTAGACCGGCTTTTCTCCCCACTCGACTGAGATGCCGAAGCGGCGCCGCCCGTACCCGGGGCGGCGCCGCTTCGTGTGGCTTCGGAGTCAGTCGTTGCCGATGTGCTTGTCGACGTTCTGACGCACCTCGTCGACCTTCGCGTGCTGCTCCCCCGGCACGACCTTCTTGATGGCATCCGCCGCGCCGTCGAGGATCTTGTCGCTGACTTCTTCGGCTTTCTCGCTCTTCAGCGCCTCTTCGATCTTGTCGCGATTCTCATCGAGCAGCTTCTTGCCCTTGTTGATGATGTCGTCCACGCCCATGCGCGTCTCCCTTCAGGACCGGTGCCGGCGGGGATGCCGACGAGGTTGCGGTTCATTGTCGGGCGGGCGCGGAGCGGAAGGGAAGGGGTTGCCGAAGCGAAGTGACCTCGTGGATCAGCCCGCAAATCCTGCAAGGAAGGGGTCACACGACGCGTCGATCGTCACGGGCGTGTCGTTTGCCGTCGGCGTGTGACGCAGGTCGAGCGGACCCAGCGGCCCCGCCGGCAACTGCACCGTGTACGAGATCGTCCGGTTCTCGTTCTGACCGAGCGTGACCATCCGGCTCTCGCCCGTGTTGTTGTCTTCGACGCCACTGCGTGAGAGCGACGGGATGTCGCCGTCACCCGGGTCCATCGCGGTGATCGTCGCCCCCGGAGGGGCGAAGAAGAGCGCGTTGAGCATCATCGTGGTCTTCGGCAGACCGTAGTCACTGTTCCGGAACCCGAGGGTGTAGGCATTGGTGATGTCATCGGTGATGCCGTTGTGCATGTTCATCGAGACGTTCACCGTGCGATCAGCCGCGTTGCACGTGGCAGAGACATCAGTGGTCAGGTGGTACTCGAGCTTCCCGATCGAGAAGTCGTTCAAGTAGATCCCGAGCTGCGTCGAGGTCGTGTTGTCGGGACGCAGTCCCCCATCGAGCCCCACCTCCGTCACGAGCGCCTGGGCCTGCTCATCCGTGAACCAGAGATTGATGCGTTGTTCCTGCGCGCTCCGCGTCAGCTGATCGAACATGGCGATGGGGTTCCACTGGCCTCCCGCGAGGCGGGAGAAAACGGTGGACGACACCATCGCGAAGAACTCGTCGGACGAACGCCCATTATCACCGGCATCCCCAAAGCGCTGATAGGCGTCACTCAGCAGGAGTTTGACGGCGTTCTCAGAGGTGATCTGCTCGCCCGTCGGCAGATCGACCGGCCCGAGCACCTCGAGCATGTGCGCGAGTACGACCGGATCGATCGACATCACGCCGTCGAACTGCGAACCGTCGGTTCGCTTCCACAACGATTCGAACAGTCGCGCCGTCGTCGGGAAGTCGGGGGTGAAGGTGTAGTCCTGCGAGTAACGCGTGAACGTGTCGGGGTAGAGGGCCAGAGTGCTCTCCGGAAGGTCCAGCACGGAGCGCCCGGCCTGACCCGCCGCGTAGAAGGCCATCGAATCGGACTGCTCTTTGAGCTCGATTCGCCCGTTGTCCACCACCATCACGCTGGATGCAGCAGGATTGCCGCCGGTCGCCCGGATCTCGGCGTTGTTCTGGAACACCACCAGGTACGTCTTCGGGCCGTCCCCGCCCGCTGCGGCAAGCAGAGACGGGAGGTACTTCTGGACCAGGGTGAGCGAGGGAGCCGCCTGATCGACGATCTGCGCCACCTGGTCGAGCGGCTCGGTGACGATCGGGAGCAGGTTGGCCCGGTCGATACCGTCGGTGACCGTCTTGGCATCCGTGAAGGCGCTCGTGATCTCCGGAAGAGCGCCCTCCGCCTGCCGGAACGGCTCGAGATTGATACCCCCACCCTCGACGGCGAGAGAAGAGAAGTCGGATGCCGACAGCAGAGCGACCGTCGGCGGCAGGGCGCGGCCGGTGAGGTCGCGCGTCATCGCCGTGAGTTCCTGGACCGCCTGGGTGTTGTCCTTCACGAGAGGGATAGACGACGCCAGGTCCCACAGGGGGCCCGAGGATCCGGCATCCGCGCGTTCCGTCATCTGGAGCACTTCACCGGAGACCTGATTCAGCCCGTTGATGTCTCGGTTGGCCACGATCTGCGGAACGAAGGACAGCTTGGTCTGCGCTCCGAGGAGGTCGGTGCGCACGACGCCCGCCTGCTGCATGAACGCCAGCGCCACCGCACCGACTGCGCATGCGGCGAAGGCGAGGACGCCGAGCGTCCACCCTGCGATCGTTCCGACGATCCTGCCCGGACCGGGTGCGACCGGCTCCGCCGACTCCTGACGTCGGCGGCGACGCGTCTGATCGTCGGGGTGCGACGTCATGTGGTGCCACCTTCGATCGGGGCGGTGGGGTCGGGATTCGGAACGGACGGCACCGTCGGCTCGGGGTCGGGCGTCGGCTCCGGCTGCGAAGGCTCCGGTGACGGTTCGGGGTCCGGGGAAGGAGCCGGCTGAGAGGGTTGCGGCGCGGGCGATCCGGGATCGGAGGAATCGGAGTCCGTGTCGCCGCCGTTGCCGGTTCCCCCGATGGGAGCGGTCGGCCGGCTGGGCGTGTTCTCTCGCTCCGCCTCTTCGAGGGCGACGATGCGCGCGTTCTCGGCGCGCAGCGCATCCACGGCCGCGGCGTACGCCGGCATCTCCGCGAGGCCGTCACCGCCGGCCCGCTGCGCCGTCACCACCCGCGCGGCAGCATCTGTGACCGCTGTCCGGAAGCTCGAGCCCGCCGAGTCGTTCTCGACGACGAGCTTGGAGGCCTCCGACTCGATCGCCGTGCCCAAGGACTGCAGTTGCGCCCGGTAGCCCGAGATGGCAGAGACGATCGTCGAGCGCGCATCCCGAGCATCGGTGATCAGCGCAGGGAGTTCGTCGCGCGAAAGCCGCACGTTGTCGATGGCTTTGCCCACATCGGCGAGGTCCTTCTCGTCGATCTGGGCACGCTGATAAGCGGGCACGGAGATCGTCACTGCGGAGGCGGCCGCAGCAGCCAGGGTGCCGCGGGCGCTTTCGACGGAACCGAGAACCGAACCATCGACGCGCCCGCTGAGTCCCGCCAGGACCGGAGCGCTCGCGTCTGCGAGCGAAGCCGCCTCTTCGACAGAACTGTCGAAGAGATCCGCCGCCGTCTGGAGCACCTTCGTCTCGTTCGCCAATTCGGCTTCGCGTTCCCTCAAGCTGATCATCGCGTCGTCGGCGGGGTTGGCCGTCGCCCGCTGGATGAAGGCGAACGACGTTGTCACCACCAGCGCCACCACGGCGAGGGTCGCCGCTGCGACACTCAAGTAGTTGACCGCCCCCGCCTTCCGGCGGCCTCCGAAGAGGGGGCGGGCACCCACCTGGGCGAGTTCGGGGGCTCGCCAGCCCTCGCTGTCGACAACCTGTCGCGTCGGTGCGCCCACGAGTGCGGACAGGTCCTTACTCTCGACCGCGGCGTCTCGAGATTCCGCAGCCCCGACGAGTGCAGAGAGCGCGGGCGCCGCTGTTGCACTCGAGTCGTGTCGTTCGGCCGGGCCGAGAAGAACGGAAAGGTCTGGTGGCGCCGTCGCCGGCTCCGCAGACGCGTCGCCCACAAGGTCGCGGAGGTTGTCTTTCGGAACCGGGCGAACAGTTTCATGGGTAGACGGTCCCACCAGAGCCCGAATCGTTTCTGATCCCGTCGACGGACTTTCACCATGCGTCTGAACTGCGCCGGGTTCCGCGTTCGGCCATAGCAGGGTTCGCAGGTCGGTCATGGCGTCTCCTGGGCACCATTTCCGGTGCCGTTCTTGGAATGTCGTAGGGTAGTCGAGGGGGCGCCGTGAGGGCGCGGATCGCCTTGGGAAACAATAACCCGAGAATCTGCGTGATCCAGCCGGGCACCCGCTCATCTACCGATAGGCGAATGGACGAGGCTTGGAACTGCGCGACTATCTTCGAATCCTTCACCGCAACTGGATTCTCATCCTTGCGTTGACGGTTCTCGGCGGTGCGGGAGCCTTTGGCTATTCGCTTCTCCAGACACCGACGTATGAGGCGAACACGCAGTTGTACGTCTCCGTCCGATCGGACAGCTCCGGAGTGAGCGAACTCGCGCAGGGCACCAACTTCGCCCGGCAGGCTGTCGTCAGCTTCGTGGACGTCGTCGACAGTGCCGTTGTTCTCGACCGCGTCATCGACGACCTGAACCTCAATCGCACCGCCCAGCAGCTCGCGAGCTCGATCGAAGCATCTTCTCCCACGAATTCCGTCATCATCTCAATTCGCGTTTCGGATACAGATGCAGAAACGGCCGCCGCCATCGCCAATTCCGTCGGTTCGAATTTCGCCGATGTTGTCGTGAACCGACTCGAGAAGCCGGAAGGCGAGGCAGCCAGCCTCGTCCGTGTCGAAACGATCGCGCCCGCTCTCGTCCCCACGTCGCCGTCGTCACCGCATGTCGCGCTGAACGTCGCGCTGGGTGTGTTGCTCGGCCTCGCGCTGGGCTTGGGTATCGCCATCCTCCGCTCCGTGCTCGACACGCGCATCCACTCGCTGCACGACATCGAAGCCGCGACCGAATCTCCGGTGCTCGGTGGGATCGCCCTCGACCCGGACGCCAAGAAGCGTCCCCTCATCGTGCATGCCGACCCTCGCAACCCTCGCGCCGAGTCGTTCCGCAGCTTGCGTACCAACCTTCAGTTCATCGATGTGGACGGCACCTCGCGCTCGTTCGTCGTGTCGAGCGCCGGACCGGGCGAAGGAAAGTCCACGACGACGGCCAACCTGGCCATCGCTCTCGCCGAGACAGGTGCCCGCGTCGTTCTCGTGGACGGCGATCTTCGCCTGCCGCGCGTCGCTGACTACATGGGCATCGAGGGAGGCGTCGGCCTCACAGACGTCCTCATCGGACGCGCGGAACTGGTGGACGTGCTCCAGCAGTGGGGCACGGGAAAACTGTTCGTGCTGCCATCCGGTCGGACACCCCCCAACCCGTCGGAGTTGCTGGGAAGCCAGGCGATGCAGCGCACCCTGGCCGCTCTGGCCGACGCGTTCGACTACGTCCTCGTCGACGCTCCTCCCCTCCTGCTGGTCACCGACGCTGCGGTCATCTCGCGGTTCACCAGCGGCGTCTTGATGGTCGCCGCCTCCGGCACGACGAAGAAGCCCCAGCTCACCGCGGCCGTCGAGAAGTTGCAAGCAATCGGGAGCCGCCTCTTCGGCGTCATCGTGACGATGCTGCCTTCCAAGGGACCGGACAGCTACGGGTACGGCGCCTACTCGTACAGCGCTCCCGAGGAGCCTGCGACCGCGAGCAAGGGTGAGCGCCGGTCGCGTCGAGACAGGTCTGACGAGAAGTGACCTTCTCGGTTCTCTCGGTCTGCACCGGCAACATCTGCCGGTCCCCCGTCGCGGAGCTGCTCCTCGTTCAGGCCCTGGCCCCCCTCGGCGACGTGCACGTGGAGAGCGCCGGCACCGGTGCCCTCGTGGGCAGTGGTGTGCCGGAGCAGGCGCAGCGACTCGCCGCATCTCGTGGAATCGATGCGTCGGCCCATCGCGCACGCCAGATCGACAACGACATGATCCGCGGCGCAGACCTCATCGTCGCCATGGCGCGCGAACATCGCCGGTTGATCGTCGAGTCGCTCCCGGCCGCCATGCGCCGCACCTTCACCCTGCGTGAGCTGGCACGGATCGCTGAGTTCGTGGAACCTCGCCTGGCACAGGCCGTGATCGACTCCGGTGCGACCAACGCCGCCGATGGGATGCGCGCCGCAGTCGGTCTAGCCGCCGCACTTCGTGGCACGGTTGAGCCACCGGCAAGCCCAGAGGAATTCGACGTCGTCGACCCCTACCGTCGCTCGGATGAGACGTACGAGCGCTCGTTCGTGGAGCTGGCCCCGGCAGCAGACCGCGTGGCCGACTACCTCGGATCTGCAGCGCGCATCGCCCTCTCGCGCTGAGCTTCGGGAACGCGCGAAGCCCAGGGGTCCGGGTCAGCCCGCGTTCCGGCGCCAGAAGCGGAACCCCACGATGTCGCCCTCGAGCCGGTACGACGATGCGACGAAGGGAGCGAGTCCCTCGAAATTCGCCTCACCGTACGGGCACTCGATCGAGATCCCGCATGATTCGGGCGACTCGACGATGAGAGCCGGGGGGAAGGACGTCACGTCGGCGAGGTACTGGGCGGGGAGTCCGCCGTAACCCTGCTCGACGGGAAGCGAGTAGGTGATCGAGGTGGGTGAGAGACGTCCGGATGCCGCGAGGATCCACGTCTCCGCACCGTGCACGAGAACCCGGTCATTCGGGTTCGTCTCCGCGACGACCCTGTCGACGAGCTGCGCCTGATAGGAGCCCGCGACGAACACTCCGGATCTGGTCGCGATCCGTGCCCACTGCAGCGCGCTCGCCGATGAGCCCGCGAGGACGAGGAGGACCGCTCCCCCCGCGACGACCGCCCGGGGGAGGCTTCGGCGCCCCTCGGACGAGACGGTCGGCAACAGAGGAAGTGGAAGAAGACGAGACGCGAGAACGACCCCCGCGACGGCGAAGCCGGCGATCGCGACGACGAGGTAGTGCGGATAGGGGCGACCGGACACCATCTGGGACAGAGCGTCCAGTCCTCCCACCGCGAAGAACACCGCCACGACGAGCGGCGGCGTGCCGTCGGCGGCATCCGCTCTCCGCCCACGGGCGAGCCAGGCCCCCGCGAGCACGAGTACGGCTACCACGACGGCACCGGAGACGAGCAGCTGCGCGAGGGTGCCGAACGCGGCCAAGCGGTCAGAGGCAGTCGTCCCGCCCGAGTAGAACAGGTTGTATCGCACGTACTGGTCGATGCCGGCCCGGAGAGCGTTGCCCACCCAGAGCCACAGGACCAGACCCACCCCCACGGCGACGACGACGGCGCTCACTGCGGCGAGGAACAGCAACCGACGACGGAGGTAGACGGCGCCGACGGCCACGACCAGCACGAGTCCCACGACGTTGTTCATGCGCGTGAATAGCCCGATGGCAAGCGCGAGCCCGAGCACCAGTCCGACGGACGCGGTCGCACGGACGGACGCTTCCCGTCCGGATCGCAGTCCCAGGTGAGCAGCGGCCGAGTATGCCACGAGCTGAAGGGGGAAGAGCCAGGTCTCGGTGAAGTTGCCTCCCTCGAACACCCCGAGATAGGTGACACCGACGACGAGGACCGCCGGCACCGCCGCGTAGCCGATCATCCGGGACCAGAGCACCCCCGCGACGGCGAGACCGACGAACAGCGCGACACCCTCGAGCATCGGAGCGCCCGCGATCCCTCCGCCGAGCTTCCATGCGACGGCTTCGATCGCCGCGAGCAGCGGCCCTTTGTGATCCCACGAATCGACGTACGGCATCCCTCCCCGCGAGACCACCATCCCCGTGTAGAGGAAGACGCCGGAGTCGCGGGTCAGGTGGCCGCTGACGATCATCGGAAGGTACGCGAGAGCGCTGACGAGGAGAGCGGCTGCCGCGGCGGTAAGGCCGGCGCGGGTGAGGAATCGGGTCATGAGAGCGGCTCCCGCACCCCGACGACGTTCTTCTCCCGCCAGGTGCGGATGACGCGTCGGTCGCGGACGTGGACGGCGACGACGACCGCCCCGGCGACGGCGACGCCGATCCAACCACCGAGGGAGTTCGCGATGACGTCGTTGACGGTCGCAAAGCGTGCGGGAAGGACGAAGTACTGCACCATCTCCAGGGTTCCCGACAGCGCCGGGATCAGCGGCAGCGCCAGCCACAGGAAGCGTGTCGGGAACACGAGCGCGAGGAAGAACCCGAGGGGGACGAACATCGCGACATTCGCGGAGAACTCGAACCAGCGATACCCGAACCAGCCCGGGACGCCGTTCCGATGGAGAACCGAGAGCACCCGTTCGATCGCGGATTCGTAACCCTGGTCGATAGGAGTGGGCGACAGCGTCGCCAGAAGAACCACGACCAAGCACATCCCCAGCCCGGTGGCCGCGATCAGCAGGCGCATGATCAGCCGCGCACGGTCGCAACGGGGCGCGGCGACCGTCGCGCACGGGCGATGTCGATGCGCCAGAGCTCCGCGAGCGCGCGACCCGCGAATCGTACGAGACGACGGGGCGGGAGCATCACGCGGGATCGCCCGGTTCCCCACATCGTGCCCTGGACCACCGTCCCGCGGCGGGGGATGCTCTCGACGGCCACATAGCGGACCCGGAGGCTCTTGCGTGCTTCCGCGATCGAGAAGTGCACATGTGGGACGAGGGCGTCCGAGGGCACGCCGTCGACGAGGCGCGTGAGCGTGTCGGGGTGGTACGCGCGCAGCGGGGTGTTCACGTCGGGGACGGAACGGCCGCACAGAAGAAGAACGGCGAAGCGGACGAGCGCGCTCAGGCATCGGCGGAACCAGGGGTCCGTGCGTCCGCGGCGAACCCCGTGGACGACGTCGGAGTCCGACCGGTCCAGTGCGACGGCGACGCGAACGATGTCGTCACCGTAGAACTGCCCGTCGCCGTCGACATGAACGATGACACCGGCGCCGCTTCGCAGGCCCTCGGCGTACGCGGACAAGGCCGTGGGGCCGTGCCCACGATTGACGGGCGAACGCACGACCTCGGCGAAGGCGGAGCCCGCCTCGACGGTGTGGTCCGTCGAAGCGTCGTCCACGACGATCAGTGACACGGTCCGCCCCGCCGCCTCGAAGGAGGTCCGGATCTCCGCCAGGAAGATCGGCAGCGCCTCGGCCTCGTTGAAGGCCGGTATCACGACCGCGACATGGTCTTGCGCGTGCACCCTGGCATCCCTACTTCTCCTCGGGCTGATTTCACCCGGCATCTCCCCCGAACCTGTAGCGTATGACACTCGTGGGGCGCACCAGGAATCTTCGTCGCGCGGGCGCTCTGTCCCTGCGCTTCCTTATCGTTGGAGCGGTCAGCACCGCGATCGAGATCGCGGCGTTCAATCTGCTGATGATCGCGGGTCTCGGCCCGGTCGCGGCCAAGGTGCTCGCGTCACTCATCGCCCTCGTCAACGCGTACTTCGGCAACAGGGAGTGGGCGTTCCGTTCCCGTTCGCGCACCGGAGCCGGTCGGCAGATGGTGCGTTTCCTCCTCGTGAACGCGCTGTGCACCGGCGCCGGCGCCGGGGGCGTCTGGATCGGAGAGCGTGCGCTGGAGGCAATCTACGGGGAGGCAGGACCTGTGGGGCTGAACATCGTCAATCTCGTATCCATCGCGTTCGTCACCCTTCTCCGCTTCGCGCTCTACCACTTCTTCGTCTTCCCACCCGCCCGCCCGATTCCGGCCGCAGAACAGCGCTCCGGTAGGCTCGGCCCGTGAAGACCGCCCCCCGAGTCCTCGGAACCCTCTCGCTGCTCGCCGCGCTGGCATCAATCGGCATCCAGCTGATCGTGGTGGTGCGCCTGTGGGCGGTCTTCGTCGAGACGATCCCCCTGACCAGCACGCTGGCCCTGAGCACAGCGGGGGCGGTGCTCGGTTTGGTCCTGGCGATCGTGAGCGTCATTCTGCGTCGCGGGTCTGTGGGGCTGTTGACGCCGATCGCTGGCCTCGCGAATCTCGGCCTGCTGGCGGCATACGCCTATCTCTTCTCGGTGATCTGACGATTCCCCGTTGTGACGCGAGATTCGCCGAAACCATTTCCGGCCAGACGCCCTTGACGTCAGTAATACTCTCAGCTGCGATCCGTAGAGCATGTCGGCGACTCCGGCCCTGAGGAAGAATGTGTATCGCCGTCGAAAGGCGCAGGAATCTCGAACGCTTTTCCGGCGCGCTCACCTCCTTGAAGTGGATAGCTCGTCGACACGGTCCTCATAGGATTGGGGAGACGAGAAAGGTGGCCACGAGTGAAGGCACTTGTAACAGGTATCGCGGGCTTCGTGGGGAGCACTTTGGCGAAGCGCCTGCTGTCGGACGGCCATGAAGTCGTCGGCATCGATTCGATCACGGACTACTACGACCCCGCCATCAAGAACGCGAATCTCGACTCCATCGGTCGGGATGCCTTCACGTTCTACGAGCAGGACATCAATGAGGCCGACCTGACCCAGGTCCTCGCGGGAGTTGATGTCGTCTTCCACCAGGCGGGCCAGCCGGGCGTCCGCAGTTCGTGGGGCGACGAGTTCTCCGTCTACACGTCGGCGAATATCCTCGCCACTCAGCGCCTCCTCGAGGCTGCCAAGGTACTCGGGACCGTCAAGAAGTTCGTCTACGCGTCCTCCTCGTCGGTGTACGGCAACGCCGAGCGCTACCCGACCGAGGAGACCGATCGGCCGCAACCGATCAGCCCGTATGGGGTCACGAAGCTCGCCGCGGAACACCTCGTCAGTCTGTACGGCGTGAACTTCGGTATACCGACGGTCTCCCTGCGGTACTTCACGGTGTACGGGCCGGGGCAGCGCACGGACATGGCGTTCACCCGCTTCGTCCGCGCCGCCTGGCTGGGCGAGTCGATCTCGCTCTACGGCACGGGTGAGCAAGTCCGCGACTTCACTTTCGTGGACGACGTCGTCGAGGCCAACGTCCGCGCTGGGCTCGGGGACTCCGCACCAGGAAGCGTCTACAACGTCGCCGGCGGCAGCAACGTCTCGATGCTCGAGGTCATCGATCTCATCAACGAGATCTCAGGTCGGCCGCTCAAGGTCGACCGCTATCCGGGGGTCGCCGGAGACGTCTTCCGCACGGGCGGCAGCACCGATCGGATTCGGGAGGATCTCGGGTGGTCCGCGCGCGTCACCCTCGAGGAGGGGCTCAGACGGCACTACGCGTGGGCACAGCGGTCCTTCTCCTAGCAGCGAGAACACGGAAGAGGGGTTACCGCCACGGGCGCAACCCCTCTTCCGTCTTCGTGCGTCTTTTGCGGTGGGAGGCGCCGTCAGCGCCGGGTAAGGCGGTCGAAAACTGCCAGGTACGGGACACTCTGAAAACGCCAGTCGAGGACGTTCACCGCACGCTCGCGACCCGCCCGGCCCATGGCATCCATCTCTTCCGGTTGCTCCAGCAGTCGCAGCAGCTCGTCGCCGTACGCCTTCGGCGTCGCCGGGGTGACGTAGACCGCGGAATCGCCGGCGCTGAAGCGCGTCTCCTTCAAGTCGAAGGCAATGACCGGAAGACCGAACGCCATGTACTCCATGGTCTTGTTCATCGTGCTGACGTCGTTCAGCGGATTGGGCGGATCGGCACTGAGCCCGACGTCAGCTGACGACAGGTAGCGGAACAGCTCCTCGTCGCTCACTCGGCCCGGCATGTAGACGTAGTCGTCGAGTCCGAGATCTGTCACCATCGCTCGCAGCGACGTGTACTCATCGCCCTTGCCGAGGACCGAGAACGAGATATCCGTGCGCTGCTTCTCGTGAACCACGTAATCGATCATGCGGATGACGATGTCGACCCCGTCCTGAGGCCCCATGACACCGTGAAAGTGGACGAGATAGCGGCGACCTCGCTTGGTCGCCTCGTCGGGAGTACCCGGCGTCAACACCGTTGTATCGGGTCCCGTGCGCACGACCGTGACGCGCTCAGCCGGAACCTTTCCGCGTCGACGTGCGACCTCGGCATACGATTCATTCGTGACGATGGTCTCGCGAGCCGTCTTGTACGTCGCGCGTTCCAAGAGTTTGAGTCCCGTGTAGAAGAAACCACGCTTGTGGAAGCGGGATTCGTACACCTCCGGGTTGAGATCATGCTGGTCGAAGACGAAAATGCTGCCCCGCACGCGCATGATCAAGCCGATGAGCCAGAACGTGTCCGGCGGATTGCACGACTGGATCACCGCGGGGACACCGTGGCGCCGCGTCACCCGGAGCGTCAGGAAGAACGTCCGGATCCAGCAGTACACGAACTCCCAGAGGAAACTCGCGATCGACGAGGTCTCCTTCGGGGGCGCGTACTTATAGAGGTGAACACCTTCGTGCAGCTCGTAAGCAGGGTCACCGGGAGCCGCGGGAGTGATGGCAGCGACGCGGTATCCGTTGTCGCGCAGGCTCTTACATTCCAGCCACACGCGCCGGTCACCCGGAAGCGGGAGGTTCTGCACGAGAATGAGGACGAGCGGCGCGTCCTTCACCAGGCTGCCCCCGTGTACGCCGGCACATCCGAGTCGAGGATGCTGCGTCCGCGCAGTTCTTCCTCGTAGCGGGCGGGGAGGAGACCTGAGAGGTCGATCACCGGCACGGTGACGCCTGCAACCACGCGGTCGAGCTCGGCGGGCAGGTGCGTACCGATGAGAACGAGCTCGGCATCGGCGATCGCCTCGTCGACCGAGTCCGTCAGAACGTCATCGAGCGTGGGCAGGATGCTTTCGACGTGTGAACGATTGGCGCCGATCAGGCGATCGATCTTGATGATCGGGTCGAAAGCGGTCACCGTCACCCCCGCTTCGATGAGTCGGGCGACCAGCGCGAGATAGGGGCTCTCGCGCACGTCGTCGGTGGAGGGCTTGAAGGTGAGACCGATCTGCGCAACCCGGCGGACACCGCGATCGAGCACCATCTTCACGGCCTTCTCGATGTGCGCGGTGTTCGTCACCGTCAGGCTGTCGATCAGCGGTAGGTCGACACCGACCGTCTTGGCGTGGAACTGCACGGCCTTGACGTCCTTCGGCAGACACGAGCCTCCGAAGGCGAAGCCGGGCTTCAGGTAGCGGGGGGAGATATTGAGCTGGCGGTCTTCGACGAAGATCTTCATGACCTCGCGCGCATCGATGTCGCTGACGTCGCAGAAGCGGCCGATCTCGTTCGCGAAAGCGACCTTCAGAGCGTGGAAGACGTTCGAGGAATACTTGAGCGCTTCCGCCACACCGGTCGTCACGATGCGGGGAGGCACGCCGATGAACTCAAGGAGCTCGGAGGGACGCTCCGCGGCGACCTCTGATTCCACCCCGATGACGGTGAAGGGAGGACCGTAGAAGTCCGCGATCGCGGTGGACTCACGAAGGAACTCCGGGCAGAAGGCGACGAAGAAGTCGGACCCCTCGACCTTGCCCGATGCCTCCTCGAGCCACGGGATGACGCGGTCACGCGTCGTCCCCGGTAGCACGGTGCTGCGGAGCATGATCGTGAGGGGGCTGGTGCGCTCACGGATCCGACTGCCGATCTGACGGGCCACGGACTCGACGTGGACGAGGTCGAGCTCCCCCTCGGAAGTCGACGGCGTTCCGACGCAGATGATGGCGATGTCGACATCGTCCACCGCAGCTACGTCGCTGGTGGCGCTGAGGAGAGACTGACCGTGGACCTTCGCCATCAGCTCCTGCAGGCCAGGTTCAACAAGTGGTGTCAGCCCCTGATTGACGGCTTCGACCTTTTCGACCGAAGGGTCGATGCCGATGACGACATTTCCGGCGTCCGCCAAGCATGCAGCAGTCACACATCCCACGTATCCCAGCCCGAGTACGGCAACTCTCATTCTTCCCCCTGCATTTCCGGAACATCGGCTGAGACTTCGTCGGCTCTTCATGAAAATAGTACTGTCGGCTCTCGCAACGACCCGGGCGCGGAACTCGAGGAACAAAGAGACGAACACACCCGGTGGCCGTGTCGCTCGCGCCTCGGGGCGAGAGCGAAAAGCCCACGTCGCGATCAACGCTACTCGAATGGTCACAAGAAACACGAAGGCGGTTCCGATGTGCTGCTGACGCGAGTCGTCGAGCGCACCCGCCACGTAGAGCATTCTCGTAACTTCGCTGCCCGATAATCGACTCTGCTCGTACGCCCCTCGAGAACGAGCGCGCAAGAAAGAGACGGCACGCGTGAAGCGACTCCTGACGGCACTCATCGTTGTCGCCTTGGTCGTCACGCTTGCGCTGGCGGGTAGTATCGTTCGCCCTCCGCACCAGCGCGTCACACACGCAGGGACGATCGACGCAACGTCATCGTCGATCCGGTACACAGGTGATTGGATCGCGCACTCTCTCAATGGTCACCAATCGATGACCACCTCGGGCCCCGCGGACGTGCAGTTCACGTTCGAAGGGACGGGGTTCCAATGGTCGGGGGCGACATCGCCTGACGGTGCCACCGTCGAGGTCTCTGTCGACGGTGTCTCCCTGGGCACAGTCGACATGCGCCGGCTCGGCGGTCCGTCCGTCGAACCCCTCTTCTCCACGCCCGTCCTGCCGAACGAGCAGCACGACGTGCGAATCCGCACCGTCGATCTCGATCCGTTTTCGTGGAGTGGTGCCCGCCTTGACGTGGCGGACTTCCTCATCTATAACCCAGAGCCCCCGCCCGCGGTAAAGGGCCTGGGAGGCACCAGCGTGCAAGGCGGCGTCAAGCTCAGCTGGCAGGCATCCACAGACGAACAGATTGTCCAGTACCGGGTCTACCGCAAGTTGGCGTCGGTCGATCAGTTCGAGGAGATCGCTCGCGTTCCGGCGCCGTCCGCGGAGGCCCTGGATGGGTCGATCGGCCGGAGTGACCGCTCCGCGGTTTACCGGGTGACCGCCGTCGACATCGCCGGCCGCGAGTCGGCGAACCCCGCATCTGTCCGCGTGGCTCTGCCGCTGCCAAGCGCGCCGAAGTACCCCGTCCGACAGGACTGCCCCTCCCCGACGATCCAGGTGTCGGACGCCGGGGGCCTTCGCAGCGCCCTTCGACACGCACGAGCGGGCGACTCCATTCTCCTGGCGGACGGCGTCTACGACGGCAACTTCGAGGTTCACGTGCGCGCCACGCTCTCGAAACCGCTCTGGATCTGCGGATCGTCCGGGGCGATCCTCCGGGGGCCGAGCATCAACGAGGGGTACGGCCTCCACATCGCAGACTCTTCGTATGTCAACGCGATCGGCTTCACCGTCAAAAACAGCCGGAAGGGAGTGATGCTCGATCGGAGTGACCACATCACCATGACGCAGCTCACCGTCACCGACATCGGAAACGAGGGCGTGCACTTCCGGAGCAAGACGACCGACTCGATCCTCGCGGCGAGCTCCGTCTCCGATACCGGACGCCAGACCGACACACCTAATCCGCAGTGGGGCGAGGGGGTCTATGTAGGAAGCCACCAGAGGAACTGGTGCGCTCAGGGGTACGCGGATTGCAAGCCCGGCTGCGCCAAGAGCGCTGCCGGGTGCGAGCCGGACGGATCGAGTCGCAACATCATCGCCGACAATGAGATCTTCAACACCACTGCAGAAGCCGTGGACATCAAAGAGGGGGCGCTGAACGGAATCGTCATCGGCAATCACATCAATGCCGACGACTCCACGTCCACGAACCGGTGGATCGTCGTCCGTTCCAACGGATGGTTCATCCTTGACAATCACGGGTCTTCCGATCGCGGCGGAAATGGGATCCAGGTGTACCGCCCACCGGCCCCGGGGTACGGGCGGGAGAACTACATCAGCGGAAACACCGCAGACTTCGCTGGCTCGCAGAAATCGAGCATCGGCTTCGCCGTGTTCGTGCAGACGGGCGGCAACACCGTCGCATGCGACAATTCATATCGGGGCGCGGCAAAGGTCGCAGCTTCGAACGTGTCATGCGAGGCGGGGAGCGGCGACCGGTGATGACGGCGACTACGCGAGCCCGAGAGGCCCGGAAAATCAACACCCCCGCTCATGCATCGGCCACCGGCATTCGGCTCGACATTGAGGGCCTCCGTGCCATCGCGGTACTGGCGGTCCTCGTCTATCACCTCCGCCCGGAGTGGCTGCCCGGCGGTTTTGCCGGTGTCGACATGTTCTTCGTCATCTCGGGTTTCCTCATCACCTCGCATTTGATGCGTGAGGCCGAATCGCGGGGCACGGTGTCGCTCCGCACCTTCTATGCGCGGCGCATCATGCGTCTCATACCGGCGGCGACCGTTGTTCTTGTCACCACGGTCATCGGCGTCTTCCTGTTCGCCCCCCGACTGCTGTGGAGCCAGATCGGGATCGATGTCATCGGGGCGGCGACGTACTCGTTGAACTGGATCCTCGCGAACAGATCGGTCGACTACCTCGCGGAAGGCTCCGCCGCCTCGCCTGTGCAGCACTTCTGGTCGCTCGCAGTCGAAGAGCAGTTCTATCTCATCTGGCCGCTCTTGATCGTGCTCGCGATCGTCTTCAGCGCGAGGGTCGCGCGGAACAAGCGAACCACGGCGAGTGCGCTCGCGGGCGCCGTTCTGGTTCTCTCCCTCGCGTTCGCGATCCAGCAGTCCATCGTCGCCGACGTGTCGGCCTACTTCGTCACGACAACGCGCTTGTGGGAACTCGCGGCCGGCGCGCTCGTCGCCCTCACCATCGACCGGGTTCGTCTCACGTTGCCCGCCGTCGTCCGCAGCATCCTGGTCACGCTCGGGATCGCGATGGTCGCGTGGTGCCTGTTTTTCATCGACGACAGCTTCTGGCCGTCTGCGCTCACGGTCATCCCCGTGGTGGGGATCTGTTTCGTGATCCTCGCGGGCGGGAACGAACAGCCGTCTGTTGGGGAACGCGCGCTCTCAGCCAAGCCGCTCGTTTGGATCGGCGGGATCTCGTACGCCGTGTATCTGTGGCACTGGCCTCTCATCGTCGTAGCCGGGTACAAGTGGGACTCTCCTCCCCTCGCCGTGTCGATCGGCATACCCTTTCTCTCCGTCGGCCTCGCGTGGGCTACGTCTCGCGTCGTCGAGAGCCCGCTTCGCTTCAATCCGTGGTTCAAAGCGAGAACGCGCCGTTCCTTCGCGTTCGGGTTCGGTGCCATGCTTTTCAGTGTGGTCCTGGGAGCATCCCTGGTTCTCGCGGGACCCGGGGATGCCCTTCGTCCGCCGAGTGGTGCGGTCGCCGTCGGAGCGGAGGCCATACCGCTTCCCATCGATCCTCAGGCCGAGACGTCGGCGCAATGGCTCCAGGGGGTGACATGGGCTCTACCTTCGCCCATGGATGCCGCAGAAGATGTGCCCGTCATCTACGCGGACGGTTGCCAACAGGACACCGTCTCCAGCGAGCCGATCAGCTGCACCTACGGAGATGTCGACTCTGACACCACGATGGTCGTCGTCGGCGACTCCAAGGCCGCCCAATGGATGCCGGCACTGATCGCCATAGCTGAGCAATCCGGAATGCGTCTCGTCACGTTCTTCAAGTCGTCCTGCGCCTTCGCGGACGCCCCCATCGAGAGAAATGGCGACCCATATCCGTCCTGCGCTGAATGGAACGCTCGCGTCGTCGAGCAAATCACAACCCTGCGGCCCGGTCTCGTGGTCACGAGCCAGGTCAAGGGTCTCGCCTACAGCGCCTCGGGCGAGGACCAACGAACCCGTGCTGACCGCATGCGCGATGGCCTGCTTCGCACATGGGGAGTCTTGCGGTCGCTCGGTTCGAAGCTGGCCGTGATCGGAGACACCCCCCAGGTCGGCAGCAATGTCTTCGAGTGCGTAGCGGAGAATGCCCAGAACCTGGATGCCTGTTCATATGACCGACGACGGGCGGAATCCGATAGCGCTCTCCCGACCCAAGAAGCCGCTGTCACCGCGCTGGGCGGACGGATAGTGGTCGCGGGGGCCGCATCCGCTGAGCTCACTGACGGCACGGACGGATCTGTCGCCCTCATCGACATGAACGACGTCGTGTGCCCCTCCACCGAACAATGCCCCGCCATCGTGGGAAACACGCTCATCTACCGGACCGGCTCGCATATCACGGCAACATATGTCACCAGCGCGACACCACTTCTTTCTGAGGCCCTGGCCGTGGTGGATGCGCTTCCCTCACGTCACAAATGACGTTTATCCGACCATCTCGAACGCCCTGCGCCAGGTACACCGCGCTCGTATCCTTCTCAGCTGACTGATATCTTTACGCCTTAAGCGTGCGGACCCAGTTGCCTCAAAGGCACAATCCTCGCGGATCAGATTGGGGCACTCGTGGTATTCACTCGGCAGATCGCCATAACTGGCGCAGCAGCTCTCGCCCTCGTGGCGTCATTTCTGACGGCATCCCCCGCTGTGTCTGCGGAGCCCGTCGGTCCTGGCACATACGAGAATGACGCCGCGGCAATCGAATACTCCGGCACGTGGACCTCCGTCGCCTCAAGCAAGGACAGCGGAGGCAGCTACCACAACAGCACGTCACCGACGGCGTCCGCTTCTCTGACCTTCGCGGGCACCGGCGTGACGTGGGTGTCACGGAAGACTGCGAGCGCAGGAATCAATGAGGTTTACATCGATGACGTCCTCGTCGCTACCGTGGATAGATACGACCCCGTCGGCGCGTTCCAGCAAACGCTATACAAAACCGATGGCCTGAGCGCAGGCACGCACACGATCACCATCAAAGCCACAGGTCAGAAGAACGCAGCCGCATCTGGCTCTACGACCGTGATCGACGCCATCGTCGTGCCTCAACCCACCTCGGTCACCGGTCTCTCGGTCGCCCTCAAGGCCGAGGGCCCAGAACTGACGTGGAAAGCCACAGCAGGTGCCGACGGCTACGTCGTGTACCGCACAGGCGGCGAAGAAACTCAGCGTCTGACCGAATCACCCATAACCGATCTCTCCTTCATCGACACCGGAGCGCAAGCCGCGACTCGATACACGTACACCGTTCGAACTCTCTCCGAGGGCCAAGAGGGGCCCGCCTCAGAGGCTGTCCCCGTGGTCACTGCGGCGGGTCCAGGCACTTACGAGAATGATCACACCGCAATCACGTATGAGGGCACATGGACCACCGTCGCCTCTAGCAACGACAGCGGTGGATCGTTCGCGTCGTCGAACTCGTCAACTTCAAAAGCGTCTTTCACCTTCAACGGAAGCAGTGTGAGCTGGATATCTCGACGCACCGGCGCCTCGGGTATCAACGACGTGCTGGTGGATGGCACCAAGGTGGCCACGGTCGATCGCTACAGCGCAGTAGGCGCCTACCAGCAGGCGGTTTTCTCGACCGACTCGCTCTCGGACGGCCCGCATACGATCACCATCCTCGCGACCGGGATGAAGAATGCGTCAGCGTCGGGATCTCAGACAATCATCGACAGCTTCGTTGTACCCGACACGCGCGTCGCGAAGAATCTCCGCGCAGACCCCGACGGGGCCAGCATTGCCTTGACCTGGACTGCTGTCCCCCAGGCAACGTCGTACAACGTATACCGCCAGCCCGATGCTCAGGGAGACGCCTCCGCGATGGGGCGGGTGAATACAGAACCGGTCGTGGCCGCGAACTTCACGGATGCTGGGGCCAGTCCGAGCACCAGCTACTCGTATGCCATTGCCGCAGTTCTCGACGGCGAAGAAGCCCCGCGCAGCGAAACCGCGTCCGCGACGGCAGCGGCGGGCCCCGGCACCTACGAGAACACTCATTCGGCGATCTCCTACTCAGGTACGTGGACGACAACCACATCCACGAACGACAGCGGTGGCTCGTACGCACAGAGCACGTCGCCTACGGCATCCGCGTCCTTCACTTTCTCAGGCCCGACCATCCAATGGATATCTCGCAAGACAGGAGCATCCGGAATCAACGACGTCTACATCGACGGCGTCAAAGTGGCCACTGTCGATCGGTACAGCGCTAGTGGACAATTCCAACAAGTCGTGTACCAGACCACGAGCTTGTCCAATGGAACACATACGATCACCATCAAGGCGACAGGAAAGAAGAACGCATCCGCGAGTGGATCCATCACGATCATCGATGCTTTCGTCGTTCCAGACGCTCGCGTCGCCAAGAATCTGCGCGCTGCAGCGACAACATCCGGAGTCAGCTTGACGTGGAGTTCGGTGAGTTCCGCGCAGTCGTACAACGTCTACCGGGCCGAGGCGGGCTCCTCCCCCCTCAAAGTGAACTCGTCCCCCGTAACCTCAACGACGTTCGCGGACACCACGACCACGCCCGCATCGGTGTACTCCTACACGGTGAAGACCGTGGTAGGCGGTTCCGAGGGTCCTGCCTCGACCGCTACCTCGGTCGTCTCTGCGGCACTTCCCGGCACATATGAGAACGATCGGCCGGCCATCCAATACTCAGGCACGTGGACGACCGCGTCCTCTAACAACGACAGTGGCGGCTCGTACGCGACGTCGAACTCGCCGACCGCGTCGGCCTCGTTCACCTTCATCGGGTCGAACGTCGTGTGGATATCCCGTATGACGGGGGCATCCGGGATCAACGAGGTTCTGATCGATGGCAAGGTGGTGGCGACTGTCGATCGATACAGCGCAACGGGAAAGTACCAGGTGCAGGCGCATCGGACGACGGGGTTGTCGGACGGGGTCCACACCATCACGATCCGCAACACCGACAAGAAGAACGAGGCGGCAAACGGGGCGTCTGTGATCATCGATTCGTTCCGCGTGCCCAAGCCCACGGCACCCGCCAAGCTCTCGTCTGTGAAGTCGACGACTCAGGAAAACGGCGTGAACGTTACGTGGAAGGCCGCGGGGGATCCAGACGTCGTCGCCTACAACATTTACCGCGGAACGAGCACGACCGGGGAGCTCAGCCGTATTGCGACGGTACCGGCGACTGCGACGTCCTTCCTGAATGTCGATGTGAAGGGGACACGGACGTACCGGTACTACGTTCGCGCGGTGGACTACATCGATCGGCTCTCCGCCTCGTGGACATCCGCATCCGCAACAGTCAAGGCCTATGCCGGATCGAACTACGCAGGGATCGAGGACTGTCCCGCAGCCACCGTCACGGTCGCGTCGACGGCGGCCCTCGAGACCGCGCTTGCAAACGCCAAGCCCGGCGACGTCATCCGCTTGCGCGACGGCACCTACAACAAGCGCTTTGCACTCTCCGTCCGCGGCACCGCCGCAGCCCCCGTGTGGATATGCGGATCTTCGAAGGCAATCTTGAAGGGTTACGGCATCTCAGGCGGCAATGGCTTCGAGATCAAGAACTCGTCCTACGTCATCCTGTCGGGCATCACCGTCACGGAAAGCTTGAAAGCGGTGATGGTGACGCGCAGTGATCATGTGACCGTCTCGAACGTCACAGCCCACACGACCGGTCAAGAGGGTATACACCTGCGACAGAACACGACTGACTCCGTCGTCGCCGGCAACACAGTGAGCAAGACGGGCCTGGTAACACCCGAGTTCGGCGAAGGCATCTACATTGGCAATCACCCCGACAACTGGTGCTCGCAGAACGACTGCGAGCCCGACAAGTCGGATCGCAACCTCATCGCCGACAACATAATCTCTCAGACGGCGGCCGAGGCCATCGACGCCAAAGAAGGCTCCGCAGACGGCCGGATCATAGGCAACCAGATCGATTCCACCGGGACCACGGCCACGGACCGCTGGATCGTCATCCGTGGAAACGGCTGGTTCGTCGCAGACAACAGAGGTTCTGGCGGTTCGGTCACCGACGGAATCCGAATCGATGCGCCGCCCCTTCCGGGCTATGGCACGGACAACATCGTCGTTCGAAACAGCGCAACACTCAGCACGACTAATGGGTATGCGGTGCGCGTCAATCAAAAGGGCAACCTCGTCGGGTGCACGACCAACACGAAGTCCGGAGGAAAGGCACTGACGAACATCACCTGCGTCAAATGACCAGTGGAGGGCGGATCGGGTTCCGCAGCGGCCTGCGGGTAGGCTGGGGTCATGATCGATCGACCGACGGCCGCTGAATGCTGAGCTCCGCGGCAGCTGCGCTCGACCGGATCGATTTCGCGGCGCCCCTGGTGTTGATCGCGGTCATCATCGGCGTTGGTGCCCTCATCGCCCTCTTGGCAATTCCGATTCACCTGCTTCCGGTCATGGCCTTCATCGTCATGGTGGCGATTCCGGACCGGCTCCTCTTCATCGCGCCGCTCGAGTACTTTCCGCCGGAAGTAATCATCATGTTCGTGTGGGCTGTTCGAAAGCTCTTGAACGTGGGGACAGGCAGACGCGTCAACGTGCGAACACCTGTGCGAGCGGCCGTCATCGTGATGCTCATGGCCACGTTGACCTGGTTCATCGTCGTTGCGATGAGCCACACCCCCACACGGTCGGCGTCATGGATGGTCTCGTTCGTCGTGCTCCTCGTACTTCCGCTGATTCTCCCGGACAGGGATCGGGAGATCGATACTCTTCGCCGCGCGTGGCCATGGACCGGCGCGATCGTCGCCGTGTACGCATGCCTCCAGGCACTGATCCAGTTCAACCCGATCTACGACCCTCTGTACAAGAGCCTGCGTTTGATCCCCATCCAGCACTGGTCGGTCTTCCGGGCCGACGCATCGCTAGCCCATCCCCTCACGGCGGGACTGTTCTTCTCGATGACGCTGGCTTTCTGTGTGGGCCGCTGGGTGGAGACGAGCCGACGGACCTTCGCTGTCCTCGCATTCCTCAACGGGCTTGGCGTCATTGCGACCGTTTCTCGAGGTTCGTACATCGCTGCGGGAGTCGCTGTCGCTGCGCTCCTTCTCCTAGCCTTGGTCGCCGGCCACCGATTCGGCCGCGACAGAATCGTGCTCATCCTGTGCGCGTTCGCGGTCTTCGGTTACTTTGCTTTGCAGTCCGATTCGTTTCAAGAACGCTCGAATAGCATCGACGGTCTCGGCTCCGTCTCCGCACGTGAGGACATGTGGGGTATCACTGAGGCGACCGCCAGCTGGTACAGATGGCTCGGCGCCGGCCCGGGGACCTCAGAATCGGCGGCCATCCCCTTCAATTGGAAGGGCCTGCCGATCGAGAACTCTTACTTCCAGCTGCTCATCAGCGTGGGAGTTCCCGGAGTCATCCTGTTCGGTTTGTTCCTGGCCACTGTCTACCGTGTCGCGATTCGCGAGCGTAACCTCAGTGCCATCGGCGGTCTGACAGCCGCTCTCGTCGCCATCGGCGGTTACGCCGCGATCGACGGTCCGAGAACCGCACTGGGTCTCCTTGCTTTCATGATTCTGCTCGCGGTGAATCCGGTTCGTGCGGACGAAAACATCGTGAAGGCCTACTCTGCTCCAGTCCGTAATCGACGAAAGTCCTCGCCTGTTCGTCGAGCCGTCGTTCGCTGAGTTAGGAATCGAGTTGAATCTGCCGTACTCTGCTACGCCCTCTGTCTCCTGTGTTGTTCCGACCCACGGCCGGCCAGAGTTCCTCGCTGCGGCTCTCTCCTCTGTGCTGAAACAGAGCTATCTGCCCGTTGAGATCGTGGTGGTGAGCGATGACGAAGACGTGTCCGCTTCGGAAGCCGTGGTGAACGCGGCGAGCGACGGAGCCGATGTACCGATTCGTTTGGTGCGTCGGGCGCATGGTGAACCGGGCGCTTCCGGCTCCCGCAACCTTGGCGCTCATCAGGCGCAGGGAGAGCTGTTGGCGTTTTTGGATGACGACGACATCTGGGAACCGGAACATCTTGCCTCGGCGGTGGCCCTGCTCGTGAATCGTCAGGTGGATGCAGTGGTCTCGCCGTTCTACCGATTCTCAACCTCGGGACGGAGCACAACCACCACTCCGTCCGAGGCATTGACCGCGCGGGACGCGTTTGTGCGCTCCCCAGGGGTCACCGGGAGCACCCTCGTCATCCGAGCCGACGTGTTCGCTCTCCTAGGCGGCTACGACGTCGCGCTCCCCGTCATGAACGACATCGATCTCTTCCTTCGTTTCCTCTTAGCTGGACACGAGTACGCGGTCGCTCCCGAGCCCACCGTTGGTGTGCGCAAACACGATTCCGGACAGCTGACGGACAACTCTCCACGTCGCGTTGCAGGCGGATGGGCATTCCTTGAAAAGCACCGGGGAGCCTTTGCTACTCAGGACGTATCGCCGCGCCTGCATTGGCAATACAGAATGCTCTGGCGCACCCGTCCGAAGAATCCGATCGTGCGCCTGAGGGCACTCGTGGGAATGCTGCGATATCCGGCGGGCGTGATCGCCCAAGATTCACCTGGTCCTTCGCGACGTATTCAAACTCGCGCAGATCTGAGGGACTTCATCGAAGCGGATGCCCTGGCACAGGGCGCCGAGAAACTTCCCATCTGGAGACGCCGCTCGAAGCCGACTCTGCGCTTTCTCCGCGCTCTCCGGGTGGTCGAGTACCACCGTCGTCCCGGCGCGCCCTTCGCGACGAAACCGCTTCTTTTCCTGGCTCAGCGACGCCTGCGACGTCTTGCCGTTCTGACGGGGATCTCGATTCCGCCGGGTGCCTTTGGTAAGGGCCTCGGGCTCCCCCACTACGGCAGTATCGTGGTGCATTCACGCGCACGGTTCGGCGACTGGTGCTGCGTGCAGAACAATGTGAATATCGGTGTCTATCGCGGCGGTGTCCCCAGGGGTGGGGATTTCCTCTACGTCGCTCCGGGTGCTGTCCTGTATGGCGACATCACGATCGGGTCGGGAGCCGTCATCGGCGCCAATTCGGTTGTGAACACCGACGTTGAGGCGAACACGACCTTCGCAGGATCGCCCGCCCGGCTGATCTCACGTCGGGATGCGTCTCTGCTGCACCTCGACGAGGTCGCTGCACGTATGACGGTCCAGAGAAGCGCGCACAAGAAGTGAAACAGCAATTCCTCTTCATCCTCATCTCGCGAGGTCTCGCCAGCGTGCTCAATGCGCTGGTCTTCGTCTGGCTGGGGCGACTCGTAGGCGTCGAGCTCGTCGGCGTCTTGGGGATTGTGACGAGCATCACATCCTTCATCTTCCTGATCGCAGACTTTGGAATGGCGACATTTCTCTCTCGAGAACGCGCAAGAGGGAACGTGGATCACGTGTCCGGGGCCCTCATGTTCAACGTGACGAGCACGCTCGTCTTCGGCGCACTTCTGACGATCGCTCTTGCCGCCTTCGCTGCAGTCGGAGTGGTCCCGTGGGCGGTCGTCCTTCTGGGGCTGGCAGCTGCGTTGGAGAAGAACACCGAGACGACGTTGAGCGTGCCCATCGCCGATAAGAAGAAGTTCGTTCCGGCGTTCAATGTGCTCCTGCGCCGAGCGCTCGCTCTGATCGCGTTCGGCGCAGCAGTGCTCGCCGGCGTCGACCCCGTCCTGGCGTTCTGCTTGGGCACCGCCGCGGCCGCCGTCGCCGGGCAGATCCAGATCAGAACCTGGATGCGGGGAAGAGTCGACCCCGTGGGCCCTGTCTCGTTCGCTCGATTGAAGGACACCGCCCAGCAGGCGTGGCCGTTTTGGATCAGTAACGTCACCGCAGGTGCGCGGCAGCTCGACATCCCGATTGTCGGCCTCTTCGCCTCCGCCTACTCCGCGGGCCTTTACTCAGCCTCGTCGAAGATCATGAACCCATTCCGGCTCATCCCTTCCACCTTGACCGCCCTCGTCGTGCCGCATGTCGCGCGCCAAGGCAAGGCGACGGCAAGGAAGACCGCGATGAAGATCTCTGCGCTCTTCTTGGCAACTCTGGTCGTGATCGTGCCAGCTTCGCTCTTCAGCGAGCCGCTGGTGGTCTTTCTCATGGGAGAGGAGTTCAGCGGGGGCGGCGCGATATTCGCGTTGATGCTGCTCGGACTGCCGTTCGTCGCTCTCGCACCCCCGCTCGGATCCGTTCTGCAGAGCCAAGGACAGGAGAAGTTCGTCGGGTTGAACGGAACCATCTTCGCGATCGTCACGATCGGATTTGTCGCGGTGGGAGCGCTACTCTCCGGAGGGGAAGGAGCAGCTTTGGGGTTGGGGTTGTCCTACGTGCTCAAGTGCCTGTCTCTGTTCGTTCGGATCGTTCGGCACCTTAAGTAGACATCTCCCGGCTCGGACTACGAAAGTCCGCCGAGATCCATCGGAGGGCGCGGTCCGGTCTCGCGCACGGAGTCCACGCGTGAGCGGTAGCTCTCGCCGCGCATATCGGACTCCGCGGGCCAGCCACCCACCTTGGCCATCAGATCATCGTATGAACTCACTGGTCTCGCAGGATTTCCCGCGACGACCAGGCCAGACGGTACGGATCTGGTGACAACGGATCCGGCACCGATGACACAACGATCACCAATGGCGACCCCCGGCATGATGATTGCTCCGGTGCCTACGAAGACATCTGATCCGATCGTCACCGGGGCGTACCGGAATCGACGTCCACGCTCATCCCGGTGGAGCCATCCAGTGCCATCGTGGGTGACGAGCGTCACTTGAGAGCTGATCGTGACGCGATCTCCGACGGTTACCAACCAGGGTTCGGTGGTGACAATCTTCGATAGGATCCGGCAGCCGGTTCCCACCGTGCACCCCATGGCCCGAGACGCATAGACGGGACCCTTGAGGGCCTTCAGAACGCGGTACTTGATGTATGGCCACTTCATGTGTATCAATCCGCCTTCAGAGAGTTCACGAGACGTAGCAAGAGATCGACGCTGTTCTCGGTAGAGAACTCTCCCAGCCAGCCTCTCGGCGCGGACCGCGGCAACCGCATCGCACGCAGAACAGCATCGGCATACTCATCGACGGAGTCCGTCCGCGCGAAAAACCCTGTTACTCCGGGAACGATCGCATCCGCGCTGCCGAAGGCGGTCGAGCCGACTACGGACGGAACACCGCGAGACGCCGCCTCGGGCAGGACATTGCCGAACCCTTCCACGGCTGAGGGCAGCAACACGACAGCGTTCGCGGGAATGTGATCGAACCAGTTCTCGACTCGCCCCTTCAGCACGATCGGGTAGGGACGCTGAACGATGCCGAGGTCACGTTCGAGTTCACCGACGCCGAAGTAGTGGACGGCGACATCCACCTCCTTCGCGAGCCGGTCGGCGATCTCGACGGCAAGCATCGGACGCTTCTTCGCAACCACGCGTGCGGGCACCACGAGCGTGACCGAACGAGTCTCGGGCTGCGGGTCGGCGGGGAACGCGATGCCCGACTTCGCGATCGCCGGATTGGGAATCACCCACACTCGCTCGCGCTGCAGGCGCGCCGCGTACTGGAAAACCGCGCCCACAGGGTGCGAGATCGCGACGAATGCGTCGGCCTTGGGGTAGAGAGCGCGATAAGCCTTGTCGCGAGCAAAGACGTGCAATCCGCTGTGATCGGCTTCCGCGAACGGGATGTTCCGTTCGCTAATCACCACGCGAGGGCGAAGGCGCTTCGGAAGAGACTGAACCACCGCAAGCAGTTGAAAGTTCGCTCGCGTCATCATCGCGATCGCCACATCTGGCTGCTCGGCCAGCAAGTACTTGCGCAGAGCATGCGTCTCGCTCGCCCGTCCGGCACCGGCACGGGAGATGTGTCGAACGTGCACTCCCTCCAGAGTCGGCTCACCCTCGCGGGCGCGGAGGAGGACGACCTCGACATCGTGCCCGCGACGGGCAACCTCCGTTGCCCACATCTTCGTAACGAACTCTGCACCCCCGCCGACGAGGGAAGGAAGGACGAACGCGATCTTACGGCTCATCCCTCCTCCTCCTCCGCGGACGCCTCACGACCAAGCACGAACGGAACAAGGATGGTGGCACGAAGCCCCTCGACCGAAATAATCGCGCGCTCGGCCTTCACGTCGTTGACTCGTCGGATGGCGGCCGCCACGTCCTCGGGGGTACGTTCGGCAATCCGCGTGCCATTGACACCTTCCACCACCAAGCCGTTCGGCTCGCCACCAGCGGTGGTTATGACGGGCAGTCCGCATGCGAGCGACTCCACTACCGCGCGCGGGAAGCCCTCGTGGTGGGAAGTCATCAGAAGCGCGGAGTGCGCGCGGAGGTAGTCGGAGACGCTTCGCTTCTCGACGGGGCCCCTGATGTCGATGCGATCAGAGAGGCCGAGTTCCGCGGCAAGGTCCTTGGTCTTCTGCAGCAGCGAACCGCCGCCAAGCATCGTCAAAGAGTATTGGGGGCCTGCGGCAGCGATGGCCCGCACCGCGAGCAACGGGTCTTTTGTCGCTTCGAAACGCCCAACCCAGAGGAGATTCGTGCGATCTCCCTCGAGAGGCTGGTCGGCGGGATAGAAGTACTCGTCGTCGAACCACGTGGGAGAGAACCGAACGTTCCCACCCCACTGGCTCAGCCGCTCGGCAGCCGCACTATTGAAGATCACGACGTCTTCGCACTCCTTGACAGCGCGCTTCTCGAGAAAACGGAAAGCCTTCGTGAACTTCTTGAAGTATGACTCATTGCCGAGCTTGATACTGTCTTCGCCGTCGTTATGAATGAACTGCACGTGACGGGTCTTGCGAAAGAACCGGCGAATCGCAAAGCCGGTCGTGATTCTGTGCGTCTGCAAGACATCAGCCGAAATCGCTGCTCGATGCTTCCAGACACCCCAGACGAGCTGTGCAATATGAGGAATTCTCGGTCGGATTACGGTGTTGTCAGCGCGATAGACGGGAAGGAATTTTACGAAGCGCCCGTCGATCTCTTCCGTCCGCCACGTGCCAATCGATGCGTCTCCGACCGCATCGACTCCGACAATTGCAAGATCCATATCGTCGGGACGGTACTTGATCAGGCCGCGAATGCAGGTATCCACTCCGCCCGGCTTCGACTTTCGAGGATCGATCGGCTCGATCAGAACGCGCTTTTCCGTCACGGGATCTCCATTCTCCGGCCGCCAGCGGACAGGACGGCGACACCCCGCTTCCGCGTCGTCAACGACCGCCCCATCCTATCGACACGCGAATGCGAAGACCTTCACTCGTCTTCTTCGGCCGGTCGGACACGAGCAGGAGACCCAAAGAGGCGATCAACCGTCATCCCAAGCCCCCACGGCTCCGCCGAGAGGCTCAGGGTGAGTCCATCACCCGCATGGGGGACCCCGCTCAAGGACGTCGGCAGCGGGACAGCGCTACGCGGCCATCATTCGAGGACGGATCATGCGTGCGGCCTCGGCGCGTATCCCCTCGACTGGAACTATCCGCAGCCCTTCTCCGTCACGCTGGTGCGAACCGGATTCACCATCGGCGTGTGGACGAGTGCAGCTTCGTCGGCATTCTGAGGGCCGCCTTCGAACGTCATGGTCATCGTGTGCGCCTCCTGAAGGCCGTTGACGACCCACATGCGTCCCACGGGCCTCCCCAGGTGCTCGCCAGTCGTGATCGCCACATCCGTTCCGTCGATAGTCGCTCCCACGAAGCGGGCGCCGCTTGGACCGTAGAACTGAAGATCAGTTCCGATCACACCCTTGGGGTAATGCCGTCCGCCGTTGACGTAGCTCACCAAGCCATCGGAGGTCGCCTGGTCGAGCGCGTTCACGAACGTGACGGTCGTCGTGTACGTAGGGACGCCCGCGCATCGATCGACGACGAGATCGGCCGACATCCAGGTGTAGAAACTGAGCTTCCCCTCCGTGAGGTCGTTCACGAAAACGCCGACAGTGGCGTCATCTGGACCATCTGATGTCGGTAGCGGACCGGAGAGCCGCGACCCGTCGAAGGCGGATTCGACACCTGAATCGAAGGAGTGGAAGTAGACGCGATTTTCATCGACAGACTGGACGACCGCGTTCACGAAGGGGACGGGCTTGAAGTCACCCGATGAAACGGCGTCGAAGATCTCGACCGCGGCTGATGCGAAGAACTTGTCTTGGTCCACGTTCTTGGGATACCGCGCGTACACATCGCTAAGAAGAACCTGAACAGCATCGGAAGAGGTCAGCTTGTCTCCGGTCGCGAGTGTGATAGGCCCGGTCGCCTTCAGAACATAGGAGAGGACAACGGGATCGATCGCGATGACGCCATCTACCGGCGTTCCGAATGTCTCGGTCCAGAACGCCTTCGAGAGGTCAGCCGCCAGCGTGAAATCGGGCGTGGACGTCGCGTCCTGGGACCAGCGTCCGATCTTGTCGTCGTACAGCTTCACGACTTCCGGGTCGAGGGGGATGATCGGCGTCGCCCGCTTGTTCGTGAAGTCGCCACTCGCGGCCTGCTGCACGATCTCCATCTTGCCGCTCTCGAATCGCAGCATCACAACAGATGCCGGGATACCGCCGAGGCCACGGGCCTCGGCGTTGTTCTGAACAAGGAGGAGATAGTTCTTCGGGCCGTCCTGGCCCATGATGGACGGCAGGTACGGCATCAAAGCGTTCGCGCGCGATAGGGCCGGTTGGAGCTCCTTGACCCCGCCGGTCAGCTGCGCGAGCGGAGCACGCAAGACACCAGGGGTGTCGGCGAGGTCGACCCCGGAGAGGGCGTCCGCAGCATTCTCGCCCGCTGCGGCAGCTGTCGAGATGGGTCCGGCGAGCGCTCCGATAGCAGCGACGTCGAAAGCACCACCAGCAGGACGCAGGAGCGCGGGATCGACGTCGGCAAGCGTCGGCAAGACGCCCTGCGCCAATTCGTCGACGGCGACCGTCGACTCCCGGACCGCGTGCAGAGTCGGGCCGATGAAAGGTGCCTGCTCGGCAATCCACCACAAAGGAGTGTCCGCGGCACCGCGTGCGGCCGCCGCGTGACCCTGCAGTTCCTGCACGGAAGCGGCCAGCGTCGCGCGATCGTCCGAGCCGAATTCGTCCTGGATCTGAGAAACGATGGGCACGGCGGCCCGCAGTTCCTTCTGCGCGATGAATGCGCCGATCGCCACCGCTGCCGCGAGCGCCACGAGCACGGCGACCACCACGGCAAGAGCAATCCAGGCAACCTTGGTGGGGTTCATCCGGCTCAGGAAAGTTCGCGACATGTCATTCCGATCACGCCGAGAAATCGGGCCTCCGGCGTCGTCCGCGACGGGGCTCGTCGCGCGAATGGGTATGCTACCTGAGTCGGATGCAAAGGTAGCTGGTCGCTTTCTTGCGCAGCAGCCCGGGGGTCGCATTCGAAAGGGCCCGCCGAAAGACGAGGAGACGCGTGGGATCTCGCCGCACGCCATCCGTCGCGATCATCGGTACGCGGGGCTACCCCAGCTATTACGGGGGTTTCGAAACGGCTGTCCGTCGGCTTTCGCCCTACCTCGTCGATCATGGCTGGGATGTCTCGGTGTACGGTCGCCCCGGCGCTGTCGAGTCTGACGATCCCGAACGCGATCTGCGCGTCGTTTCTCGCATGACCAGCGGGATCGACTCCCGTGCGCTCAGCACACTGTCGTACGGGTTCACGTCGACCTTCGACGCAGCTCGACGACGGCCGGACGTTGCGCTCATCATGAACGTCGCGAACGGTTTCTGGCTCCCGATGCTGCGAGCTCGCCGCATCCCGACCATCGTGAATGTCGATGGACTCGAATGGAAGCGCGAGAAGTGGAGCGCTCTGGGAAAGGCCGTGTTCCGAGCCGGCGCGCACGTGACCGCGAAATGGTCGACGGAGCGCGTTGTCGATGCGCGTACGATCGGCGACGCCTGGCAGAGCCGGTTCGGTGTCGGAGGCGAGTTCATTCCCTACGGTGCCGACGTCCCCCCGCCCCTCCCCGTTGAACCGGGGTTCGAGCACCGGGGCTACGCCCTGCTCGTGGCGCGCTTCGTCCCGGAGAACACCGTCGGTCCGTTCTTCGATGCGGCCGAACGTCTTGCGCAAACGCACGACGTCATCGCCGTGGGTTCAGCGGGATACGGGGGCGAACTCGACGAGCGCGCCGCAACTCTCGACGCTCGCCTCCCCCGCTTCCACTGGTTCGGTCACGTCCACGACGATCAGCGCCTGCACAGCCTCTGGCAGCACGCGGGTGCTTACTTCCACGGCCACAACGTGGGGGGCACCAACCCCGCCCTGGTCCAGGCGATGGCGGCGGGCGCACCGATCGTCGCTCGCGACACGGTGCACAGCCGCGAGGTCCTCGGCTCCGCCGCCGGGGAGTTCACCGGCCCTGAGCCGGCGAAGATCGAAGCGGCCCTGCGAGGCCTTCTGACGGACCCGGAACGACAGCAACGTCTCAGCGAGGCGGCAGTACGTCGTGCCCGGGACGCTTATTCGTGGGAAAGCGTGAACGCTGCCTACGAGCGCCTCCTCCGGTCGCATCTGCGTCCCGACGGGGACGACGCACCTCGACCCAATCGGCAGGAACGGGAAGGCTGACGCCATGGGCATCGCCGGAAAGATCATCCACGAGCAGCGTGAACGTCTGCGCGAGGCCGGCAGTGATCGGTGGCGCATCGTGAGCGCGCAGCTCGCCGCGAAGGTCGGGCCGATGGCACTTCGCGGAGTCCTGCTCTCCCCCCGTCTCGGTTCGGTGACAGGCATCCCCCTCATCGGGCGCGGAGTCCGCGTGCGCAATGCGCACCTCGTGCACGCCGGGTCGGACCTCATCGTCGAGGACTTCGCCGAGATCCAGGGCCTGAGTCGCGATGGCATCCGCTTCGGTGACCGGGTCTCGATCGGCACCGGAACGCTCATCCGTCCCAGCAGCTACTACTCCCGCGCCATCGGGGTGGGACTCGTCATGGGCGACGGCAGCAGCTTGTCGCCCGGGTGCTACATCGGCTGCTCCGGTGGTGTGACGATCGGCGAGAAGACGATGCTCGGCCCCGGCGTCCGGGTGTTCGCCGAAGACCACGTAATGAGCGATCCTTCGATCGATGTGAAGTCACAGGGCGTCGAGTGGTCTCCCATCACCATCGGCTCCGGATGCTGGATCGCGAGCGGCGTGACCATCACCTCCGGCGTGACCATCGGCGACGGTGCCGTCGTCGCCGCCGGTGCGGTGGTGACCCGCGACGTGCCGGCCGGCGCCGTCTACGGGGGCATTCCCGCTCGAGAGCTCAAGTCGCGGAGCGCTCCGTGACCCGTCGCCGGCGTTGCATCGTCGTGCATCCCTCCGACGAGATGTACGGCGCGGATCGTGTGCTGCTCGAGGTCCTGCGGACCGCGCCGGCAGATCTCGACGTCGAAGTGTGGCTGCCGACCGACGTCGACTACCCCGACCGCCAGCTCTCGCGAGCGCTCCAGGATGCCGGGATCCCGGTGCGTCTTCTCGCGTTGCCGATCATGCGCCGGGCGTACTTGCGTCCCGGCCGTCTGCCGGGCCTGGCCTGGCGCGCGTTGACCGCGAGTCTGCGGCTATTGGTCGCGCGACCGGACCTCGTGTACCTCAACACCGCTGCCGCCTCGCTGGCCGCTCCGGCCGCCCGCGCATCAGGAGCGCGTGTCGTCCTGCACCTGCACGAGCACATCGACGAACGTTCACGCGCCGTCCTCCCGTTCCTCCGCTTCGCGCACCGCATCGTCGCGGTCAGCTCGGCGGTGGCGGACGTGCTGCCGGACGCTCTCCGCTCCCGCACCCGCGTCGTCAACAATGGCTTCGACTCCGCACCGCCAGCTCCCCTGCCGACTTTCGCGGACGGCATCCGCGTCGTCGTCGCCAGCCGCTGGAACGCCTGGAAGGGTCACACGGTTCTCCTCGCGGCGTGGGGGGCCGCGAGGCGCGACGATCTGCGCCTCGAGGTCTTGGGCGATCGCCCGCCGAGCGGAGAGGCCGTCGACGTGCCCGCCCTCGTCGCGACGTCGCCGCGCCGCGCGAGCATCACCGTCACCGGGCCGACCTCGGACGTGCGCGCGTATCTCGACGCCGCGCACGTGGTCGTCGTTCCCAGCGTGCTGCCCGACCCGCTCCCCACGATCGCCATCGAAGCGCTCGGAGCCGGGCGCGCACTGCTGGCGAGCGACAGCGGGGGTCTTCGCGAGATCGCGGGCGACAGCCCTCTCCTCGTCGCTCCCGGCGACGTCGACGCATGGACGGCGGCACTCGAGGGCCTGGACGAGGAGAGCGTTCGTGCCGCCGCCGGCTCCGCCCGCGCCCGCTTCGATGAGCTCTTCTCGCGAGACACCTTCGACCGCCGCATCCGCGCCGAGCTCTGGGACCTGGTGCCCCGATCGTGAGCCTCTTCTCCGCCTCCACGGCCTACGCGCGACCGAGCCTCACCGGCCGAACGCGCCTGATCACGCTCGGGCTGATCGCCGCGGTCGTGGTGAGTTCGTTCCTCGGACGTTACGACGCCGAGATCGTCGGCTTCCGGGTGCGGGTGGAACAGGTCGTGCCCCTGCTCCTGGCCGGCTGGATGCTCGTGCACCCCGTGTTGCGGGGAGCGTTCTTCCGTGCGCTGCGGCATCCCGTCCCGCTCGTGTATGCGGCCTTCGTCGTATGGAATGTCGTCACGACTCTGCTCTTCTCGCCGAGCCTGACCTGGAGTGCGTCGATCCTCATTTGGCTCGTCATCGACCTGCTCCTGCTGGTGTCGATGATGGCGCTGGCCGAAGGCGCGAATCTCGCCGCGCGGCTCGGTCGTCTGTCCGTGGCGCCGTGGGCCCTGGTCGGCTTCGCGGCATACGCCGTGGCGAACCTCACGCGCGGGCAGGTCGCGCTCGGCACCGACTTCGACTACCTCTACGAGGTGTACGTCGCGCGGGTGACCGCGATCGAGGCGAACATCTACGCGTCGATCCTCATCTTCTGGACCCTTCTCACGATCACCCGCAGGGGTATCGGCCGGTGGGAGATCGCCGCCGTCGCGGTGGCGGTGCCGCTGGGGCTCGTCGCCTCTCAGACGCGGACCGCCGTGTTCAGCCTCGTCCTGGGGCTGGGCATCTTCGCCGTCTTCACGCTCTTCTCGCTGCGTTCCTCGTGGCGAGAGCGCATCACCCGCATCCTCCCCGCGGGAATCCTCATCGCGACGCTCGTGGTCACCTACGGAATCATCGCCGCAATGGGAGGCACCGCGCCCGCCGACCGCACCCTTCCCGCGACGGCGAGCCCGTCGGCATCCGTCTCCGCATCCCCGACGGGGACCGCGCCCTCCCCCGCACCCACGCGGGAGCCCGACCCGACGAACCCCGAGCAGCAGAACAAGATCGGCGACGTCGACTTCGTGGGCGGCACGATCGGGTTCCGGCTCGAGGTCGCGGGGCTCGCCGCCCAGGAGATGAAGGGCATCAACCTCTGGCTCGGCAACGGAACGAACACGTTCGGCCTTCGCCACGAGCAGCCCGGCACGCCGGGGATCAGCGGGCACATCATCATGCTGCCCGTCCAGGTGCTCTACGACGGCGGGATCGTCGGCCTCGGGTTGCTGATCCTCTTCTTCGTGACGGTGTTCGTCTGCGTGCCCCGGGAGCGGAAGCCCGTCGCAGCCGGCCTCCTCGCGTCGTACCTGCTCTCGGCGACCCTGACGAGCATGTTCTGGTTCGCGGTCACCTGGATCCTGATCGCGGTGCTGCTGCGGCCCCTCACCGAAGACGAACGTGACCTCGACCGCGTCTGAGGCACCGCGCCCGCACCGCGCCCGGAGTGTCGCGCTGTTGACGGCCGTCTCGGCGGTGTCAGCGATCTCGCCCCTCATCGCGTTGCCGCTCATCACCCGCGCGGCCGGGCCCGACGGCTTCGCCGAGATCGCGATCGGCCAGGCGCTCGGCACCCTGGCGGCCACGATCATCACGTTCGGATGGGCCGTCCGGGGCCCCGTCGAAGCCGCGCGCTCGTCGCACCCCGCCCGGGTCTTCCGCGCCAGTATCGTCGTTCGCGGCGCGAACAGCCTGCTCGTCCTGCCGCTCGTCGCCGTCGTCGCCGCCTTCGCGAGTCACGCCGACGACCACGCGTTGGCGATCGTGTCCGCACTCGCGTTCTCGCTGCAGGGGTTGTCGCTCAGCTGGTACGCGGTGGGCGTCGGCCGACCGCTGCTCGCGCTGATCTTCGATGCCGTGCCGCGCATCGTCCTCAACCTCGTCGGAGCCGTCGCCGCGCTCCTCACGGCCACTCCCCTGCTGTACCCCGCGATCCTGCTCGTCGGCACTCTCGCGGCCTTCCTCGCCGCGACCTGGTTCATCGGCCTCCGGGAACGGTTCTCCGTGCGAGCGGCCCTCGCCGACGCGCGGGGCGCCTACCGGGGCGGCTGGCGTACCGCACTGGCCGCGGGACTCCTCACTTTCTCCGAGACGGCTCCCCTCTCCACGCTCGGCGTGGCGAGCTCTCCGGCCGCGGTCGGGTTCGCTCCATTCGACCGTGTGCTCAAGTACGGCTACATCGGCGTCTACATGATCACCGGCTCTTTCCAGGGCTGGGTGTCATCGGCACCCGGTGACGCGGGCCTCCGACGCATGCGCCGGGCCGTCGGCATGCACGTCGCCCTCGCCCTCGCTCTCGGGGCGGGGTTCGCCCTGGTCGTGCCGTGGGCGACGCCCGTGGTGCTGGGACCCGGCTTCGAGATCTCGACGCTCACGGCCCTCTTCGGCGGGGTCGCGCTGGCTGCCATGACGCTGGCCACGGCCCTGGGGATGTGCGTGGTCCTCCCCGCGGGCCGCGACGGCGCCTACCTGGCCGCCGTCTGCGTCGGAGCGCTGCTCATCGTTCCGGCGGTGCTCGTGGGTTCCTCGCTCGCCGGCGTCGCCGGGGCGGCGGGCGGGGTGGCCGCAGTTCAGCTGCTCGTGATGACGGTCTTCGCGGTCACGGCGCTGCCGGTTCTGCGCAAGCGCTGACCAGGCACGTGGGGGTGTCGTGAACCCTCGCTCAGGCGAGGACGAATCCCGCGATCGAGAGCATCACCCAGACGCTCGTGAAGACCAGGCCCATCAGGAGCGGTCCCCAGAAGCGGCGCGACAGAGCGACGAACACGGATGCCGCGATCCCCAGCCCGACGGGGAGGGCGAACGGCATTCCCGAGACGTTTCCCGCGAAGACGATCGGGATGACGGCGAAAGCGACGGCCGAGACCGCGCCCGAGACGACACGGGCGATGGTCGGCGAGAAGCGCGTCGACGCGTAGGCGAGAGCCGCCGGATAGACGAAACCGATGGCGAAGAACGTGAGCATCATCACGACGAGGAACGGTGCCGCGACCCCCAGGATCAACCACCGCAGCGACAACGCCTCGAACGCGGGCCACCCACGCGAGACCGCGCCGATCCCGGCGATGAAGGGCATGATCGCCCCGAGGACGAGCCCCCACAGCACGTCGAGGCCGCGCACCCGGAAGAATCCGACGGGGCGCGTGCGCGCCATCAGGCCCAGCCCGGTGCCGCCGACGACGATGGATGCCAACACGCTGCCGGCGCTGCGACCGGCGGCGCCGTTGAACGCCACCGTCACGATCAGCCCGACGACCACGGCCACGATCAACGCGGCTGCTGCCGCAACGAGCGGCTTCCACGTGCCGAAGAAACTCCCGGACGGGCGCTCGACGGTACGCGACGCGGACCGGGAGTCGGTCTCGGCGCGCGACGAGCGCTGCTGCTCGGTGCGGGTGACACCGTCGTCGACACCGGTCGTCCGGTCTGTCGTGGGGGTGTCGACGGCCGCTCGGGCCTCGCGACGGGAGCGCCGGCTCGGCTCGAAGGGGGTGTCACTCATCCGTTCAGCTTACGGGTTTCACCCGATCGGCCCCACTTCCCGGGCATCGGCTCCCCCGGACCGCCGTCTGGCTCAGGCGCAGAAGCCGTACGACGTGCTCTTCTCGCGGCGGCCCGGGGTGTCGGCATCCGGCGCTGCACCCGGTAGCGGCGTGAAGGACCGGCATCCGGGAACGACATCCGGGAACGACGAAGGGCCGGGCCCGAAGGCCCGGCCCTTGCCGAGTGAAGTCTGGAGAGACTTACTTGAGGATCTTGGTGACGGTACCGGCACCGACGGTGCGGCCACCCTCACGGATCGCGTAGCCGAGGCCCTCTTCCATGGCGATCGGCTGGATGAGCTCGACCGACATCTCGGTGGTGTCACCGGGCATGACCATCTCGGTGCCCTCGGGCAGCGTGATGACGCCGGTCACGTCCGTGGTGCGGAAGTAGAACTGCGGGCGGTAGTTCGTGAAGAACGGGTTGTGGCGGCCGCCCTCTTCCTTGGACAGGATGTACGCCGTGCCCTCGAAGTTGGTGTGCGGGGTGACCGAACCGGGCTTCACGACGACCTGGCCGCGCTCGACGTCGTCACGCTTGGTGCCGCGGAGGAGCAGACCACAGTTCTCGCCGGCCCAGGCCTCGTCGAGCTGCTTGTGGAACATCTCGATACCCGTGACCGTGGTCTTCTGCGTCGGGCGGATGCCGACGATCTCGACCTCGGAGTTGATCGCGAGGGTACCGCGCTCGGCGCGGCCCGTGACGACCGTTCCACGACCGGTGATGGTGAAGACGTCCTCGATGGGCATGAGGAACGGCTTGTCCTTGTCACGCACCGGGTCGGGGATCGACTCGTCGACGGCTTCCATGAGCTCGACGATCGAGTTGACCCACTGCTCGTCACCCTCGAGAGCCTTGAGGCCCGAGACGCGGACGACGGGGGCGTTGTCGCCGTCGAAGTCCTGCGACGACAGCAGCTCGCGAACCTCGAGCTCGACGAGCTCCAGGATCTCCTCGTCGTCGACCATGTCGCTCTTGTTCAGCGCGACGAGCAGGTAGGGAACGCCGACCTGCTTGGCGAGCAGAACGTGCTCACGGGTCTGAGCCATCGGGCCGTCGGTGGCGGCGACCACGAGGATCGCGCCGTCCATCTGAGCGGCACCGGTGATCATGTTCTTGATGTAGTCGGCGTGGCCGGGCGCGTCGACGTGAGCGTAGTGACGCTTCGGGGTCTCGTACTCGACGTGCGAGATGTTGATGGTGATACCGCGCTGACGCTCTTCCGGCGCCGAGTCGATCGACGCGAAGTCACGCTGGACGTTGGTGGCCGACGGGAACTTGTCGGCGAGCACCTTCGAGATGGCAGCGGTGAGCGTGGTCTTGCCGTGGTCGACGTGACCGATCGTTCCGATGTTCACGTGCGGCTTGGTCCGCTCGAACTTGGCCTTAGCCACTGGGTCCTCCTCAGGACGTAGTTGCGAAGTCTCGGGCGCTGGATTGCGACCGATTCTCCACGGGGATGGTTCTCAGGTTACTAGAGAGTCGGTATTGAGTTTGAGTGGATGCCGGGAACCCGAGCAGGAACCCGGGTTCCCGGCATCCGGAGAGCGGTGTTACTCGCCCTTGTTCTTCTGGATGATCTCGTCAGCCACGGCCTTCGGGACGTCGGCGTAGCTGTCGAACTCCATCGAGTAGACGGCGCGACCCGAGGTCTTCGAGCGCAGGTCACCGATGTAGCCGAACATCTCGGACAGCGGCACGTTGGCCCGGACGACCTTGACGCCGGCGGCGTCTTCCATCGACTGGATCTGGCCACGACGCGAGTTCAGGTCGCCGATGACGTCGCCCATGTACTCCTCGGGAGTACGCACCTCGACGGCCATGATCGGCTCGAGGATGGTGGGGTTCGCCTTGCGGACGGCCTCCTTGAAGCCCATCGAGCCGGCGATCTTGAACGCCATTTCCGACGAGTCGACATCGTGCGAGGCGCCGTCGAGGAGGATCGCCTTGACACCCACCATGGGGTAGCCGGCGAGCACGCCGACGTTCATGGCGTCCTGGAAGCCCTGGTCGGTCGGCGAGATGTACTCGCGCGGGATACGACCACCGGTGACCTTGTTCTCGAACTCGTAGGTCTTGTCGGCCGTGACCTCGAGGGGCTCGATCGCGAACTGGATCTTCGCGAACTGACCCGAACCACCGGTCTGCTTCTTGTGGGTGTAGTCGTGACGCTCGACCGACTTGCGGATGGTCTCGCGGTACGCCACCTGGGGCTTGCCGACGTTGGCCTCGACCTTGAACTCGCGCTTCATGCGGTCGACCAGGATGTCGAGGTGGAGCTCGCCCATGCCCTTGATGACGGTCTGGCCGGTCTCGGCGTTCTGCTCGACGCGGAACGTCGGGTCTTCCTCAGCGAGCTTCTGGATGGCGACACCCAGCTTCTCCTGGTCGGCCTTGGTCTTGGGCTCGATCGCGACCTCGATGACCGGCTCCGGGAACGTCATCGACTCGAGGACGACCTGGTTGGCCGGGTCGCACAGGGTGTCACCGGTGGTGGTGTCCTTGAGGCCGATGACGGCGTAGATGTGGCCGGCGGTGACCGACTCGACCGGCATCTCCTTGTTGGCGTGCATCTGGAAGATCTTCCCGATGCGCTCCTTCTTGCCCTTGGTCGCGTTGACGACCTGGGCGCCGGAGTCGAGGTGACCCGAGTAGACGCGGATGTAGGTGAGGCGACCGAAGAACGGGTGCGTCACGATCTTGAACGCGAGGGCCGCGAAGGGCTCGTCGCGGTCGGCGTGGCGCTCGATGACGACCTCTTCGTCCTTGGGGTCGTGCGCCTCGATGGCGGGCACGTCCAGGGGCGAGGGGAGGTAGTCGACGACGGCGTCGAGCATGGGCTGCACGCCGCGGTTCTTGAACGCCGAGCCGCACAGCACGGGGTAGACCTCGCTGGCGATCGTCATCTTGCGGATGGCGCCCTTGATCTCCTCGTGGGTGAGCTCTTCGCCACCGAAGTACTTCTCGAGCAGCGCGTCGTCGGACTCGGCGACGGTCTCGAGGAGCTTCTCGCGGTACTCCTGCGCCTTCTCGACGAGGTCGGCCGGGATCTCCTGGATCTCGTACTTGGCGCCCATGGTGACATCACCCTTGGCGTCGCCGGGCCAGACCAGAGCGCGCATGTAGACCAGGTCGACGACGCCGACGAAGTCGTTCTCGGCACCGATCGGCAGCTGGATGACGAGGGGCTTGGCCTTCAGGCGGTTGACGATGGTGTCGACCGTGAAGTAGAAGTCGGCGCCCAGCTTGTCCATCTTGTTGACGAAGCAGATGCGGGGGACGTCGTACTTGTCTGCCTGACGCCACACGGTCTCGGACTGGGGCTCGACGCCCTCCTTGCCGTCGAAGACGGCGACGGCACCGTCGAGGACGCGGAGCGAGCGCTCCACCTCGACCGTGAAGTCGACGTGACCGGGGGTGTCGATGATGTTGATCTGGTTCTTTTCCCAGAAGCAGGTCACAGCAGCGGAGGTGATCGTGATGCCACGCTCCTGCTCCTGCTCCATCCAGTCGGTGGTCGCCGCACCATCGTGCGTCTCACCGATCTTGTGGTTGACGCCCGTGTAGAACAGGATGCGCTCGGTCGTCGTGGTCTTGCCGGCATCGATGTGCGCCATGATGCCGATGTTGCGGACCTTGTGCAGGTCGGTGAGCACGTCTTGTGCCACGGGTGTCTTCCTTACCTGTTGGGAGGTTGGTGCCGGGCCCATCGGAGGGTCCGCGACCGGGTTCGATCACGGACCCTCCGCGGGTATTACCAGCGGTAGTGCGCGAAGGCGCGGTTCGACTCGGCCATCTTGTGGGTGTCTTCGCGGCGCTTGACCGCGGCACCGAGGCCGTTCGAGGCGTCGAGGATCTCGTTCTGCAGACGCTCGGTCATCGTCTTCTCACGACGACCCTTCGCGTAGCTCACGAGCCAGCGCAGCGCGAGGGTGTTCGCGCGGTGCGGCTTGACCTCGACGGGAACCTGGTAGGTCGAGCCACCGACGCGGCGGCTCTTGACCTCGAGGGTGGGACGGACGTTGTCGAGCGCCTTCTTGAGCGTGGCGACGGCGTCCTGGCTGTTCTTCGCCTCGACGCCGCGGAGAGCGTCGTAGACGATCGCCTCGGCGATGGACTTCTTGCCGTCGACGAGGATCTTGTTGACCAGCTGGGTGACGACGGGAGCGCCGTACACCGGGTCGTTGACAACGGGACGCTTCGGGGCGGGACCCTTACGAGGCATGGTTCTCAGCCCTTCTTCGCGCCGTAGCGGCTACGAGCCTGCTTACGGTTCTTGACAGCCTGGGTGTCGAGCGCACCGCGGACGATCTTGTAACGGACACCGGGGAGGTCCTTGACACGACCACCGCGGACGAGCACGAGCGAGTGCTCCTGCAGGTTGTGGCCCTCGCCGGGGATGTAGGCGGTGACCTCGGTGCCGTTGCGCAGCTTCACGCGGGCGACCTTGCGCATGGCCGAGTTCGGCTTCTTGGGGGTCGTGGTGTACACGCGGGTGCACACGCCGGCCTGCTGGGGGTTCGACTTCAGCGCGGGAGCCTTGGTCTTCGAGACCTTCGGCGAGCGGCCCTTGCGAACCAACTGCTGAATGGTTGGCACGTTCTCTCCTTGTTTGGCCGGGCGGTTCCTCTCGGACCGTCCGGGGTGCTGCACGGTGACAGCGGTCGTGTCTCCCCCGACACTTCGCGCATCTTGCGATTCGTGACGTGTCGGGCTCACGTGTGATCCACCGCACGTCAGAATGATCGGACGCGGTTTGTGGTGGATATGCCGTGGGGGCGACCTGTTCGCAGATCGATCCCTGAGATGGTGCGAGCGTTGATCCGCACCCCCTGCCCGAAGGCATGACGCACGGCGCGCGTGAACGCACACCCGGTCAATGATACGTGGTGTTCGGGGGTGCGGGCAAACGTGAGGCGATCTCGCAGCACACGGTGCGCGACCGTCCGCGTGATCGCTGCGTTCAGCGGACGAGCGCGACGAAAACGGCCAGGGCTCCCGCGATCACGGCGACGGTCGCTCCGCCGATGACCAGCGGTGCGAGGGCGCCGCGACGCGAGGATCGGGCGCGCACGAGCGCGGGATCGCGCTCGGGGCCGCCCCTCGGCGCGGGCGCGCTGCGCGGCACGCGAACGGCGTCGTCGATGCGAGGCCGGTACGTCTCGGCGGTGTCGGGATCGGGGACGCGGGCGGGTCGCGGAGCAGCGGGCGCATCATCGACCGCGGGCGCGGGTGCAGAAGCATCTCGTGAGGGAAGCGCGTCGCGTGATCCCCGGGACCCCGGCGCCGTCTGGTCATCGTGCTGCACGGTCCGCGACGAGCGCGCCGTCTCGTCGACCTCGGTGCGGAGTGGCGGCGCGGTGTCGTCGTCCGCCGACGTTCCGCGCGCGGAGCGGACGGTGTCGTCGACGAACGTGCGGGAACCGGGTGCGGTGTCATCGTTCACCTCCGCCGCGACGGGCTGCTCCTCACCGCCTCCGGCGTGGTCCGCGCGAACGGTGTCGTCGTCTCCGCGGCGTCGGGTGACCAGGGTGTCGTCGTCGACGGCTCCGGAACGGCGACGACGGGCGACGACCGTCTCGTCGGCGTCATCTTCCCCGGAGTCGACGGGCGCCGTCGGCCAGGGCCGGAGTCGGCCCGCCCAGAGCGTGACCTCGTCCGGGTCGTCCGGTTTGTCGTAGGGGCCGCTCACGCGTCCCTCCGGGACAGCCGCACCTCCGCGTCACCCAGGAAGAACCGTTCGCCGGCTTCGATCTCCTCCCCCGGAGGCGCCTCGATCTCGGTGCCCATCAGGGTGGCGAACAGGACCCCGTTCGTCGAGTCCAGGTCGGTGACGAACCACGTGTCCCCGCGGAGCTGGAGTCGCGCGTGGGTTTTGGACACCGTGCGCGTCTCATCGGTGATCGCCACGAGCTGCGCGTCGGGGAATGCGGTGTCGGCGGCGGGGCGGCGGCCCACGATGACCACGGACGACGTGAGGTCGATCGGGTCGCCGCTCGGCGGGACGAGCGCCCACGGGATCCGGCGTCGACGAGCCACGACCGTGCGATCCAGGGCGTCGAGGTCGTCGTCGCCGTCCGGGTCGGCGGCGAACTCCGGCTGCGTGTACAGCGCGGCGACCGAGGTGCGCGCGGAGCGGGGGGCGCCGGCATCCGGAGCGCCGGAGACGGCGGAGACCGCCTCGGACAGTTCGGGGAACTCGTCCGGGGTCACCTCGGCGTCGAGGGCGGGCGCCTCGGGCTCCGGCGGGGCCTCAGCCGCGGGACGCGTGAGCGGAGAATCGGACGCCGGGGTATCGACGACCTCTGCCCGGCGCGGCGGCGCCCACGGCTCCGGCTGCGGGAACGTCTGCGCGGCGCGCGGCGCGGGCTCGACCTCGGACTCCGCCGGCGCGGGGGGCACCGCGGCGGCGCCCCGCCCGCGGAAGGGCAGACCCGGAGTTAGGGGCACCGTGGGCTGGAAGCCGTTGTCGTCGGAGTCGGACGGGGCGGGCGCCGCATCGGCGGTGCTGCGGCGCGGAGCCGGCTCGTTCGCGTCGGCGCGAAGAGCATCGAGGACGTCGAACACGGACGTCGGGGGCGCGGCATCCGGAGCACGGTCCTGCGGGCGGGACGGGACGGGGCGCTCCGCGAGCGAGGCGTCGTCGTCGTGACGGGACGGCGCCCAATCCACGGCCGAGGGCACGGCGTCCGACAGGGAGCCGGAGGGAGCGGCGAAGGGGAGCACGACGGGCTCGGAGCGGGGTGAATCGTCGTCGGCTGCCGCGGCGGGGGGCTCGGGCGTCCAGCCCCCGACGAGGGGCACGTAGGGACCGGCGAAGTCCTGGCCCCGTCGCGACGGGGCGGAGTTCTCCTCGACCGCGGACGAGCGGATCGCCTCGTGCCCGTACCAGCGCGCGGAGCCGAACCCGAGAACACTCGCCCACACGACCTGCACGAGAACGCCGAGCACGGTCGTCCCGGCCCCGCGATCGAACCCGACGCTGATGCGATGCACCGCGACGATGAAGACGATCACGAACGCGATCCCGCCGAAGAGCGGCACGAGGTTCAGAAGGACGAGCCAGGGCGAGAAGCCGCCGAGCTTCAGGATCGTGGCGCCGTTCACCACGGGGACCCAGGCCTTCCACGACGGCTCGCCGGTCTTGGCGAACATCGCCGACAGTGCCAGGGCGTACCAGACATAGAGGATGACGAACAGGACGGCGGTGGACAGCCCGAGGATGGCGCCGGTGGAATCGTTCATGTCGTGTCGCGCCGCCGTGGGGCGGGGCGCTTCCCCCTCTCGTCGCGGTGCGGCGGCCGTCGGCGCGTGGGGCGCGGGGCGAGGAACCGCAGGAACGATCTCAACGATACGGCCGCGAGCAGCCGCCGCCATCCGCCGCGCTGACGCGTGAGCGTGCGGCGTTCGGCATCGACGATCCGCCAGAACGCCGCGGCTTCGTCGGCCGTGACGGTCCGGGACGAGAAGACCGCGCGATCGGCCTCGTCCGCGAGACGTTCGCCCCCGGCTGTGCCCCACGCCGACACGAGCTCTCGGCGTGTGGATGCCGGCGGGAGTTCGCGACCCGCATCCACACCGGCGTCGACGTACTCGTCCCACCCGCCGGCGATCGCGGCGCGAGGGTCGGGATCGCGACGGCGGCCGCGACGACGGATCACCTTCGCGATCACCACCGCGAGGAACGGGCCGAAAAGCACCAGGACGACGAGAAACGAGAGCCCGGTGATCCGCAGGATCGGCCACAGCCAGGCGAGATCGAGACCGTCGTCCGCCCGGTTCTCATCGTTGAGGGTGTTGTCCTCCTGCAACGGAGCCGGCGGAACGACGTCGTCGACCGTGTCGGGGCGCACCTCGGTGACGTTCTCGGGGTCGCGCTGCTCGGTGACCTCGAGGCTCGGCGACTGCTCCCGCTGCGGGGTGACGTCGATCGCCGCCCATTGTCCATCGGTGCCCTGTACCTCGGTCCACGCGCTGAGGTCTTCGGCACGGCAGATCCCGGCGTCGCACGTCGGGAGGGCGGGATCCGCGGACGTCAGTCGCGCGCCGACGACGACGCGCGCGGGGAAGCCCAGCTCGTGGGCGATCAGGGCGACGGCCACGGCGAACTGCTCGTCGTCGCCGACGGCGGCGACATAGTTTCCGGATGCCGCGGCCCGAGGGTCGTCCTCCCGATCGAGCAGGCGCTGGAACATCGTCTCGATGCGGGCCAGGGAGTGGCCGGACGCGCTCGGCTGCACCTGATAGCCCGAGAGATCGGTCGCCCACTTCGGGAGTGCGGAGCCCGCGGCCGGTGCCAATCCGTGGCTGAGGTACCCGCGCTCCCGCAGCAGCTGCACGAGGGAAGCGAGCGCCGCCCCGCCGTCGCCGGTCGCGTGCTCGTCGACCCACCGGCGGAGGTTCTCGCCGCCCGAGACACCGCCGGGAGCGCCGGGAGGAGTCAGGCTCGCGACGTCCACCGCGGCGGTCTCGGTCCCCGTCACCCGGTAGCGGTCGCCCGGCTCGAGCCCGCCGTCGGCGATCTGCACGCCCGCCTCTGCGGCGGAACTGTAGTAGAACCGGTCGGCCAGCTGGTTCGCCCGGTCGCCGGCGAAGGTGGCTTGACTGAGGCTTCCCGCCGTCGGCATCCAGATTCCGCCGAGGTCGCCGATCTCGATCTCGGCGTCGATCGGACGCCCCTCGCCCGACGGCAGTCGCGACGGGACGCGGACGAAGCGCCCCTCGCCCGTGCCCGAGGAGCGGAAGATCTCTCCGTCGTAGGAGTCGAGCGTGGCGACGCGGATGCGGTCGGGCAGGGCACCGTCGCCGTTCACCTGGAACAGCACGTCGTCGACGCGGGCGTCCGAGAACATCGCCCGGTACGAGGAGAGCGGACTCACCGCCTCTGCGATCTGCCTCTCGGGGCCCGTGGCCGACCGCAGCACGTGCCGGTCGGCGTCGCCAGCCGCCCACGGGACCACGGCGACGGTCGCGAGCGCGGCGACGAGGATCGTGCCCGCCCCGGTGAGGGCGCGACGCCGATCCGTCCGCGATCGCCGCGTGCTCGACGCGACCGTCGCCAGGGCGGTGGCACGACGGAGAGACCGGACCCGCTCGTCGTGGGCCCGCCACGCGAGCCAGAGCACCGCGGAGAGCAGCGCCGCCAGCCCCACCGCGGTCTCGATCGGCGCGGGCAGCGACAGCGGACCCCACACGAGCGGCGAGCTCGGGGACGTCCGCCCGAAGAACAGACCGAACCCGGTCATGAGCAACCCGCTCACGACGGCGGCCGTCGATCGCCGATCGGTCCGCACGGCGAGGGAGAGCGTGAGCACGGTGCCGACGAGGAAGACCACGAGGGCGGGCACGAGCAGGTTGCGGTAGTCGCCCACCGGGAGGTCGACGGTGACCAGGTCCTTCCAGGCCACGAGGACTCCCGCGGATGCCTCGCCGATGCCCCGCAGGATCTCGAGCGGCCCCCCGACCCGCGACGGGACGGCGAGCGGCACGCACAGCACGAGGAACGCGACGACCGTCGCGGCCGCCGTGATCCACCCACCGCCGCGGCGCCAGGTCACGAGCGCGACGATCAGCGCCGCCGCGAACGCCGACACGACCACGAGCACGAGGAAGGACCACGAGGCGTAGACCGGCCAGGCGGCGACGGCGGCGAGCGCGACGGTCGCGAGCGTGTAGAGCGCGGCGGCCACGACGCGCCCCGGATGCCGGGGGGCGGTCACGAGGTCGCTCCCCGCACGAGGAGGCCGGAGAGATCGTCGAGGGTGCCGATGGTCAGGACGGTCAGGCCGGCGATGCTCTGCATGCGCGGGTGCGCACGCTCGTCGCACACGACGGCCGCGACCGCGGTGTCGGCGGGGAAGGCCAGCGCGGCCTGACGCAGCTGCGCGACGGGAACACGGGAGCCGACGACGACGAACGCGATCGAGAGACGCTCGTTCGATTCGGATGCCAGGCGGCAGACGTCTGAGACCGGCATGGTGTTGTCGTGGCGCTCGAGGGCGCTGAAGCCGTCGAGCATCTGCCGCGGAGTGATCGTCGGCACGTGACGGATCGCACGCAGACGGCCCTTGACGACGCGCGGGATCTCGGAGCCCGTGACGATGTCGATGTCGCGGGCGTCGCGGACGGCGCGGAGCCCGAGCGACGCCGCGGCGGCCACGGCGAGCTCGTACTCGTCGGCGTCGAGGTACTCCTGCGAGGCGGCCCCGAGAACGACGGCCATGCGGGAGCGGCGTGACTCCTCGTACTGACGCACCATGAGTCGGCCGGTCTTGGCCGTGGACTTCCAGTGGACCTGCCGCTGCGAGTCGCCGGGCGCGTATTCGCGGATCGCGTGGAACGACATGTCGGCATCGACGAGGCGACGGGTCGCGTTGCCCTCGAGGTCGCGCACGAGACCTGCGCTCGTGGAGGGAAGGGTGACCGTGCGGGGGTGGACGAACACCTCGTGCGCGTCGTCGAAGTCGTGCTCCCGGCGCAGGAGCCCGACGGGATCGCTGCGGACGGTCGTGACCGGACCGACACGGACGATGCCGCGCGGCAGCGGAGGGATCTCCAGCGCCTCGGTGACGCTCTGCCCCGGACGGAGGAGCGGGACCCCGAACTCCACGAGGCCCTGCCCGACGGGGATGTCGAGGCGCCCGGGGAGCGCGACACGCGAGCTCTCGTTGTGTACGACGATCTCGCCCGTCACGCCGTGGCCCGCCACGACGCGCTCACGCGCGAGGGTCAGATCGACGGCGTACGCGCGGGCGCCGAAGAGGAACGGCACGCTCATGAGCAGCAGAAGAAGTGCTGCGCTGCCGGCGACCATCCACTCGATCCAGCCGAAGACGACGCCGAGCAGCAGTCCCCCCGTCGCGGCGATCGTCACGACGGCGCCCGCCGGGCGCACGGTGCGCCCCGCCCACCGCGTCGCCGTCACGGCGGCATCCGTCGTGACGCGCCACGCCTCGGCGACACGCACGACGGCGCGCACGATCCGCCGCTCGCGCCTCGTCGACGTGGACGTGATCGAGGTGCGCGAGCCGGTGACGGCCGTGCCGGCGGACGTGCGCGTCAACCGCGACTCGGTGGAGTTCACCTCCGGCATGGGAGGAACCCCCTCGCAACGGAGGTCATCGCGCGCGCTCGCTCTCGCGCTGCGTGGGCGGTGCGACGTCGAGGAGCACCTGCCCGATGACCGCCTCCGCGGTCACCCCGTCGAACTCGGCCTCGGGGTGCAGGATGAGCCGGTGCGAGAGCACCGCCACGGCGAGCGCCTTCACATCGTCGGGGGTCGCGTACGTGCGGCCCTGCGCGGCGGCGCGGGTACGGGTGGCCCGGGTGAGGGCCAACGCCCCGCGGATGCTGACGCCGAGGCGGACCTCGTCGGCGGAGCGCGTGGCATCCACGAGCCGGGCGATGTAGTCGAGGACGAGGGCGTCCACGTACACGGTGGCCGCGAGATCTGCCATTCCGACGAGAGCCTGCGGGGTGACGATCGGGCGGAGGTCGGCCGTCGAGACGGCCGCTCCGTCGAGGATGCGCACGGTGGCGGCGTGATCGGGGTATCCGAGCGAGGTCCGTAGGAGGAAGCGGTCGAGCTGCGCCTCGGGGAGGCGATAGGTGCCCGCCTGCTCGACGGGGTTCTGCGTCGCGAGGACGAGGAAGGGCACGCCGACCTCGCGCGAGACGCCGTCGATGGTGACCCGCCCCTCTTCCATGACCTCGAGCAGGGCCGACTGCGTCTTCGGGCTCGCCCGGTTGATCTCGTCGGCGAGCACGATGTTGGCGAAGACGGGCCCGGCGTGGAACTCGAATCGCCCCGTCTTCTGGTCGTACACCGTGATGCCGGTGATGTCGCCCGGCAGCAGGTCGGGCGTGAACTGGATGCGGGTGTTCGTCCCCTGCACCGACTGGGCGACCGCGCGCGCGAGCGAGGTCTTCCCGGTACCCGGCACGTCCTCGAGGAGGACATGCCCGTCGCTCAGCATCGCGGTCAGCACGAGCTCGACCACGTGCCTCTTACCGAGCACGGCGCGCTCGACGTTGTCGGCGATCTGCGAGAACGTCTGCGCGAACCAGGTCGCCTGCTCCTGGGTGATCGTCATGTGGGTGGGTCTCTCTCTGGGGGATGGATGCGGGGGGATGGATGCCGGGGGCCGGACTACGCGGGGATCGGTGCTTCGCGGGTCGAGGCTCGGCGGGTCAGGGCTTCGTGGGGGTTCCGGGCGAGCAGGAGCCCGACACCGTGAGCGTCGCCCCATCGAGTCCCCAGCCGCGAGGGGACCAGTCGACGGTCACGACGATGTTCTCGACGCGCTCCGCGCCCACGGGGACACGGTCGCTGCCTTCGGCGCGGGGAACGACCGCGCCGCTCGCGTCGCGGAACACGGCGTTCGAGGTGTCGACTGTCAGGACGGCCTTGTCGTTGCTGGAGCTGCGCGAGATGTCGAGCTTGTCGCCGGCGACGCACGAACGCACGTAGGCGGAAGCCTGCACCTGATAGGGGGCGCTGCCGTCGGCGGGAGTGACGCGACCCGTCTCGGACTGCGTGCCCCACAACTCGTGCTCGAAGTAGACGCCGATACCCGGGTCGCTGCCGAAGACCGTCGACCTGTTGTTCTCGAAATTCGTGTACTTGGGCTCGTTGTTGCGCGGGGGCTTGTTGCCGGCCTGGATCGTTTCGTCGATCCGCCAGCGCGCGATCGCGCGACCGCCATCACGATCGAGAATCGGCTCCGCGTCGACGCGGAACGTGTACCCCTGCGGAGCGGCACGATCCTGGTCGACCCGCTTCGTGTCGGTCACCGGGGCGGCCGAGCCGTACGTCTTGCCCTGGTACACGGAGTCGACGCACGCGGTGAAGGTGTATTCCTCGCCGTCCTTCTTCCCCGGGAACTCGCGGCGCGGGCCACCGTCGCCGGTGCGACAGTTCGTCCCCTCGACGATGCCGTAGCGGAGCTCGGAATCGGTGCCGTTCGGATCGGCGCTCGCCTCGGCCACGATCGTCGTCGACCCGTCGGATGCCGCGCGCGAGGTGAGCGTCAAGGCGAGCCCGGTCGGCTTGCCGACGCCGTGCGCGCGGAAGGTCAAGACGCCGCCCTCGACCGAGCCGCCGAGGCCGGGCGGGACGTCGAAGCGGGACAGAGGCGTGACCCGGACCTCTGTCGAGGCGTTGCTGCCGACGACGAAGCCCTTGATCGGCACCTCCTGCTGATTGCGGCCCACGGAGACGGTCTGCGTCTCGCCCGTGCTGCTGCGGATCTGCAGAGACCCCGTCTCGGCGGCATCCACCCCCCTCACCACGAGATCGACGACGTTGCCGGAGCCGTCGTCCGTGACGGTCGGGGTCCAGTCCACGCTGTCGGGGCGCGGCGGCGGGTCGTACGCCCACGCGGTCGTGCGCACGGAACCGCGCGATTCGCCCACGTCATTGACGGCGGTGACGACGTACTCGCGCTGGTCGCCGTTCGGGGCGGAGACGGTGGGGCAGCCGCCGTCCGGCGCGCAACGGGCGACGATGTCGCCGCGGTATCGCACCACGAAGCCGGTGAGACCGGGGTACGCGCGCCGCGCCTCACCCGCATCGACGCGGAGCGTGACCGAACCGTCGGCGTACGCGGACTGGCGGACGCTCGCCGGCGTGCGCGGGTAGCCCTGCAGATCGAGAACGACGCGCGCGTCGCGCGGACCTGCGGTACTGCGCCCCTGGGCATCGCGCAGGGTCACGCTCGCGGCGCAGGTCGCGCCGGGGGCGTCGGCTGTCCAGGATGCCGCGATGCTCGAGTCCGACGCCACCGAGAAGCTGACACCGGTGCAGGTTCCCGTCGGGCGCACGCCGACGACCTCGAGAGGCGTGCGCGGCAGCGGGTTGACCTCTCCGTCAGCGCCGATCACGTCGATCGTGCACGAGGAGCCGTCGGCCTGCGAGCACTGGCGCGAGGTGGTTCCCCCCTGCGGGAGGGTCGACGGCGCCGCCCCGACGCGCAGGAGGAGGCGAGCGGGGGCCACCGCGTTGTGGCTGGTCACGGTGATGATCGCCGCGTTCTCGGTGCCCGGGACCGCCCGGTCGGCACCGGTGACGGTGACGGTCGAGTCGTCGAGCGTGACGGACGAGAACGCCGACCCGGAGTACTCGACCGCGTAGCGGATGCTGTTCCAGTCCTCGCGGCCCAGCTGCCACGACGTCATGTTGCGCAGGTCGAATGTGGCCGTCTCGCCCGGCCCGACGGTGAGCGAGCCGGGGCGGAGCTCGGGCTGCGGGTCGCGCGCCACGATGCCGATCGGGACGGACAGGAGCGTCCACTCCTGCGTCCCCGCGATGCGCACCGGAACGATGCACGCATCGGCCCAGGGCGACCCGGTGCCGGCTTCGTAGGTCACCCGGGAGCCCGACACCGTGCAGCGCGCCTCCGCGCGCGCACCGGTGGTGGTGGCCTCGGTGCCCACCTCGAGGGTGGCGCGCCGCGGAAGGGCGACGAGGGATGCCATGTCGAACTCGACCGACGACAACTCGTCGACGCGCTGCGCAGAGTTGGGGCGCAGAGCGAGCGTCACATCGTCGTCCCCGGGGACGCGGAGGAAGGCGTAGGTCGTGACCTCCGAGCCGCCGACCGTGCCCGTGACCGCGAAGGGGATGATGCGTCGCGTGGCCGGGAGGTCGCCCGAGATGCGGCGCCCGTCGAGGCGGACATCGGTGGGGTTCCCCCACAGCGAGACCCTGAGGTCGCTGACGTCGCCACCCGACCAGCTGGCGCGGCCGGCGAGCACGTCGACACCCGAGGTGAAGTCGTCGCGGTCCTCGAGGGTCAGCGAGGTGTCGGCCACCACCGGATAGTCGGGCACGCTCTCGCGCACGACCTTGACGACGATGAGCCCCCGCCCCGTGTTGCCGGAATCGGACGCCACGTCGTAGAGGAACGACATCGTCGCCGGGGCGTCCCCGGCGCGGATCACCACCCCGGTGTCGGTGATCGACTCGACCCGGTCCGCCAGACGTGCGTACTCGGGGTTGTCCTCGCCGTCGACGAGCGTCTCGGGGAGGTCGGGGCGCACCCCGGTGAGCGTCAGGCGACCCTGCGTGGGATCGATGTCGTTCGCGAGCGGACTCACGCGGAGCCGGCTGTCTGCGCCCGCCTGCACCTGGACGTAGTCGGTGAAGGTGATGGGGCTCGGGTTCGCCTGGGCATCCAGGACGCCGATGCGCACGGTGCCCTCGCCCGTGGCGCCGGAGGTGTCGGAGACGCGGTAGCGGAACGACACCTGGCCACGATCCCCGGGGACGGACGCGTAGACGAGAGAAAGTCCGTCGGGAGAGATCGACGCGGTCCCGCGATCGGGTTGGCTGACGATCCGGTCGAGCATCACCGCATCGCCGTCGGGGTCGACCCCGAAGCCGGTGAACGGGATCGTCGTCGTCCCGCCGCTCAGCACCCGGCCCTGCAGGGTGTCGGGCACCGGCGCGCGGTTCGCGTCGTCGCCGAGGACGGTGATGCGCACCGTCGCCTCGTCCCACAGCGACGGAGCGCCCGTCGTGTACACCCGGTACGTCACTTCGTACGAGCCGGGAGTGGTCGGCGCGAGGTAGCGCAGCACGCCGCCCGAGGCGAAGGCGAGGGCGTCGCTGGCCGGCTGCGCGCTCACGCTCGCCGGATCGAGGGTGGGTCGTCCGCCGGCGGGCGACACGTCGTTGTCGAGCACCGGAATGTCGACCTGGGCGCCGGCGCGCACGGTGACGGTGTCGTCGACCGCGATCGGGGCGATCTCGGGCGCCGGAGGGAGCAGGTACACCGTCGCCTCGCCGGTGACGCGGGCACCCTCGTCGTCGGTGCCGTCGCTCACGCTGTAGGTCACGGTGCCCAGAAGGCCGGCTTCGCCCGTCGCGGTGCTCCCCGAGACGCGGAGATCGTTCTGGCCGACCGTGTCGACGCTGAGCGAGGCGCCGTCCTCGGCCGCGGCGACGACGTCGCTCAGCAGGAGGACCCGCCCGGTCGGGTTCGACACCGCGGAGAACACGTCGAGCGTGGCGTCCTCCTGCGGGCGGACGAACGCCACGACGGGGGCGGTCGACAACTGCGCGGGGGCGTCCGCGGCCAGGAGGGTGATGCGGGCGGTGCCCGTGGCATCCCGTCCCCCGTCGGAGACCGTGAAATCGACCCGGTACACGCCCGGTTGCGACGCGGTGAAGTCGAAGGTCGTGCTGCCGCCGATGACACCCGCGGTGGCCGCGGCGTCGTCGAGGATCCGGACCGAGCTGAGCGAGACGGCCCCCGCGGTCCCGGTCACGTGCGGACCGACATCGACCGTGAGGCTCGACCCCACCGTGTCGACGACGGCGAAGGACTGAACGGCGAGGCCGGGGTCAGGGGCGACACGGATCAGCAGCGGCTTCGTCGCCACGGCTCCCCGGGTGTCGGCGACGGTGACGTCGAGCTGGATCGTCTGCTCGCCGCCGGAGCCGTCGTCGGCGTGCTGGTAGACGACCTCGCCCGCGGGGGTCGAGGTGACGCTGCCGACTCCGCCCGGGTTGTCGACCGACAGCAGCAGCAGCGGGTCACCGTCCGGATCGACCCATCCGGGGAGGACGGGGACCGTGATCGTGCCGCCGCGGGCGACCTCCGGGGTGGGCCAGGGCTGGAGGCACTTCTCGACACCGCACCACACGGGGGCGGCGTTCGCGGCTTCGGGCGAGACGGTCAGCGTGACGGTGGTGGGGGCGGATGTCAGCCCGTCAGGCGTCGTGCCATCGGTCACCGCGTACGAGAACGTCGCCGTGCCGGTCGCCTCGGGACGCACGCGCACCGCGAGGCGCTGATCGTCGTCGGTGAGACTGAGCTCACCGAAGCCGGGATCCAGACCCGTGACACTCTCGCCGACGATGCTCAGCACGTCCTCGTTGGGGTCGTGGTCGTTCAGCAGGACCGGAAGGGTGACGAGGCGGCCCGCCCGCACGCCGAACGCGTCCGGCTCCGCGATCGGGGGCTTGGGATCGAGAACGACGCTGAGCTGCTCGTCGCTCTGGACCGCGGCCTGCTCCGTCCGGTCGTCGAGGCTCCAGTTCTGACTCGACGCGACGAGCGCGCCGTTCGGGACGGTCCACACCCAGCCGCTGCGCGTCTCATTCAGGATCACGGCGTGGTCGGTCGCGACGAACACCGGACGACGCTGATCGGGAAGCGTTCCCCCCGCGTAATCGAGCGGCGTCTCGCCCGCGTCGGAACGCCAGAGCGTTCCGCCGGCCTCGCCGGGGAGCAGCCACGCCGCGTACGCGACGCCCCCGCGGGAGAGGGGCTTCGCGGGCTGACCGAGCACGGTGCCACCGCCTCCCACCTCGCGGTTCGGCCCGGAACCGTCGACGGGAATCGCCCACAGCGACTGCTCGTCGGCGAGGTAGACCGCGCTGCCCGCGGAATCGGGAGAGCTGACGACGGCCTGGTCGACCACGGCGACATCGACCGGGTCGGTCCCGCGCACCCACACGCGCCCCGCGTCGCCGTCGACGAGAACCCAGGTGTCTCCGGCCGCCGAGAGGAGCGGGGTGGGCACCTCGGCGGCGAGCGCATCGCGCGCGCGCACCTCGTCGGCGGCGATGTCGTAGCGGATGACGGAACCGTCCGCCGAGGAATACGCGAAGAGCATTCCGCGGTCGTCGAGGGCGATGGCATCCGCGGTGTACGACGGGGAGTCGCCGCCGGCCGAGCCGAACGGATCGAGTTCGGATGCCGCCTGCCCGGCCTCGCTCAGTCGCCCGGTGAACAGCGTGCCGGTGTCGGTGCGGTACACGACGAAATCGCCCGCCGTGACCACCGAGGTCGTGCCCGCGGGGGTGTCGGGGGCGGACGAGAGCTGCTCCTCCTGCAGGTCGACCGGCTGGGCCTCGTCGATGCGCGAGAGCTTGCTGTAGCTGTCGGTGAACAGGTACGCGCCGTCCGCGCTCTGCGCGACCTCGCTGGGATTGCCGGCCGACCGCACGGTGTCGAGCTCGCCCACCGAGGTGTTGACCCGGGCGTAGCGCTGGCCCTCGCCGGTCTGCAGAGCCCAGACCGAGGTGTCGACCTCGGGGGTCTCTTGCGCGTCGAGGCCGGGCCAGACGACGCTGGCCGTGATCACGAGAGCCGCAGCCGCGAGCGTGGAGGCGAGACCGACGACCGTACGTCGCCGCATCACAGCACCCCCGTGGCGTACAGCGCGGCGACGACCACGGCGCCCGCGGCGACGACCGTCGCTCCGGCGAGCGCCCAGGGCAGGACGCGGTGCGACGCCGGCCCGGGAGCCGAGATGTCGGTGTCTTCGTCGCGGGCGAGGCCCGTCACCCCGGAGCGGTCGCGGACCTTGCGCGCGCCCTCGCGCTCGATGTGCGAGCGCGTGGGCCCACGCAGCGCCGTGTCGGAGAAGTCGACCATCCCGGCCGACGGCGACCAGGCGGCGCTGGGCACCTCGAGAGGGGTCGCGGCGAGGCCGAGCTCGGTCTGCACGTGCTGCAGATCTTCGCCGAGAGCGCGCGCGCTCGGATGCCGGTCCTGCGGGTTCCGTGTCATCGCGCGGGCGAGCGCGGCCTGCAGGGACGGCGGCACGTCGGAGCGGGAGATCTCGGTGTACGACGCTCGCGCGATGCGACGACGCAGCTGCTCGCGCGAGTTCTGCCCGCGCTCACGACGCTCGAAGGGACTGTGCCCGGCCAGGAGCGAGTAGACGGTCGCCCCGAGACTCCAGACCTCGCTCGAGACGGTGCCGGCGGTCTGCTCGGCGATCACCTCGGGGGCGCTCCAGGGCACCGACATCGCGAGCATCTCATCGGCGTCCTGACGCACCAGCGACGACGAGATCCCGAAGTCGGCGAGGACCGGCGCCCCGAATGTCGTGACGAGGATGTTGCTCGGCTTCACGTCGCGGTGCACGAGACCCGCGTGATGAGCGGACTCGAGGGCTCCGGCCATGCGCACGCCGATGGCGAGGACCTCGGGGACGGGGATCCGCTCGACCCGATAGCGCTGGGCGAGCGACCCCGGGCAGTACTCCATGACGATGTAGGGCCGGCCGTCGGCGGAGATCCCGGCCTGGTACACGGTGACGATCGAGGGGTGCGCCGAGAGGTGCGCGAGCACGTCGGCCTCGGCGTTGAACATGCGCCGGAGGTCGGGGTCGCGCACGTCGCTCGGCAGGACCTTGACCGCCACCTCGCGGCGCGGCATGTCCTGCCCGTAGAGGAAGACGTCGGCGAAGCCCCCGGAGCCGAGCGGACGGATGTACGCGAGCCCGGGCAGGATCGGCGGCGACGAGGGGAGGCGCTGCGGCATGGTGCCCCCTCCCGGACGACGCGCCCGCGTCTGGCCGGGCGGACAACCCGGCAATGCTAACAAAGGCGCCTCCGGGATCCCGGGGGCTGTGGACAAGCTCAGGATGCCGCGTCGCCGGGGTCGCGCGGATCGAACGGCGCGTCGAGGGAACGCGTCAGTTCGTCGAGCATCGCCGCCACCTGCGGCTCCACGTACTCGGCGATCGCCCCCTGGATGCGCAGGCGGTGGTGCAGCAGGATCGTGCACACCTCGCGGCCGATCATGTTCGCGTAGTCGTCGGCGAGACCGACCTCCTGGCGCAGCGCCGCCTTCGCGGCATCCGACAGCGGTGGGAGGGCGGGGATCACCGCGTCTTCTTCAGCGGCCAGGCCGGTGAGGGTGAAGAGGAACGGCGCTCCGGGCTCGGGCTCCGGGTCGAGCGGCAACCCCTCGAACTCGGGCTCGAGGCCTTCCGCCGGACGGTACGAGCGACGGCGGTTGCGTTCGGCCTGCTGGTCCAGTTCGGCCTGCAGCATCGGGAGGTTGCGTGCGGTGTACTCGGCAACGGCGTGATCGACGATCGTCTTCACGCGGGTGGACAGACCGTGCTGGACGCCGTGGGGGACGTCGGAACCGAGACCCGCCGCGGAGAGGACCGGGGATCCGAAGCACCGACGACACGGCGCGATGCGGCCGCGGTGGTTCGCGGGCTCCCACCGGGGCAGCCATTTCAGCCAGGCGTCCACCGCCTGGCCTACCTGGGTCTCGAGCGACCGCTCCACACTCCTACGCTAGACCGACACGCCCGGGCAGCGGGGATGATCGTGTCTCCCGCGCGTCACACCCGCGTCCCCGGCGGCGATCAGGGGGTGTCGTCGTCCTCGTCCTCCCAGGTCCACCGCGGGCGCTCGGTCCGTACGCGCACGAGGAACACCCCGAACACCGCCGCCAGCAGCGCAGCGACCGCGAGCACGGCCCCGGGCCAGCCGAGCGCGACGGTCCCGGCCGCGGCGACCGCCCGCGCGGGGTCCGCCCCGCTGAACAGGCCTCCCACGACGATCCCGGCGAACTCCCCCACGTAGGCACCGAGAGCGCACGGAACCGTGGTGAGATACCCGGGCGGCTCCGCTCTGAGTCCCCAGAGCAGGATGCCGGCGAAAAGCGCGGTCGCGACCACGAGGCCGATGACCCCGGGGATCGGGCCGAGACCCGTCACGGGGATGACGTCGCGATCGACGACGAGACTGGCGACCCCGAGTCCGCCGATCCCGAGAGCGACGAACGTCACGGTCGCGAAAACGACCGCGACCGGCGGGGTCACCCCCGCCGGTCGCGGCGCGTCGGTCATGGCATCCCGCTTCAGACGACGGAGACCTGCGGGCCCGCTTCGAGCGTGCGCTCGTACTCGCGCTGCGCCTCGTCGTTCAGCTCGGTCACGCGCCGGCCGCGACGCGCGACCCACGCGCCGAACCAGATCGTCAGCTCGCGCCCGAGGACGAACGCGACGATCGCGAGCGGGGCGAGGACGTTGTCTCCGAGGAGGTCGACGCCCTCTCGGGCGGTGAGCATCCAGAACGGCGCGGCGAAGAGGGCACCGAGGAGATGCCCGCCCCAGGCGATCACGCCCACGACGAGGCCCCAGACCACCCAGTGCCCCCACCGGCCGCGGTTGATGAGGGCTCCGAGGAACCAGAAACCCAGATAGAACGCCACGGTCGGCACCCAGAGGCCCCACGTGGCGAGGGCGCCGAGAGCGGCATTCGCGAGCCCGGACACCTCGAGATCGCCCGTCAGCAGACGCAGACCGAGGGTCGCCGCAAGGTAGAGGACGGCGAAGCAGAGCGCGGCGAGCAGACCGATCGCGCCGGCCGCCCCGCGGTTGCCGCGCGGACGCGGGGCTTCGGGGGCCTGGACGAAGATCGGCTGCGCGGTGTTCGCGTACGCCGTCGGGGAGGCCGTCGTGGGAGCGTCGGTCGATCGCGTGTCGTAAGCGGTGGTGGACGCCACCGGAGTCGAGGACGCTCCGGCCGCCGCGGCACCTGCGGCGACGGCTCCCCCGGCAGCCGCGGCCCCGGCGGTGTCGCCGTAGGCGTCGTAGCGCTGCGTGGACGCGTCGGTCGTCGCCGCCTCGGTCGCCGCCGCGGCGGGCGCCGCCTCGGGCTCCGCCGAAGCCGCGTACGCGGCCCAGCGGGCGTCTTCGTCATCGAGGTCGGTCGTGGTCGTGGGGGCGACCGGCGACGCGTCGTGAACGGTCGCCGTGGTCGTCTCGGTCGCCGCGGGCGTCGACGACACGTGCTGGTCGCGCTCACGCTCGTCCCAGGCGGCGGCAGCCTCGGCGGGGTCGACGGCATCGCGCTGGGCGGCCTCGGCGTCGGCCAGGCCCTCGTGCGCGCGCCCGACCACGTCGTGCGCCTCGTCTTTGGGCTCGTCGACGGGGTCACCGTACGACTGGGGGTCGCTCATCGGGGTCTCCTCACGCGCGCAAATATCTGCGGCGTCAGGCTAACCCGCGCTCGTCGCCGCACGGCGCAGGCGTGCCGTCGTGTGTCGGTCTCGACCGTGTCGGTGGCGGCATCTAGGGTGACTTCATGGCCCGTCGCGTGTTTCGTCCGACCGGCGCAGCCGTGTTCGCGGTCGCGGCGGTGCTCGCCCTGAGCGCGTGCGCGCCGGACGACGGCGGCTCTACCGCAGCGACGACACCGGCCACGGAGTCGTCCGCCTCCCCGACGGCGACACCCATCCCCACGATCACCCCGACCGTCGCCCCCGCGGCCATCCCCACCGACTGCCGCGCGATGCTCTCGGCCGACGTGCTGGCCCAGTTGGCACCCGTCCCACTGAATGACCCGTCGGTCGGTGCCTCCGGGCCGCAGCCCGACGGCTCGCTCATCTGCATCTGGCGCGATCCCGGCGCCGACACGACGGGCCTCGAAACGCGTATCACCCGCGTCGACCGCGGACCCGCCCTCGACATGCTCAACGACCTCGTCGCCACGCAGGGCTTCAGCTGCTACACGCCCGACGACGGCACGCGGTGCGAGAAGACGTGGATCAACGACACCTACCCGGTCAACGACGGTCGCACGCTCTTCTGGCGCGACCACGTCCTGATCGACACGCAGTACTCCAACCTCGCGCCGACCGGCTACACGGCGAGCATCATCGCGTCGATCTTCGGCTGATCGCTCACTCGGCGAAGGCTCGGGATGCCACCGTCTCGGCGTAGCCGTCCGGCATCCAGTTCGTGAGGGTCGACGACACCCACCGATCGCCGCGGATGTCGTGCACCTCGACGACACCGCCCGCCGCGCGCTCGCAGTGGACCGTGTCGCCGGAGACCTGGCATCCGAATCCCTGCGACGACAGGGTCGCCTGAACAGCCGAGGCCCCCTCGGGGGTGACGGTCGACACCGTGGTCTCCATCGATCGACCCGCCGTCCCCCGCCAGTGACAGGTCACGACCACGGTCGCCCCCGACGCCGCGACGGCCTCGGGGGTCGACGCCGCCGGGGTCCGACGCTGCGTCAGGAGATTGTTGCGCGACCAGACCAGCGACGACCAGAGGTCCGCCGAGTAGAGCTCGCGACAGGTCGACGCCGGAGTCGGAGCCGGCTCCGGCGTGGCCGTGGGAGCGGACCGGGCCGCGCGGAGCGTGTCACCGACGAAGATCACGGATGCCGGGATGCCGGGGACCGCGAGAACGACCAGGACGGCGACCACCACGGTGCAGATGATTCCCACCGGCCACGCGATCCACACGTTCCGGCCACCGACTCGCGCCATCCGTTCCTCCCCGTCCACGGTAGGCGCACTCCCCCGGCGCATCCGGCCTCCGACACGCCGCGGACGCCACACGTCGCGCGGTCGAAACGCCGCGGACACGACGAAGGCCCCCGGCGTGAGCCGAGGGCCTTCGTGCGGGACGGATCCCTTAGTTGTAGCTACCGGGCGTGAAGTCGTCCGTCGTGAAGCTGTCGAAGTCGACGTAGCTCAGATCGGCGTCGGAGTACGCGCCGTCCGAGGCGAAGATGCGGTTGGGGTACCGCTCGCTCTTGGCCTCTTCCGTCGCCTCGACGGTGACGTTGCGGTACTTCGACAGGCCCGTCCCCGCGGGGATGAGCTTTCCGATGATGACGTTCTCCTTCAGGCCGACGAGCGGGTCGCTCTTGCCCTCCATGGCCGCCTGCGTCAGGACGCGGGTGGTCTCCTGGAACGACGCGGCGGACAGCCACGACTCCGTCGCGAGCGACGCCTTCGTGATACCCATCAACTCGGGACGACCCGACGCGGGGCGCTTGCCCTCGCCGACCGTCTCGCGGTTGATGTTCTGGTACCGCTTGAAGTCGACGAGCTCGCCCGGGAGCAGGTCGGTGTCGCCGTGGTCGACGACGGTGACCTTGCGCAGCATCTGGCGGACGATCACCTCGATGTGCTTGTCGTGGATCGGCACACCCTGCGAGCGGTACACGCCCTGGACGCCGTTCACGAGGTACTTCTGCACCTCGCGGGCGCCCTGCACACGCATGACCTCCTTGGGGTCGAGCGTTCCGACCTGGAGGGGCTCACCGACGGTGACGTGCTGGCCGTCCTCGACCAGGAGCGTCGCACGCTTCAGGACGGGGTAGACCACGGGCTCGTCGCCGTTGTCGGGCGTGAGGATGACCTTCTTGGCCTTCTCGGTCTCGTCGATCGTGATGCGGCCATCGGCCTCGGCGATCGGCGAGGCACCCTTGGGGGTACGCGCCTCGAAGAGCTCCTGCACACGGGGAAGACCCTGCGTGATGTCGTCGGCCGACGCGGAACCACCGGTGTGGAAGGTACGCATCGTCAGCTGGGTACCGGGCTCACCGATCGACTGGGCCGCGATGATGCCGACGGCCTCGCCGATGTCGACGATCTTGCCGGTGGCGAGCGAACGGCCGTAGCACTTCGCGCAGACACCGACGGCGGAGTCGCAGGTCAGCACAGAGCGGACCTTGATGGACTCGATGCCACCCGCGACGAGCTTGTCGATCAGGACGTCGCCCACGTCGTCGCCGGCCTCGGCCAGGACGGTGCCCTGCGCGTCGACGACAGCCGTCGCCAGCGTGCGGGCGAACACCGAGTTCTCGACGTTCGCGTCCTTGACCAGCGCACCGGTCGAGTCGGCAGCGGCGATCGGGAGCTCGAGGCCCTTCGACGTGCCGCAGTCCTCTTCGCGGATGATGACGTCCTGCGAGACGTCGACCAGACGACGCGTCAGGTACCCCGAGTCGGCCGTACGGAGGGCCGTGTCGGCCAGACCCTTACGGGCACCGTGCGTCGCGATGAAGTACTCGGCGACCGACAGACCCTCGCGGTACGAGGAGATGATCGGACGCGGGATGATCTCACCCTTCGGGTTGTTCACAAGCCCTCGCATACCCGCGATGTTGCGGATCTGCAGCCAGTTACCACGCGCACCCGACGAGACCATGCGGTTGATGGTGTTGTCGGCCGGGAAGTTGTCGCGCATCGCCTTCTGGACGGCATCCGTAGCCTCGGTCCAGATCTTGATGAGCTCCTGACGACGCTCGGCGTCGGTGGTGAGACCCTTCTCGTACTGCGCCTGGACCTTCGCGGCCTGCTTCTCGTAGCCGCCCACGATCTCGGCCTTGTTCGGCGGGGTGAGGATGTCGCTCAGCGCCACCGTGACACCCGAACGGGTGGCCCAGTAGAAGCCGGCGTCCTTGATCCGGTCGAGCGATGCCGCGACCTCGACCTTGGGGTACTCCTCGGCCAGCTTGTTGACGATCTGCGACAGCTTGCCCTTGTCGGCCTGCTCGCGAACGAACGGGTAGCCCTTGGGGAGCGTGGCGTTGAAGATCGCCTGGCCGAGCGAAGCGTCGACGAGACCGTGCTTGTCGTAGCCCTCGGGCGCCTGGCCCTCGAGGAACGTCAGGCCGGGGATGCGGATGCGCGCCTTGGCCTGCAGGTCGAGGGTGCCCTCGTCCTTGGCCAGGATCGCCTCGCCCACCGAACCGAACGCACGGCCCTCACCGATCGCACCCTCCTTGAGGGTGGTCAGGTGGTGCAGGCCGATGATCATGTCCTGCGAGGGCAGGGTCACCGGACGGCCGTCCGACGGCTTCAGGATGTTGTTCGAGGCGAGCATCAGCACGCGGGCCTCGGCCTGGGCCTCGACCGACAGCGGCAGGTGGACGGCCATCTGGTCACCGTCGAAGTCGGCGTTGAACGCCGCGCAGACGAGCGGGTGCAGCTGGATCGCCTTGCCCTCGACGAGCTGGGGCTCGAACGCCTGGATGCCGAGACGGTGCAGGGTGGGTGCACGGTTCAGCAGCACGGGACGCTCGCGGATGATCTCTTCGAGCACGTCCCAGACCTCGGGACGGTAGCGCTCGACGGCGCGCTTGGCGGCCTTGATGTTCTGCGAGTGACCGAGGTCGATCAGGCGCTTGATCACGAACGGCTTGAAGAGCTCGAGCGCCATCTGCTTGGGCAGACCGCACTGGTGCAGCTTCAGCTGGGGTCCGACGATGATGACCGAACGACCCGAGTAGTCGACGCGCTTTCCGAGCAGGTTCTGGCGGAAACGACCCTGCTTTCCCTTGAGCATGTCGCTCAGGGACTTGAGGGCACGGTTGCCGGTACCGGTCACGGGGCGACCACGGCGGCCGTTGTCGAACAGCGCGTCGACGGCCTCCTGCAGCATGCGCTTCTCGTTGTTGACGATGATCTCGGGGGCACCGAGGTCGATCAGGCGACGGAGGCGGTTGTTGCGGTTGATCACGCGACGGTAGAGATCGTTCAGGTCGCTGGTGGCGAAGCGGCCACCGTCGAGCTGGACCATCGGGCGCAGCTCCGGCGGGATCACCGGAACGACGTCGAGCACCATCGAGGCCGGGCTCATGCCGGTCTGCAGGAACGAGTTGACGACCTTCAGGCGCTTGATCGCGCGGATCTTGCGCTGGCCCTTGCCCTCGGAGATCTGCAGGTGGAGGCTGTCGGCCTCGGCCTGCAGGTCGAAGGTCTCGAGGCGACGCTTGATCGACTCCGCACCCATGTGGGCCTCGAAGTACTGACCGAAGCGGTCCTGCAGCTCGTGGAAGACGTCGTCCTCGGGCTTGAGGGCGCCGACCTCGAGCGTGCGGAAGTCCTCCCACACGCGCTCGAGCTTGGCGATCTGCTCGTCCGCGTTCTTGCGGGCGGCCGTCATGTCCTTCTCGGCGGCGTCCTTGACCTTCTTCTTCTGGTCCGCCTTGGCGCCCTCCGCCTCGAGGGCGGCGAGCTCCTCCTCGAGCTTGGCCAGGCGAGCGGCGATGCGGGCATCGCGGCGGTCGCCGAGCGTCTTCAGCTCGAGACGGATGTTGTTCTCCTGCGTGGCGAGGTCGCGGTGACGAGCATCCTCGTCGACCGAGATCACCATGTAGGCGGCGAAGTAGATGACCTTCTCGAGGTCCTTCGGCGCCATGTCGAGCAGGTAGCCGAGGCGCGAGGGAACACCCTTGAAGTACCAGATGTGCGTGACGGGCGCGGCGAGCTCGATGTGGCCCATGCGCTCGCGACGGACCGAGGACTTGGTGACCTCGACGCCGCAGCGCTCGCAGACGATGCCCTTGAAGCGCACGCGCTTGTACTTGCCGCAGGCGCACTCCCAGTCGCGGGAGGGTCCGAAGATCTGCTCGCCGAAGAGGCCGTCCTTCTCGGGCTTCAGCGTGCGGTAGTTGATCGTCTCGGGCTTCTTGACCTCACCGAAGGACCAACGACGGATGTCGTCGGCGGTGGCCAGACCGATACGGATCTGATCGAAAGTGGTTGATTCGAGCACTGGTTCTCCTGTGTCGGAATTCTCAAATGAAGATCGTGTCGCTGTGCTTCGACAAGCTCAGCAACCAGAGCTCAGATCTCGTCGATCGACGAGGACTCGAAGCGGCTGGAGATGTTGATGCCGAGCTCTTCCGCGGCGCGGAAGGCGTCGTCATCCGTGTCACGGAGGTTGACCGCGGTGCCGTCGGCCGAGAGGACCTCGACGTTCAGGCAGAGCGACTGCATTTCCTTCATGAGGACCTTGAACGACTCCGGGATGCCGGGCTCCTGGATGTTCTCGCCCTTGACGATCGCCTCGTAGACCTTGACGCGGCCGAGGATGTCGTCGGACTTGATCGTGAGGAGCTCCTGCAGCGCGTATGCCGCACCGTAGGCCTCGAGGGCCCACACCTCCATCTCACCGAAGCGCTGGCCACCGAACTGCGCCTTACCACCGAGCGGCTGCTGGGTGATCATCGAGTACGGGCCCGTCGAACGCGCGTGGATCTTGTCGTCGACCAGGTGGTGCAGCTTCAGGATGTACATGTAGCCGACCGAGATGGGCGCCGGGAAGGGCTCGCCGTAACGACCGTCGAACAGGATGGTCTTCCCGCTCGAGTCGATCAGACGCTGGCCGTCGCGGTTGGGGATCGTCGAGTCGAGCAGACCCGCGATCTCCTCCTCGAACGCACCGTCGAACACCGGGGTCGCGACCTTGGTGCCGGGAGCGGCCTCGCGAGCCTGCTCGGGCAGGTGCGCCGCCCACTCGGGCGTGCCCTCGACCTTCCACCCCTGCTGGGCGATCCAGCCGAGGTGGAGCTCCAGGACCTGACCGAAGTTCATTCGACCGGGGATACCGAGCGGGTTCAGCACGACGTCGACGGGGGTGCCGTCGGCGAGGAAGGGCATGTCCTCGATCGGAAGGATCTTGGCGATGACACCCTTGTTGCCGTGGCGGCCGGCGAGCTTGTCGCCCTCGGTGATCTTGCGCTTCTGGGCGATGTAGACCACGACGCGGCGGTTGACGCCCGAGCCGAGCTCGTCGTCTCCGTCTTCGGCGTTGAACTCCTTGACGGCGATGATCGTGCCCTGCTCACCGTGGGGCACCTTCAGCGAGGTGTCACGGACTTCGCGGCTCTTCTCGTTGAAGATCGCGCGGAGCAGACGCTCTTCGGCGCTGAGCTCGGTCTCGCCCTTGGGCGTGACCTTGCCGACGAGGATGTCGCCGGGGCGGACCTCGGCACCGATGCGGACGATGCCGCGCTCGTCGAGGTCCTTCAGCAGGTCGGGGCTGACGTTGGGGAGATCACGCGTGATCTCTTCCTTGCCGAGCTTCGTGTCGCGGGCGTCGACCTCGTACTCCTCGATGTGGATCGAGGAGAGCGTGTCGTCCTTCACCAGGTCCTGGCTCAGGATGATCGCGTCTTCGAAGTTGTGACCCTCCCACGTCATGAACGCCACGAGGAGGTTCTTGCCGAGGGCGAGCTCGCCGTTCTCGGTGGCGGGGCCGTCGGCGATGACCTCGCCGGCCTCGACACGCTCGCCGGCGGAGACGACCACACGCTGGTTGTACGACGTGCCCTGGTTGGAGCGGTCGAACTTGCGGAGGAAGTAGTCCTGCGTGCCGCCCTCGTCGAGCTGCACGGTCACGACGTCGGCCGAGACCTCGAGGACCACACCGGACTTCTCGGCGGTCACGACGTCACCGGCGTCGATCGCGGCGAAGCCCTCCATACCGGTACCGACCACGGGCGACTCGCTGCGCACGAGCGGCACGGCCTGGCGCTGCATGTTCGCACCCATGAGGGCGCGGTTGGCGTCGTCGTGCTCGAGGAAGGGGATGAGCGAGGTCGCCACCGACACCATCTGGCGCGGCGAGACGTCCATGTAGCCGATCTCCTCCACCGGGAAGAGGTCGACCTCGCCACCCTGACCACGGCGGGCCAGGATGCGGTCCTCGACGAAGTGGCCGTCGGCCTTGAGGGCGACACCGGCCTGGGCGACGATGTGGTCGCTCTCTTCGCTGGCCGTGAGGTAGTCGATCGTGTCGGTCACGCGACCGTCGACGACGCGGCGGTACGGCGTCTCGATGAAGCCGAACGCGTTGATGCGCGCGAACGAGGCGAGCGAACCGATCAGACCGATGTTCGGGCCTTCGGGCGTCTCGATGGGGCACATGCGGCCGTAGTGCGAGGGGTGGACGTCACGGACCTCGACGCCGGCACGCTCACGCGACAGACCACCGGGGCCCAGCGCCGACAGGCGACGCTTGTGGGTCAGACCCGCGAGCGGGTTGTTCTGGTCCATGAACTGCGACAGCTGCGAGGTTCCGAAGAACTCCTTGATCGCGGCGACGACGGGGCGCACGTTGATCAGGGTCTGCGGCGTGATCGCCTCGATGTCCTGCGTGGTCATGCGCTCGCGGACGACGCGCTCCATGCGCGACAGACCGGTGCGGACCTGGTTCTGGATGAGCTCGCCGACCGCGCGGATACGACGGTTGCCGAAGTTGTCGATGTCGTCGGTGTCGAGACGGATCTCGGCGGGCTTGCCGCCGCGCACGCCGTCGAACGACACGTCGCCGCGGTGCAGGCGGACGAGGTACTTGATCGTCGCGACGATGTCGTCGACGGTCAGCACCGAGTCGCTGAGCGGCTTGTCGAGGCCGAGCTTCTGGTTGATCTTGTAGCGACCCACCTTGGCCAGGTCGTAGCGCTTGGCGTTGAAGTAGAAGTTGTCGAGGAGCGCGCGCGCAGCCTCGGCGGCCACCTGCTCGCCCGGACGGAGCTTGCGGTAGATGTCGCGGAGGGCGTCTTCCTTCGTGAGGATCGTGTCCTTGGACAGCGTCTCTTCGATGGAGTCGAAGCCGGCGAACTCGGCGAGGATGTCTTCGCTGGTCAGGCCGAGGGCCTTGAGGAAGACGGTGACCGACTGCTTGCGCTTGCGGTCGATGCGGACGCCGACCTGGTCGCGCTTGTCGATCTCGAACTCGAGCCAGGCACCGCGCGAGGGGATGACGCGCGCCGACACGATGTCCTTGTCGGACGTCTTGTCGGGGGTCTTGTCGAAGTAGACACCGGGCGAGCGCACGAGCTGCGACACCACGACACGCTCGGTGCCGTTGATGATGAACGTGCCCTTGTCGGTCTGGAGCGGGAAGTCGCCCATGAAGACCGTCTGCGTCTTGATCTCACCGGTCTGGTGGTTCATGAACTCGGCCTCGACGTACAGCGGGGCGGCGTAGGTCTTGCCGCGCTCCTTGCACTCTTCGATCGAGTACTTCTCGGGCTCGAGGTAGGGGTTGGTGAACGAGAGCTGCATCGTCTCGCTGAGGTCTTCGATCGGCGAGATCTCTTCGAAGATCTCCTCCAGACCGCTGATCTCGGGCACGTCGGTGCGGCCTTCGGCCTGCGCCTCGGCGACGCGGGCCTTCCATGCGTCGTTACCGACGAGCCAATCGAACGACTCGGTCTGCAGTGCGAGCAGATCGGGAACGGTCAGCTTGTCGGAGATCTTCGCGAACGAGAGGCGAGATGCGCCGCGTCCGCTCTTCGGGGTGGTGGTGGATGCGTTGCTCGCAGCAGCCAAGGGAATAACCTCCAGAAGCCCGGGCGAGGGGCTCGTGATTCCTTGTCGTCAGGTGGAGTGCGTTCCTGCCCCGATAACCTGCTCGTCACACACCGCGGTGAAGCGGGGACGGACAGGCTCAGCCGACCACCATATGAGGGCAGGGGGAATCGAGGAGCGCAAAGTCCAAGCATACGCGGGAGGACTCGCCGTGTCCAGTCGAATTCTTGACGCGTTTGCGGACCTGCGGTATAACCGCGCACGCCCGTCGAGCATTCCCCCCGGGGAGGACGTCAGACGCGCCGGAATCGCACGCGATCGCCGGGCCTCACCTGCGCGAGCGCGTCGAGCGTGGCATCCGTTACCACGGCGATCACGGGGTATCCCCCGGTGACCGGACCGTCGGCCAGCAGCACGACCGGGCGTCCGTGCGGCGGAACCTGGATCGCGCCCGGACGCATGCCCTCGCTCGGCAGCTCGCCGGGGCGGAGGCGCTCGAGCTCGGGCCCGTCGAGACGGATGCCGACACGATCGGCGTGGGTCGACACCTCCCATTCCGTGTCGACGAGCGTTTCTTGCGCCCCGGGGGCGAACCAGTCCGCGCGCGGTCCCGCGGCGATGTTCACCTCGACAAGCGTCGGCGGGACGGACCAAGGGAAGAAGTCGAGAACGGGGATCGCGGATGCCGGGGTCTCGGCGCCCATGACATCCCCGGCGCGCACGGGGGCGGGTCCGAGACCGGCGAGCACGTCGCTCGCGCGCGAGCCGAGGGCGAGGGGCGCGAGGACACCGCCGCGCAGGGCGAGGAAGGAGCGCAGGCCGGCGAGAACGGGCCCGATGGAGATCTCGGCGCCCGCGGGGACCCGGACGGGGGCGTAGAGATCGCGCGCCCGACCGTCGACGCGCAGGTCGGTGAGAGCGCCCGTCACGCACACCCACGTGTCGGCTTCGGCCCGCGCGCGGAAGCCGCCGAGCGCGATCTCGAGACCCGCGGCCCCCTCGGCGTTGCCGACCAGGCGATTGGCGATGCGGAGTGCGGTCCGGTCGAGCGCGCCCGAGCGCGCGACGCCGAGGGCCGCGAGATGCGGACGTCCCAGATCCTGGACGGTGGTGAAGCCGCCGGAGTCGAGAACATGCAGCGCCGGGGCCGGGGCGAGCGCGGTGGCGGGACGGGAGGAGATTCCGGCGCGGGAGGAGGAGTCCGCGCCATCCGGTCCTCCGCTGCGCAGATCCCCTCCGCTCTCGGCACCGGCGAGGGGCCGGGGCCCCTCGACAGGCTCAGGCGGCTCGGGGGAGCCCCCGTCCGCGCGAGGCTCGGCCTCGGAGACTCGGGCGGCCTCGATGCGGGCGGGCTGCGGGACGAAACGCACGCGGGCGCGCGGGGGAAGCAGCACCGGGTCGGCGGCATCCGGATCGAAGAGGACCGCATCGGTCGTCCCGATGAGCCTCCACCCGCCGGGGGTCTCGCGCGGATACGCGCCGCTGAAGCCACCGGCCAGACCCACCGCACCCGCGGGTACACGCGTGCGCGGTTGGGCGAGCCGCGGCACGTCGAACGGCCAGTCCTCGCTCACCAGATAGGCGAAGCCCGGGGCGAAGCCGGTGAAGGCCACCGTCCACGGGGCGGCGGAATGCCGGGTGATGAGCTCGTCGACGCGGATGCCGAGCGAGGCGGCTGTGGAGGTGAGATCGGCGCCGTCGTACCGCAGCGGAACCTCGACGAGGGGGCCGGAGGGGGTGGCATCCGGAGCCGTCCGAGAAGCCGCGTGGATCCAGGCGCGGACGGCATCGAGCGAGATGCGACGCGGGTCGAAGGCGACCAGAACGGTGCGGGCGGCGGGGACGAGGTCGTCGATGCCCGCGGGCGGATCCGCGGCGAGCGCGGCGTGCAGCGCCAGGACGGCGGCGAGGTCCGCGACCTCGGCGAGGACGGCGCGCTCCCCCATCGGCCGCAGCGTCACCACGGTGCGCGCACCTCGACGCCCGCGGCGTCCAGGGCGGCACGGACGGCGCGGGCCATCGCGACCGCCGACGGGGTGTCGCCGTGCAGGCAGAGCGAGGCAGCGGCGACGGCGATGCGATCACCGTCGACCGTCTCGACCTCGCCCTCGCGCACGAGCCGCACCGCGCGCGCGGCGACGCGGGCCGGATCCTCGACGAGGTCGCCGGGTTCGCCGCGTGGGACGAGTCCGCCGTCCGCGGTGTAGCCGCGATCCAGGAAGGCCTCGTGCACGAAGGGAAGACCCGCGGATGCCGCGACCTCGGCGATCACGCCCGGAAGCCCGAGCACGGGGAGGGCACGACCGAGACGCGAGGACAGGTCGACGACGGCGTCGACGACCGCCCGCGCCTGCTCGGCATCGTCACGGACAGCGTGATAGAGCGCCCCGTGGGGCTTCACGTAACGAAGGTCGGCGCCGGCCGCCACGAGCGCGGCGAGCTGCGCGGCGACGCTCGTGCGGAGCGCCGCGACGGCGGGCTGGCGGCAGATACGGCCGAAGTTCTCCCGGTCCGCGTAGGAGGGGTGGGCGCCCACGGCGACGCCGAAGCGCGCGGCCCGCGCCACGGCTTCGCGCATCGACGCAGCATCACCCGCGTGACCGCCGCAGGCGACGTTCGCGCTCGAGATCACGGCGAACATCGCCTCGTCGTCGGCGGTCGGCATCCCGTCGACGGTCTCGCCGAGGTCGGCGTTGAGGTCCACGCGCATGCTGCCCACGGTAGCGCCGCACGGGCGTGGGCTCACCGGCAGTGCGGGTTCACGGCCCCTCAGCTTCGGGGCGCCGTTCCTTCATCGGCGCGGCCCGCGCGCGCCCCGAACGGCGGAAAGCGCCCCGAGCGGGGGACGCGCCCGGCCGGCACGCTCCCGACCCGCGGTCTGCCGGGGCGTGATCGCGCCGACGCGTTACGGCCGCGTGACGATGTGCGCCGGGGGGTGGGCAGACGGGGCCGGGCGGACGAGGATGGACGAATGACCTCCGATGTCGCCGGTCCCCCCGCTCCGGCATCCCCCCAGCCCCTTCTCTCGGTCCGTGATCTCGCGGTCGACTTCGCCACCATGGATGGCCCCGTGCGGGCCGTCGATGGGGTGAGCCTCGACATCCACGCGGGTGAGACCATCGCGATCGTCGGCGAGTCCGGCTCCGGCAAGTCGACGACCGCCATGGCGATCATCGGCCTGTTGGCATCCGGTGGTCGTGTGGCGCGCGGGCAAATCCTGCTCGACGGCGAAGACCTCACGACCTACGGCGAAGCGCGGATGCGCCAGGTGCGCGGGCGACAGATCGGCCTCGTCCCGCAGGACCCGATGTCGAACCTCAACCCGGTCGCGAGGATCGGGACGCAGGTGGCAGAGACGCTGCTCGCCCACGGGCTCGCCGACCGGTCGAGCGTGAAGGGCAGAGTCGTCGAGGCGCTCGAGGCCGCCGGCCTCCCAGACGCCGCGAAGCGGGCGGCGCAGTACCCGCACGAGTTCTCGGGCGGGATGCGGCAGCGCGCCCTCATCGCGATCGGCCTCGCGTGCCGACCGCGCCTGCTCATCGCGGACGAGCCGACCAGCGCCCTCGATGTCACCGTGCAGCAGACGATCCTCGACCAGATCGACAAGCAGACGGACGAGCTCGGCGCGGCCGTGCTGCTGATCACGCACGACCTCGGGCTCGCCGCCGAGCGGGCATCGAGAGTCGTCGTGATGCACCGCGGACGGGTCGTGGAGCAGGGCCCGGCGCGGCAGATCCTGGAGAACCCGCAGCACTCCTATACGAAGTCGCTCGTGGCTGCGGCGCCGTCGGTGGCGGCGGTGCGCCTGCGGCCGGAGGACTTCCGCGGCGACCGGGCGGTCGAGACCCGAGACGACATCGTCGAGATCGAAGGGCTCACCAAGGTCTACCCCGTGCGTGGTCGCGGCGACGACTTCCGCGCCGTCGACGACGTCTCGCTGTCGATCCCCCGCGGCCAGACGGTCGCGATCGTGGGCGAGTCGGGATCGGGCAAGACCACCACGGCCCGCATGCTGCTGAAGGTCGTCGAGCCCACGAGCGGCTCGATCCGCTTCGACGGACAGGACGTATCGGCGCTGAAGGGCGAGGCGCTCCGGCAGTTCCGCCAGAGAGTGCAGCCGATCTTCCAGGACCCCTACTCGAGCCTGAACCCCATGTTCACGGTCGAACGGATCGTGGAGGAACCCCTCTCCTTCTACAAGCGCGGGTCGAAGGCCGACCGTTCGAAGCGCGTGCGCCAGTTGATGGATGACGTGGCTCTGCCGGCATCCATGCTCCGCCGCTACCCCTCGGAGCTGTCGGGCGGGCAGCGGCAGCGCGTCGCGATCGCCCGTGCCCTCGCGCTGTCGCCCGAGCTGATCGTGTGCGACGAGCCGGTGTCGGCGCTCGACGTGCTCGTGCAGGCCCAGATCCTCGAGCTGCTGGGCGACCTTCAGCGCGAATACGGGCTGAGCTACCTCTTCATCTCGCACGACCTCGCCGTGGTGCGCCTGATCAGCGACTACGTGTGCGTGATGAAGGACGGGCGCCTCGTGGAGGCGGCATCCAGCGAAGAGGTCTTCACGAATCCGCGCGATCCGTACACGCGGCGCCTGCTGTCGTCGATCCCGGGGAATGAGTTGGGGCTGGCCGGCTGAGGCGCGGCTCTGGTGTCTCCGTTCTGGCGATGCATGTCCCACTTTGTGCGAGATTCCAGGGCGATTCCTGCACAAAGTGGGACACCGCTACCTCGGTGAGCAGCCCACCACACGGCATGTCCCACTTTGTGCGAGATCACCGCACCATTCCTGCACAAAGTGGGACACCCCGGCGGCTGCGGGGTACCCGTCCCACGGCACGTCCCACCCCGCCCCGGGGCATGTCCCACATTGTGCGAGATCACCCCGCGAATTCTGCACAAAGTGGGACATGGATGCCGCGGCGCCGACGCCGCGGCCCCGACCCGCGCGAGCGGGCCGGGGCCGGAACAGCCGGGCGAGGCGCTACCGCGCGCGGGTGCGCGGGTCCATCGCCTCGCGGAGGGACTCGCCGAGGAGAGTGAAGCCCAGGGCCGTGACGGCGATGCAGATGCCGGGGAGGAACGCCAGCCACGGGGCGATCGCCAGCTCGGCCTGCGCGTAGGTGAGCATGCGGCCCCACTCGGCGGTCTGCGGGAGACCGCCGCCGAGGCCCAGGAACGACAGCGCGGCGGCGTCGATCACAGCGGTCGCGAGCGTCAGGGTGCCCTGCACGATGACCGGGCCGACGCTGTTGGGCAGCACGTGCGTCATCGTGATGGTCCGGCGGCTGAGGCCGAGGGTCTGCGCCGAGAGCACGTAGTCGGCGCCACGTTGCTGCAGCATCGATGCCCTCAGAAGGCGCGCGAACACCGGCACCTGCGACGCGCCGATGGCGATCATGATCGCGAGCTGGCTCTGGCCGAGGATTGCGGCGATCGAGACGGCGAGCAGCAGGTTCGGCACCGACAGGAGGATGTCGACGAACCGCATCACGAGCGCGTCGACCCAGCCACCGAACATCCCCGCCAGCAATCCGAGCGCCATTCCGCCCAGAAGACCCAGGGCCGTGGAGATCACCCCGATCTGCAGGGACGCCTGGGCGCCCCAGATGAGCTTGGACAGCACATCGCCGCCGAACCGGTCGAGGCCGAGGGGGAACTCCGCCATCTCGCCCGGGCCGGGGATGTCGGTCGGGGTGATGAAGCGCTGGCCCGGCAGCGACTCGGCCGGGTACGGCGCGAGCAGCGGTGCGAGAGCCGCCACCAGGAGGAATGCCAGCACGATGATCGCGCCGATCCAGGCGACCGGGCTGCGGCGGATCCGCTGGAACACGTCGTGCCAGAAACCGCCGCGCGCCTGGGCGGCGAGCAGCTGCGCATCGACCACCGCGTTGTCGTCGACGGGGCCGCCGCTGGGGGCGGGAGGGAGGATCGAAGAGCTCACTGGACTCTCACTCTCGGGTCGATGACGCTGTACGACAGGTCGACCAGCAGGTTGATGAGGGCGTACGCGATCGCGATGAAGATGATGAAGCCCTGCAGCACCGGGAAGTCGCGCGTGAAGATCGCCCGCGCGAGGAACTGCCCGATGCCGGGGAAGGCGAACACCGTCTCGGTGAGCACCGCGCCGGAGATGAGCAGGCCCGCCTGCAGTCCCACCGTCGTGATGACGGGGAGCATCGCGTTGCGCAGGATGAAGCGGTTGCGCAGCGTCCCGGTGCCGATGCCCTTCGCGCGGCCCGTGCGCACGTAGTCGGCATTCTGCACCTCGAGCACCGAGGCGCGCGTGATGCGCACGATGATCGCGAGCGGGATGGTGCCGAGCGCGATCGCGGGCAGGATCAGGTGGAGGATGGCATCCCACGACGCGTCGAACTCGCCCGTGATCAGGCCGTCGAACACGTACAGGTTCGTGTAGTGCGTCGCGTCGATGCGCGGGTTCTGCCGGCCGTCGGAGGGCAGCCAGCCCAACTGGACGGCGAAGACGTACTTGAGGATGAACGCCAGGAAGAACACCGGGATCGTGATGCCGATGAGGCTCAGCACGACCGCGGTGTGGTCCCAGATCTTGCCGTGGCGACGAGCGGCCCAGTATCCGAGGGGGATGCCGATGCCCACGGCCACGATGAGCGCGGCGATCGAGAGCTCGAGGGTGGCCGGGAAGCGCCGGACGAACTCCTCCAGCACGGGGCGGCCCGTCTGGATCGAGGAGCCGAAGTCGCCGGTGAGGAGCCGCCCGAGCCAGGTGAAGTACTGCACGTACAGCGGCTCGTTGAAGCCGTACAGCTCGTTGATGCGCTCGACGGCCTCGGGAGTCGCGCGCTCGCCGAGAAGGGCGACGGCCGGGCCGCCGGGAAGCGCGCGGACCCAGGCGAAGAGCAGGATCGAGAGGCCGAACAGGGTCGGGATGAGCAGGAGCAGGCGTCTGCCGATGGTGCGGAGCACGGGTTCTCACAGGGTGTCGGGAGCGGGGGGACGCGGGATGCCGCCGGCCCGGCCGTCCGAGACGGCGCCGGGGCGGCGGCATCCGTGAGCCGTGGGCCCCTACTCCCTCGAGGGGGACGGAGCCCACGGCATCCGGATCACTCGGTGAGTTCGATCTCGTTGTAGACCTCGTCCTGCACGGGGCTGGCCGGGTACGACTTCACGCGCTTCGCGAAGGCGAGCGTCGGCACCGGGTTCGCGAGCGGGACACCGGGCAGGAACTGCGCGATCTGCTCGTTCACCGCCTGGTACGCGGGGTCCTGCTCGGCCTCGGTCGCGATGCCGCGGGCCGAGGTGAGTGCCGAGAAGAGCTCGGCGTTGTCGAAGCCCCACTCGTTCGACTTCCCGCCGAAGAACGTGCCCACGAAGTTGTCGGGGTCGTTGTAGTCGCCGGTCCAACCGAGCAGGTGGATGCCGTGCTCGCTGCCGCCCTGGATGAGGTCGAGGTACTCGCCCCACTCGTTCGACACCGGGTTGACGACGATCCCCACCGCCTGCAGCTGCGACTGCAGGTTGGTGAAGATCTGCTCGGGGTTCGGCATGTACGGACGCGAGATGTTGACCGGGTAATTGAAGGTCAGGGTCAACGGGTTCGCCTCGGTGAAGCCGGCCTCGGCGAGGAGGGCCTTGGCGGCCTCCTGGTCGAAGTCGTACGTCGTGACTCCGGAGTTGAAGCCGATGACACTCTCGGGCATGAACTGGGATGCCACGGTGGTGCCCTCGGGCAGCACCTGGGTCACCAGCTGCTCCTTGTCGATGGCGTGGGCGATGGCCTGGCGCACGCGGATGTCGGCGAGCGCGGGGTCGGCCTGATTCATCCCGAGGTAGAGGATGTTGAACGGGTCGCGGTTGGTGAGCATGTAGCCCGCGCTCTCGAGCGCACCGAGATCGGCCGGCGCGACGAGGTCGTAGCCGTCGATCGAGCCGGACTCGAGAGCCTGACGCCGTGCGGTGGTGTCGCCGATCACGCGGAAGATGACCTGCTGCACCTGGCCCTGCTCGCCCCAGTACCCGTCGAACGCGGTGACGGTCGCTTCGGCACCCGGCTCCCACGAGTCGAACCGGAACGGGCCGGTACCGGTGGGGTGCGCCTGGGCGTACTCGCTGAGCGTCGGCGCCTCGGACGTGCCGCCGACCTCGTCGGCCTGGTACTCCTGCAGGGCAGTGGGGCTCTGGATCGCGAAGGCGGGGAGCGAGAGCGCCGGGATGAAGCCGGCGAACGGCTCGGTCAGTGTGATCGTGACCTCGGTCGGGCTGGTCGCTTCGCAGCCCCCGTAGATGGAGGTGCCCGTGTCGGCGTAGCCGCGCATGATCTTGCCCCAGTAGTAGGACAGGCTCTCGGACTGCGCGATGCCGGTGAAGTTGTTCTGCCGGTCGAAGTTGAAGCAGACCGCGTCGGCGTTGAAGTCGGTGTCGTCGTGGAACTTCACGCCCTCTTTGAGCTGGAAGGTGTACGAGAGCCCGTCGTCGGACTGCGTCCAGCTCTCGGCGAGCATGGGCGCGGGGTCGGCCGTCCCCGACTCGACGCCGACGAGTCCCTCGAAGATCTGCCGCGAGATGCGGAACGACTCGCCGTCGCTCGCGAACGCGGGGTCGAGGCTCGACGGATCGCCCGAGGCGCCGAAGACGAAGGTGGAGTCGACGTCGCCGCCGGCATTGCCGCCGCCGTTGTCGTCGCGCTGGCTCGTGCAGCCCGAGAGGGCGAGCGCACCGATGGCGATGATCGCGCCTCCCGCGAGCACGCGGGTACGGAGATTTCCTTGCATTTTTTGTTGTGACCTTCCGGGGGGAGGAAAGGAGGAGCCCGACGGCGCTGTCACTTCGTCGTGCCGCGCTCCGCTTGCTGTTCCCCCGACCGTACAGGTCTCCCCGGCCGCTGCCCATTGCCCGTGTGTATCGATCGTGTTTCGGGTCGGCGGGCAGGATGCCACAGCGAAACGGCGCGGAACACCCACTTCGCGCAGCCCGGCGACGTGCGGCGCAGCGATTCGCTCACCAACGCGCGCGCCCGCCGCCTCCGCGGGCGGCACGGCGGCATCCGGAGCGCCCGGACCCGAGGGCCTAACGTGGAGGAATGGCTCGAATGCGCATCGAACCCGACGACGCCCCCACCGCACGACTGTCGGACGGCTCGATCGCGCGCGTCTCGCCGTCGGGCTTCGTCTCGGGCTTCGAGCTCGTGGTCGACGGCACCCCGCAGTCGCACGTCGACCTCGACGACCCCACGCACCTGCACTTCGAGTACATCGCCCGCATGGGCGCGGTCATCGATCGACTCCGGATGCCGGGACAACCGCTGACCGCTGTGCACCTGGGTGCGGGGGCCCTGACCCTCCCCCGGTACGTCGAAGCCACACGGCCGGGCTCGCGGCAGCAGGTGATCGAGCTCGAGCCGAAGCTGTGGGACCTCGTTCGCGAGAACCTCCCCCTCCCCCGCGGAGCCGCGGTGCGCGTGCGGATCGGTGACGCGCGCGCGGGCCTCTCGCGGCTTCCCGCCGGCCTCACCGGCGCCGTGGATCTCCTCGTCAGCGACGTGTACTCGGGGGCGCAGACGCCCGCGCACCTGACGACGGTGGAGTTCTATCGCGAGGCCGCACGCCTGCTCGCACCCGATGGCGTACTCCTCGTCAACGTCTCCGACGGCCCCGGCCTCGCGTTCGCGCGACGTCAGGTCGCGACGGTGCGCGAGGTGCTCCCCGAGGTGATCCTCCTCGCCGAGGTGCAGGTGCTGAAGGGCCGCCGGTTCGGCAACCTCGTGATCGCCGCCTCGGCGGCTCGCCTTCCCGTCGAGTGGCTGCCGCGACTCATGGCCGCCGGCCCGCACCCCGCGAAGGTGTCACAGGGGGCCGAGATCGAGGAGTTCGTCCGCGGTGCGCGTCCGGCGACGGATGCCGACGCCACACCGTCTCCCAAGCCCTCGGCATCCCTCTTCGAACGCTGACCGCGTGGCGGTCTTCGAATGCTGACCGCGTCACGGTCTTCGAACGCTGACCGCGTGGCGGCTGGGCACATCGGCGTTCTCGACGCAGACTGGAGACCATCGGCCATTCGGGAGGAGCGACGGTGAGCTATATCCGCGGGTATGACCCCGACACATTGCGCGAGATCACTGACTCTCGTGAGTGCGCGGAGCGTCTCGACGAGATCGGCTCGCAGCGCAGCCTCCCCGCCCTGCTCGAGCGCGTGTGGCTCCTCAAGGTTCTCGACCGCTTCGACGAGGCCCTCGCGATCTCGGAGCAGTCGGTGCGCGTCGCCCGCATGGCAGGCACCCGCCGCGACCTTCTGCGCGCCCGCATCCTGCACGCGACGATCATGCAGTGCCGCGGCGCCTATGCCGCCGCCGAGCAGGAGCTGACGATGTGCGCCGAGGAAGCCGAGGGGCAGAACTGGGCGAGCATCGCCGCCTTCGCCCTGCAGCACCGCGGCAAGGTGCACTACGACGAGGGCGACTACGACAGCGCCCGTCGCGACTTCAAGCGTGCCCTGTTCCTCCGTCAGAACGCCGGGGCCACCGACGCCCAGCTCGAGTCGACGCTCCTCGCGATCGATGCCGCCGACCGCCGTCGTTCGCGCGAGGTCGTCGCGAGCTGAATGTCGTAGCCCCCGCTTAGTCTTCCGGTCATGTCCGAACTGCAGCGCGTGCGCACCTGGGCAGAGGCGCTGATCGCCCTGCACCTCGACGCGTCATGGACGTTCGGCTTCGACAACGCCAAGCGTCGCGCGGGTCTCTGCGACTACAGCCGCAAGCGCATCAGCGTGTCGCGCTACCTCGCCGCACGCTACGACGACGACACCAACCACCAGACGCTGCTGCACGAGGTCGCGCACGCCATCGCGGGCGGCGCGGCCGGGCACGGTCCGGTGTGGAAGCGCACCGCCCGAGAGCTCGGCTACGTCGGCGGAACGACCCACGCCGGCGAGACCGCCAACGAACTCGCCCCCTGGGTCGGCACGTGCCCCGCGGGCCACGTCGCCTACCGCCACCGCCGCGCGACGCGGCCGACGTCGTGCGCGAAATGCGCACCGCACTTCGACCCGCGCTTCGCGCTGTCGTGGGTCCGGCGCGACATCAGCCGCGCGACGCGCCTGGCGGCGGCGACGCCGCGCTGACGCGCATCGCGGATTCGGACCTGCGTCGCAGATTCGGACGAGATCCCGCGCTTCATCCGAATCCACGCACTATCTCCGAATCCACGCCACAACACGCCGCATCGGAGACGGCGCGGCCCCGGCCCGCGCGCAAGACCGCACCGGCCCGCCACAGGATCTGCGGGCGCGCCCGGTTCGCCAGGCGTCGCAGATTCGGACCTGCGTCGCAGATTCGGACGAGATCCCGCGCCTGATCCGAATCCGTGCACCATCTCCGAATCCGCGCCACCACACGCGGGCCGGGGCCCGGGCGCTTCAGCCCGCGCGGAACCCGCCGTCGATGAGGGTGGGGACGACGGATGCCGCGTCGCGCGCGGCCGCGGCCTGCACCACATCCGCGCGCCCGGCGTCGGTCAGCGACCGACCCGTGCCGCTCGCCGAGAGAAGATGACGGGCCGCACCGCGGAGAGCGCGATACCCCTCGCCCGCGAGGGCCGCGTCGGGCGAGGCGTGGTCGATGCCGAGGTCGCCGAGCGCGGCGATCACGGCCCCTGACCCCAGGAGGTCATCGACCGCGAAGCGGAGGGTCTCGGCATCCGGACCGTCGGGGTACCCGACCGCGATGAGGGCGATGCTCGTCCGCGCTGCCCGCGCCGTCTGGATCTCGAGCACGCGGTCGGCCACGGCACGTGCGTTCCGGATGCCGCCGACGAGAACGTCCGCGGCGTCTCGGGCCGCGGCGCGCACCAGCGCGGCGGTCGGGAGCCCCTCGACGGGCAAGATGTCCCCCGCCTCGATGGCGGCGAGCGCGTCGGCCGAGAGGCCGAGTGTCTGCACCAGGATCACCACGTCGGCGGGGGCGAGGCGGCCGAGGCCCGGCAGGCCCCAGTCGAGACGCACCTGGTAGTTCGCTTGGGCGTGCGGGGTGGGGTCGTTCGGCATCCCCCGAGCCTAAGCCGGGTGCGCGCGCCCACCGCGTCAACCCGGGTGCCGCTCACCGGCGGTGCGGCAGAATTCGCTGCATGCGCATTCTGTTGAAGTTCGTGATCGATTGCGATCCGGATGCCGCGTGGCGAGCGCTCCACTCCCCGCGCGCCGTCGCGGAGCTGTACGGGCCGCTCCTCGACGTCGAAGCGCTCGGTGAGATGCCGACCTCGTTCTCATCCGGAGACGACGTCCCGGTGCAGATGAGCTTGGCCGGCGCCCTGCCCCTCGGGCGTCAGCTGATCTCGGTTGCCGATCGCGAGACCACGGACGGGAACGGTCGGGTGCGGGTGTTCCGCGACTGGGGGGTGCCGTTGACCGGTCCCCTCGCCGCCCTCGACGTCTGGGATCACCAGATGGCGGTATCGGCGGCTCCCGGTCAGCCCGGGCGGACGCTGTGGCGTGAGCGCCTCACGATCGGCGGATCCGCCGCCCCCGTGCTGTGGCCGGGACTGTGGGCGATGTGGCAGTGGCGCGAGGGCCGCATCCGGGCTCTCGCCCCGACCTGGGCCTACGACCCTGAGTCGAGCGACGACAACGCCTGACGTGGGCACGCGCCCGGACGCGCTGCCGCTCAGACCAGGCCGTGCCGATAGGCGAAGACGACCAACTGGACGCGGTCACGCAGCGCCAGTTTGGAGAGGATGCGGCTGATGTGCGTCTTGACCGTCGCCTCCGAGAGGAACTCCTGCGCCGCGATCTCGCTGTTGCTGAGGCCGCCCGCCGCGAGGACGAAGATCTCGCGTTCACGCTCGGTCAGGTCGCTGTAACTGTGCGGCACGGGCTCGGCGGTACCGTTCTCGGCGATGTGGGCGAAGAGTTCGCGGGTCGCCTCCGCCGCGATGACGGCTGAGCCGGCGTGGACCGTCCGGATGGCGGACAGGAGGAACTCGGGCTCGGAGTCCTTGAGAAGGAAGCCGCTGGCGCCGCCCTGGATCGCACGGGCGGCGGCCTCATCGAGGTCGAAGGTCGTGAGGACGACCACGCGTGGCGCGCCGGGCTCGCGGAGGATCTCCGCCGTCGCGGTGAGCCCGTCCATGACCGGCATGCGCACGTCCATGAGCACGAGATCGGGACGCATCGAGCGGACCATCTCGACGCCCTCACGACCATCGGACGCTTCGCCGACGACCTCGAGGTCGGGCTGCGAGTCGATCACCATCCGGATCCCGGCGCGGAACAGCGCCTGATCGTCGACGAGAACGATACGTACGGGGGTGGTGCTCACTCGGTCGGTTCCTCTCGGCTGTTGGTCGGGTACGGGGCTCACTGCGGCGCCCCGACGGGCAGCGTCGCTCGGACGACGAAGAAGCGCCCCTGCGGCTCAGCGGTCAAACGGCCACCGACGAGCTGCGCGCGCTCGCGCATCCCGATGAGACCGTGTCCGCCCGACGGCTGCGACGGGCCGTCCGCTCGGGCGTTACGGACCGTCAGTTCGACGCGATCGGGCAACCACCCGAGATGCACGTCGACGTGACGGTCGACGCCGTGGCGAAGCGCGTTCGTCAGAGCTTCCTGCAGGATGCGGTACACCGCGAGCTGGATCGCCGCCGGCGGTTCTCCGGGGGGCGCCGGATCGACATCGACCGAGAGTTCGACACCCGCGGCGCGCACGTGCGCGTACAGAGCGTCGAGATCGGTGAGCCGAGGCTGCGGCCCCTCCGCCTGCGTATGGCGCAGTTGAGTGAGCAGTTGACGCACGTCGGTCAAAGCGGCTCGAGCGGTCGTCGAGATCGTGGCGAGAGCCGCCGTGGCGGCGTCCGGGTCGGCGGCTGCGGCATACCGCGCCCCGTCCGCTTGCGCGATCACGACGGCCAGCGAGTGCGCGACGACATCGTGCATGTCGCGCGCGATGCGCACGCGCTGCTGCTCCGCGATGGTCTCGGCTTCGGCGAGGCGCTGGGCGCGACTGTTCTCCGCCGCGCGCATCGCCGTCCGCACCAGGGCTCCCGTCACCCACGCGAGCAGGAGCGCGAACGCCGCAGCCAGAAGAATGGCGAAGATCGCGAACACGTCGTTCGGCTGGACGGGCGACGTCAGCCTGCGGACGACCAGGTACAGCGTGACCAGGACGGCACCTGCGACGGCCGAGGCGAAGCCGGTCCAGAAGACCCGACGGGAACCGTAGGCCGCGGTCGTGTAGAGCACCGCGAAAATGGCCATGTCGGTCGGCGAAGGTTCTCGCCCCAGGCCCATCTGCAGGAGGGCACCCACCCAAGCCAGCGAGAGGGCGAGCCCGGGGTTCAATCGCCGCAGAGCGACGGCCCCGGTGAACGCGACGACCATGACGCTCACCCCGAGGTTCTCGAGGACAGAGGGTTCGGTCGACGCGAGTTCGAGCGCGAGAGCGAGCAGCCCGAAGAAGCCGGCGAGGACGAGGTCGGTCACCAGTTGGTATCGGCGCAGCGGGCGGAGGGAGAGCATCGCGGCAACGCTACAGACCCGCGAGGGAGGCAGCATCCGTCCCGGGATGTATTCGTGGACGCCCGGCCGGATTGCGCGTCTGGGGAGGAGAAGTCAGGCCGGGAAATCGGCCGGTTCGATCGGACGCGCCTCGAAGAAGGTCTGCAGGACGATCGTCGTGCGCGTGTTCACGTGCGCCGCCGCGCGGATGTCGCGGATCAGCTCCTCGAGGTCGCGCGGGGTCGGCACACGGACGAACAACATGTATGCCGCGTCTCCCGCGATCGAATGGCATGCCTCGATCGCGGTGAGGTGCGCCAGCAGCTCGGGCGCGTTGTCGGGCTGCGCGGGGTCGAGCGGCGTGATCTCGACGAAGGCCGCGAGAGGGCGGCCGAGCGCCTCGGCATCCAGGACGGGCCGATAACCCCTCACGATCCCGCGCGCTTCGAGCCGACGCAGTCGCGACTGCACGGCGGAGACGGACAGGCCGACCCGTTCCGACAGGTGCGACAGCGTCGCGCGCGCATCGAGGGAGATCTCGCGGACGATCGCCGCATCGACGGCGTCATCGAGGCGCGCGGGGCGGGCAGAAGCCTCGGTCATGGCGTCGACAGTATCAGGATGCCGCGACACTCCCCTGGCGCCATGCGTAAGTTTTCCGTTAGCATGACGGATCGACAGGAATATTTCCGCTGAACGGAGGATGCCATGACCATCGCGACGCCTTCCCGCGCCTCGCACGAGTTGCTCGACGGCCGCACCGTCGCCGAGGTCGAGCTCACTCCGGCGTGGGCGCAGCTGAAGAACGCGACCGTCGCACTGCAGGGTCTGCAGGCGAGCGACGGGTCGATCGCCGATGCGGCAGCCGCCGCCCCGCTCCTCGACGACATCGTCGAGGCGGTCGAGACTCTCGCGCCCCTCTTCCCGCACGACGCCGCCTACCTCGAAGCCTCGATCGCGGACTTCCAGCGCTGGCGCGACGCCGGGCTCGGCGTGCCCGATTTCCTCGACTCCCTCGTGGCCTTCCAGCCCCAGGAGCACCGGGTCGACGGCATCCGTCATCTCGTCATCTTCCCGATGTACACCCAGAACGGTTCGCGTGATCGGCACCTGGAGGCGGTCCTTGTCGAGGCCATCTGGCCCGACTTCATCGCCCGACTCGAGACCGAGTACACCAACCGGCTGTTCGTTTCGCTGCGCCTGATCGATTTCACCTCCGGATACGACACCAACTCGGCGGTCCTGTTCCCCGAGACGGTCGCGATGCGCGAGATCCCGACGTTCACGTGGGGCGCGATCTTCCAGGACCGCGAGGCCGCCCGCTACCGCCGCGTGACCCGCGCCGCCGCCGAGATCACGAAGCTCGAGCTTCCCGCGGCCGCCGCTCGCATGCTCGACGACCAGTCGCTCACCGAGCAGACGTTCGTCATGTGGGACCTCATCCACGACCGCACGCACATGCGCGGCGACCTTCCGTTCGATCCGTTCATGATCAAGCAGCGCATGCCGTTCTTCCTGTACTCGCTCGAGGAGCTGCGGTGCGACCTCACCGCGTTCCGCGAATGCGTCGCGTTGCAGGCCCGCCTGTCGGCTCGACAGGCTCAGGGACCGGAGCTGGATGCCGCGGAGCAGGCCATGCTCGAACACGCCGGGCTCGTGCAGTACGCGGTGATCTTCGACCGCATCTTCCGCTTCGCGATCACCGGGTCGCGGGTGCGCAACTACGACGGCCTCGGCGGCCAGTTGCTGTTCGCGTGGCTGCACCAGCGCCGCGTGCTGCACTGGACCGACACGTCGCTCGCCTTCGACTGGGACGAGGTACCCGCCGCGGTGATCGCCCTCGCGGACGCGATCGACGAGCTGTACTGGCGCTCCATCGACCGCCCGAAGACGGCGCACTGGCTCGCCGCCTACGACCTGGTGCGCTCGGTCGTCACCCCGCACCCCGCGTCGGTGTGGGCACGCGGTCTGCCCGACGACGTGCTCGCGGGTCTGCCGAAGGGGTACACCGACGCCGTGCTCGACGACGAGTTCCCGCTGTCGATGTTCTTCGAGGCGCTCGAGAAGAAGATGCGCCCCGTGATCGCCTCGACCGAGGGCATCCGCGGCACCGACTGAGGCGCCGCGCGCGCCCCGCGGCGGGCTCCCCCCGTCGAGTGTCCAGAACACGCCGTAGCCGCCCGCGGCGATACGGCGTTTCTTGGACACTCGACGAGGGTGGGCGCGAACGGTCTCGACGTGGCGCGCGAGTCGGGACACACTGGACGAGGGGGCGACGATGACCGACGTGGTGGCCATGGACGAAGGCGCGCGGGACCGACTGGTGCTCCTCGCGGGCGGCACCAGTGCTGCGGGGCGCTCCGCCGCCCGGTTGCTGCTCGATGCCGGGGCTCGCGTGGTGGTCGTCGGCAGCGACGACGAGCGCCTCGCTTCGGTCGCGGCTGAGATCCCCGGCGTCGCCGTTCGACGCTGCGACCTCACGGATTCCGACGCGGTCGACGCCCTGCGTGATCACGTGCATTCGGCGCACGGCCGGATCGACGGTCTTCTGCACCTCGTCGGCGGTTGGCGCGGAGGCGGCGGACTCGCGGGCCAGAGCGACGACGACTTCGCATTCCTCTTGCGCTCGCTCACGGCACTGCGACACGTGAGCCGAGCCTTCGACGACGACCTGAGAACCTCGGATGCCGGGCGCCTGGCGATCGTCTCTTCGACCTCGGTCGCGCGCCCCCTCGCGGGCGGTGCCAACTACGCGACGGTGAAGGCCGCCTCGGAGACGTGGGTTCGCGCGGTCGGTCAGGGCTACGCGAAAGACGCGCGCGACGCGGGGCGGGAACCCACGGCGGCGGCCGTCATCTTCCGGGTGAAGAGCCTCGCCGGCCTCGAGGACGCTCTGGCCGCCTCGTTCCTGGCTCTGTGGGACGACGAAGCCGCCGTGCTGAACGACGTGGTGATCGGGATCGAGGGGGCGGACTGATCCCGCCGGGCGGGTACGCCCGCCTGGCCTGAACCGAGACGCATCGTCGAGAGCGCAGGTGTTGTCTTCGGGCAGACGGCTGGCGCCCCCTCAGTCGCGCCCGCCATTCGATGGGGCGGGGGCGATCCTCGAGCCCTCGTGTCCGTCGGCACGGACAGCGTGGCCAGCGGTGGTGTCGATCGTTCGCTGCTCCTCGGGCGGAGGACCGCTCGGGGCGACCTCGACGTCGGCCCCCAGCCGCGTGGGCGCGGACACCGTGGTGCCCTCGGCATCCGGAACACCTGCCTCGACGACCTCGGCGTTCACCTCGGCCGTGCGGTACTGACGTGAGAGCGTGCGGTACGACCGAGTGAGGAAAGCCAGAGAAGCCGCGATCACCATGAACAGGCCCGCCAAGACGAAGACGAGCGCGATGCCGCGGGACTGGCCGTCGCCGAGCAGCCAGCCCCACGTGGCCTTCCCCGTGTCGCCGTTCATGTAGGGGATGATCGCGAACGCCGCGATCGGCGCGATCAGGAACGACGTCACCGGCGCTGCGGCCGACTCGGCGGCGGCAGCGAATCCGAACACCCGCCCCTGAGTGGCGAAGGGCACGACTTTCTGGATGACGGTCTGCTCGGCGGACTCGACGACCGGGATGAGCGCCATGTAGACCCAGATCCCCACCGCGAAGAGCCACCCCCATTCCCGCAGGGTGAAGATCGCCCCCAGCACGCCCATCGCGATGACGACCCAGAGCATCGTGCGGATCGGATTGCGACCGAGGCCGAACTTCGCGACGAGGCCGCCCCCGACGATGAAGCCCGTCGAGGTGATTGCGAGCACGATGCCCCAGACTTCGGCGTTGTAGACCCGTCCGTCGATCTCCCATCGGTAGAGGTCGAGCCCGTACGGGTCCATCAGCGCCATGTAGACGCCACCGATGAGGTTGTTGAAGGTCGAGAAGATGATGAGCGCGATGAGCCCGGGGGCGGCCCGGACGGCGCGCCATGCTCCGCGCAGATCGACGATCGGCCCCGGTTCGGCCCCCGCCGCCGGCTTCTCTTCGGCGATGCGGATGGTGAGGAGGTGCACGAGCGCCGCGAGCGTGAGCCCGATCGCGATGGCCAGCGTGCCGCCCATGCCGAGGAACCCGACGGACAGGCCACTGAAGACGCTCGTGACCACGAACGCCAAGCCTTGGACCGTCCCGACGAGACCGTTCGCGTTGGCGTGACGCTCGACCGGGACGAGAAGGGTCACGGTGGTGGACAGGGCGATGTTCCGCATGTTCTCGACGACAGCGCCCGCGAGGATGACCGCGGAGAACACCCAGAACCACGGTCCGCCGAGATCGAGCAGGGCCGACTCGGGGAAAGCCAGCCAGAGCGCGCCGGCGACGAGGAATGCCGTGAGGGTGACGAGCCCGGAGAACACCATGACGCGGTGCTTCCGGTGTCGGTCGACGATCGACCCGAAGACCATCGCGAACACGGCGAGGAGAAGCATGTACGCGCCGCCGACGATGCCGATGGCCAGGACCGAACGCGTCTCGAGGTAGACCCAGAAGGTGAGGGCGAACCACAGGAAGCTCGTCGTGACGTTGGCCGCCGCGGTGTTGACGAGAACCGCGAGGAAGGTGCGGTTTCCCCCCGCGGGGGTGCCGGCGACGACGGCGACGGGAGACGGTTCGGCGGACATAGCCACACGGTAGACCCGACCTCCGACATCGGCCAGACGCGCGTCGATGCGAGAGTCCGGCGGCAGCCATCCGGGGCCGTCGATCGGACCATCCCCACGGTGAACGGGCATCGCAGGACGTCAGTCCAGCAGGCTCCGGATGTCGTCGGCGGTCAGGCGCGGTCCTCCCGCGAACGTGCCGCCCTCGTCGCTGCCGCCGTCGAGGACGCGCGAGAACAGCTCGGCCTTCGCCTCGCGCAACGCGACCACCTTCTCTTCGACGGTCTCGGCCGCGACGAGGCGGTAGACGATCACCGGACGCGTCTGCCCGATCCGGTGCGCGCGATCGATCGCCTGGTCTTCGACGGCGGGGTTCCACCACGGGTCGAGCAGCACCACGTAGTCGGCCTCGACCAGATTGAGCCCGATGCCCCCCGCTTTCAACGACACGAAGAAGGCGGGGTCGTCACCCTCACGGAACCGATCGATCTCCGCCTGCCGGTTCGTGGTCGTGCCGTCGAGATATCCCGAGGCGAGTCCCGCCTCGGTGCAGCGCTCCCGGGCGGCGCGGAGGAAACGCGTGAACTGGCTCAGGACCAGGACGCGGTGCCCCTCGGCGGCGGCCTCGACCAACAACTCCTCCAGGGCGTCGAGTTTCGCGGACGGGGCTTCTCCCTCGTCGACCAGGGCGGGATCGAGTGCCAGCTGCCGCAGCATCGTCAGCGATCGGAAGATCGCGAAGCTGTTCCCCTCGGCGTCGTCGAGCAGCCCGAGCAGACGCTGCCGCTCCCGGTGGAAGCGCCGGTCATAGAGCTTGCGGTGCGTCGGGTGGAGGGAGACCTCGATGATCGTCTCCTGCTTCGGCGGAAGCTCCGACGCGACGAGATCCTTCGTGCGCCGCAGCAGGAACGGCCGGATCCGGCGACGCAGGAGGTCGAGGCGCGCGGCGTCGGAGTGCTTCTCGATCGGCGTCCGATAGAGGGTCGTGAAGGATTCGCGCGTCCCGAGGAGTCCCGGCGCAACGAGCGACATGAGGGCCCACAGCTCGAGAAGGTTGTTCTCCATCGGGGTGCCCGTGATGACCAGCGTGAAGGGGACGGAAAGCGCCCGCGCGGCGCGATACCCGCGGGAGGCAGGGTTCTTGATCTGCTGCGCCTCGTCGAGCACCAGCCCGGACCAGTCGACCTCGGCGTACTGCTCCTGCTCGAGTCGGAATAATGCATAGCTCGTGACGACGACGTGCGCCCCGGCGGCCGTCTCTTGGATGCTCGTCGCGCGCCGCGCCTGCGTCGCCGTGACGACGCGCACGTCGAGCCCCGGCGCGAACGTCGCGCACTCCCGGGCCCAGTTTCCGACGACGCTCGTCGGAGCGACGATGAGGAACGGCGCCATGGTCGGATCCGCCCCGCGTGCCGCCTCCATCATGGCGATCGTCTGCACCGTCTTGCCGAGACCCATGTCGTCGGCCAGGATGCCGCCGAGTCCCTGTGTGCGCAGGAAGTGGAGCCAGTCGAGGCCCGCACGCTGGTAGTCGCGCAGGGTCGCGCGAAGACCCGCCGGCGGATCGACAGTCTCGAGCGCTGCATCGTCGGTGAGCCCCCTCACCCGCAGCCACCACTCGGCCTCTTGCGCGGCGATCATGCCCAGCTCCGACAGGTCATCCCACAGACCGACGTTGTACCTGTTCAGCTTCAGCTGCGACTCCGGCCGGTCGGCGAGCGTCCGGGCCTCATCGATGACCGCACGCAAGCGCGCGAACTCGGGGGTGTCGAGACGGACGTACTCCCCATCGCCGAGGAAGAGCACCCTGTCGCCGAGCGCCAAGGCCGTGTACAGGTCGGTGAAGTCGACCTCGACGTCGCCGACGCTGACTCGCGCGTGAAGATCGAACCAGTCACTGCCGTCGTCGGCGGAGGTGCTCAGTTCCACGACCGGAGCCTCGGGTGCCGCGCGGTAGTCCCGCCCCGCGCCGGTGACGAGCACGCGCACATGATCGACGTCGCGAAGGCGCGGCAGCACCTCGACGGAGAGGATCGCCGCCGCCGCCGGAACGAGCGGCCTCGGAGGCGTCGTTCCCGACGGGTACGGCTCCGGGAGGGTGATCCGCGCATCGGAGGCGACGGCGGAAGCGGTCGCCCACACAGCGCTCTCGTGCTCGGGGTGGTGGCGTCCGCGCGTGGTTGAGCGATCCCACCGCGCCGCGATCGATGCCCCGTCGCCCTGGTGGTCGACGATGAGTTCGAGTACCGGCAGAGGAGCGGCGGGCACCTCGACGGTGCCACGTGGGGACACGACGGGCGCATCGAGCTGGAGGCGCGGCAGGTAGTCGGCCAGGAAGGTGTCGGCGCTCGCCGCGTCGATGGTGAGCGCGTTCGGGCGGGCGAGGAGTCCGCGCACGGGTGCGGCCGCCGGGGTCGACAGTCGCGCGAGGGTGATCCTTTCGTCGGCACCGTCGCGATCGGCGACGAAGGCGACGGCGACGGCCGGGTCGCCCACGACCCAGGACGACAGCGAAGCGACCTCTTCGGCGACGCCCTCCACGATGCCGCGCATCTGCAGGCTCGACCCGCGTCGCTCGAGCGCGACAGCGGCGCGGACGGGCTCGGCGGGGATCTCCACCGGGTGGTGCACGCCGGAACCGGAGACGATCGGGACGCCGGCCGCGCGGACCGCGTCGAGCTGCATCCACAGCGAGTGCGGCGGGACCGCGGAGAGCGGCATCCATTCGTCGGAGAGGAACGCACCCGGTCCGGACCGTCCGAGGCGGCCCAGGCTGTCGAGGGCGGCACGCGCCGCAGGATCGGCCGGCAGCGCCGCGAGAGCCGACCACCCGGCCCGCCCCTTGATCCACGTGCCGCGCGTCCCGCGCACGCCGGGACGCGCCGTCAGGGTGAGAGCAGTGCTGCGCCCGTGCCCGCCCCCGCGTCGGATCGACAGGAACAGACAGAGCTCGAACGGTGGTTCGTCAGGAGTCGGCGGGGCGGCGAGGAAGAGCTCGTCGAGGGAGCGCTGCCACTCCGGCCGTGGCGGTCGCCCGGCCGAGATCAACCGGTCGAAAAGCAGGAGCGCCGCCGCGCAGGAGTGTTCGCATTCGGGCCCTCGTCCGCACGAGCACCACCCTGACAGCCGCGTGACGTCGTCAGGGACCCGCAGCTCGAGGTGCTCGTACCCCGCCGCGCCGAAGGACTGCGCGGTGACCACCCGCACGTCGCCGATCGTCTTCACGTCGCCGACCTCGACGGAGCCGTAGACGAGGAGCCGGTCGGCGCGCGTCATCGCCGCCGGCGAGAAGATCTCGCCCGCGATGCTGAGCGCTTCGGGGTCCAGGTGCATCCCCTCATTCTCGTCGGGCCCTCCGACACGCGGCTGCAGCCCGGCCCCGATGGGGGATGGTTCGTCGATCTGTCCGGCTGGGGATAAGAGGCCGAAGTTAGGCTGGGGCCGTGACTTCCCTCCACGACGTGTCGGTGCGCGGTTTCGCCTCCGACAACTACTCCGGCATCCACCCCGACGTCCTCGCCGCGATCGCCGCGGCCAACGAGGGCCACCAGGTCGCCTACGGCGAAGACGTCTACACCGCTCGCCTGCAGGAGCTCTTCGTCGGGCTCCTCGGCGAGGGGGTCGAGGCCTATCCGGTCTTCAACGGCACGGGAGCGAACGTTGTCGGGCTGCAGTCGATGCTGCCGCGCTGGGGCGCCGTGATCTCGGCGTCCACGGCGCACATCAACGTGGACGAGGGCGGGGCGCCCGAGCGCGTCGGCGGCATCAAGCTGCTGACCGTCCCTACCGACGACGGAAAGCTCACCCCCGATCTCGTCGACCGCGAGGCCTGGGGCTGGGGCGACGAGCACCGTGCGCAGCCGCTCGTCGTCTCGATCACGCAGTCGACCGAGCTCGGCACGCTGTACACGGTCGACGAGATCCGCGCCCTGGCCGACCACGCCCACGGGCACGGTATGCGCCTGCACATGGACGGCGCTCGCATCTCCAACGCGGCGGCCGCCCTCGACGTGCCCCTGCGTACCTTCACGCGCGACGCGGGTGTCGACGTGCTGAGCTTCGGCGGCACGAAGAACGGCGCGATGATCGGCGAGGCGATCGTCGTGCTCGACCCCGCGGCATCCACCGGGCTCACCTACCTGCGAAAGCTCGACATGCAGCTCTCGAGCAAGATGCGCTTCGTTTCGGCGCAGCTCGTCGCGCTCCTCGAGAACGACCTGTGGCTGCACAATGCGCGCCACTCGAACGCCATGGCGCAGCGCCTGCGCGCCGGTGTCCAGGCGGGTCTCGCCGACGGGTCGATCCGGGGCGTCGAGTTCACCCAGCCGACCCAGGCGAACGGCGTGTTCGCGACGCTTCCCGCGGGCGTCGCCGATCGTCTGCGCGAGAGCTTCCGTTTCTACGATTGGGACGAGCTTCGCCGCGAGGTGCGCTGGATGTGCTCGTTCGACACGACCGAGAGCGACATCGACGCGTTCATCACGGCGATCGCCCGCGAGACGTCGGCCTGACGCGACCCGCCCGGGCCCGCCCCGGGCCCGGGCCGACCGCGCGATCTGGGCGCCGGAGCCGCGCACCCCAGCTCGAGTGGCTGTGACATCCGAACCCCGGATGCCACGGCCCTCACCGTCTCACGAACCCGCGAGCCAGTCGCGGTAGGCGTCGAAGGTGCTCTCTCGCCCGAGGAACGCGGTGACGAGGTCGCGCGCGTCGCGTGATCCGCCCGGCTCGAGGATCTCGCGGCGGTACCGCTCGGCAATCTGCGTGTCGAACAGGTCGTCGCCGAACGCCGAGAGCAGGTCGCGCGCGATCACGAGGCTCCACTGATACGTGTAGTAGCACGCGCCGTATCCGGTCAGGTGGCCGAAACCGGCGTACGAGTGCGACCCGTCGAGCGGCGTCACGGGGCTGGCCGCGCGGTAGTACCCGTCGACGGCGCTCCGCAGGTCGGCGGGGCGCTCGACGTGCAGGCGGTAGGACGTCGTCGCATGGCCGAGCTGCCGCGTCACCTCGAGCGCGCGGCCGAAGGCGTCGGCCGTGCGCATGCGGGCGACGAGGTCGGCGGGGATCGGTTCTCCTGCGTCGTCGACGGCGAAGGATGCCAGCACCCCGGCATCCCACGCCCATTCCTCGAGCAGCTGGCTCGGCGCCTCGACGAAGTCCCACTCGGTGGCGACCCCGGTGAACCGGGCCCACCGCTGGTGGCCCCCGATGATCTCGTGCACGAGGTGACCGAACTCGTGGAAGAAGGTGACGACCTCGTCGTGCTCGAGCAGGCCGCGCGAGAAGTTGCAGAGGAGAACGCCCTCGGGGAGCGAGCGGCCGGTGATCCCGGGCGCGAGCGGGAAGCACGCGGCGTGGTTGTACTTTCCGTCGCGCGGGTGGAGATCGAGGTGGATGCGGCCGAGACGCTCGTCGCCACGCACGACGTCGTAGGTGCGCACGTCGTCGTGCCACGACGGGGCGTCGACGGCCACGTAGGACACATCGAGCAGGTGCGCGGTCGTGGCCAACACGCCGTCCAGCGTGCGATCGAACCGGAAGTACGACCGCACGACCTGCGCGTCGACGTCGTACTCCTCGCGCTTCAGGGTGCTCAACAGGTACCAGAAGTCCGCGATCGTGACGGCCTCGGCGGACGGGTCGTCACGGCGCAGCCGCTCGAGGATGCGGTCGTACTCCACCGCTGCCGCCGGCGCGGCAGCTTCGGCGACGCGCGTCAGGAACGCGTCGACGGCGGCGCTCGATCCGATCATGCGCGTCTCGGTCTCGTAATCGGCCCAGTCGCCGTAGCCGAGCAGCGCTGCGCGTTCCGCTCGCACGGCCAGCAACTCGGCGAGAACGGGCTCGTTCTCGGGCCACGCCAGGTCGTTGTAGGCGGCGACCAGCGCGTGACGCGCGGAGCGGTCGCGGGCATATTCCCGCACGGGCATGAGATCGGTGTACTCGGTTGTGAGCGTCACCATCCCCTCGTCATCGACCGCGTGGTCGGCGACGAAGTCCGCGGGCAGGCCGTCGAGGGCGCTCGCCGGCACCCGGATCTCGCGCTTTCCGTCGCGGATGTGTCGCGAGAACGTCAGCGAGAGCTCGGTGTCGCGCTCGCTCAGCTCGCGCACCCGCTCGCGCGCCGCGTCGTCGAGGTCGACGCCGCCACGCCGGAAATCGCGGCGGATGTGCGTCAGGAGGCGCAGCTCGTCGTCGCCGACGCCGGTCTCATCGGCCTCGGCGAACGCGCTCCACAGACCCCGATCGAGCAGACGCCGAGCCTGCAGGGCCTCGAACTGCTGGACCTGTTCTTCGGCGAGGCGACGGATCTCGGCATCCGGATGCGACTCGCTCAGCAGGTGCGCCTCGGACAACGCTTCGGCGAAAGCGATGTCGGCGTCGTTCCACAGCTCCAGCCGCTCGGCGGTGGGCAGGTCGTCCGCCATGGCGAGGCGGGCGTCGATCGCGTCGATGCGCGCGCGACGCGTAGCGGGACGGTCGGTGACGAAGCTCGTCCACCCGGCGGCGTCCGTGGGCAGGAGCAGCGGAGCAGGTTCGGTGATCGGCATTCTCCGACCCTAGACAGGGCCTCCGACACCGGCAAAGGTCAACGCAGCGCGCCCACAGACGCGAGCGCCTGCCGCACGAGGGTGCCGCGGCCGCCCTCCATCTCGGCGGCGAGGGCGTCGGATGCCGCCTCCTCGGGCGACAGCCACGTGACCTCGAGTGCGTCCTGGCGCGGCTCGCACGTGCCGGTGACGGGCACGACGAACGCGAGCGCGACCGCGTGCTGCCGGTCGTCGTGGAAGGCGCTGACGCCCGGGAGCGGGAAGTACTCGGCCACCGTGAACGGCGCGGGCTGCGGCGGAAGGAGCGGGAAGGCCATGGGTCCGAGGTCGTTCTCGACGTGCCGGAACAGTGCGTCGCGCACCGTCTCGCCGTAACGCACGCGCCCCGAGACGAGGGTGCGCGTCATCTCTCCGAGCGGTGTCGCGCGCAGCAGGATGCCGACCTGCGTCACCATGCCCATGCCGTCCGTGCGCACCGGGAGTGCCTCGACGTAGAGCATCGGGAGCCGTCGCCGTGCTTCGGCGAGCTCGACCTCGCTGAGCCAGCCCGGGTTGGTGTTCGGGCCGCTGGGCGCACCCGAGAAGGGGCCGGACAGCGGCTCGCGGTCCCCGCCGTTGTCGCCGGGCTCGGGGTCGGGTGTGCGGACAGCCATGCTCCCTGTATATCAACCGACCGCTCCGGATGCCGCGTGTCCGCGCGGTCACGGTGCGTTCCGCCGCGCGGAGGGAGGGGAATCCGAGACGGGAGGAGGTCTCGCGGGCGAAGGGTCCTCCCGTCCCGGGTCCTCCTCCCGACTCACCACCGGCGAAGCCCGATGGGAGCCCGATGTCGGAGGCCTTTGCCACAATGGCCGCATGAGCGCGCCCCTCTCCCTCGACTCCTCCCTCGTGCGGTGGTCGGTGCCGCCGGCCGAACGCGCGAATCGGCCGGTCCTGCTCCTGCTGCACGGCTACGGCTCCGACGAGCACGACCTCTTCGGTCTCGTCCCGTACCTGCCGACCGAATTCGTGATCGCGAGCGTCCGTGCTCCTCTTGCGCCGCCGTGGCCGATGCCGGGAGCCTCGTGGTATCCCATCGAGGGTCTCGACGGACGCGACCCCGACGCCGTCACCCGCGCGGCGCGATCCGTGCTGGCGTGGATTCAGGATGCCGTCGGCGATACCCCCGTGGGGCTCCTCGGCTTCTCACAGGGCGGCGCGGTCGCCGTCCAGACGCTGCGGGTCGACCCCGACGCGGTGGCGTTCGTCGTGGTGCTCGCCGGTTACGCGGCGGGGGGCGAGCTCCCCGGGGACGCGGTCCTGGCGGACCGTCGTCCCCCCGTCTTCTGGGGTCGGGGAGCCGCGGACGATGTCATCCCCGCCCACCTCATCGACGCGACGGCGCAGTGGCTCCCCGGGCATAGCGAGCTGAGCGGCCGGGTGTACCCGGGACTCACCCACTCGATCTCGCAGGACGAGCTCGACGACGTTCGCACGTTCCTCGACGCGCGCCTCGCCGACCGCGAGGCCGCGGGCTGAGACGGACACGGGTGGCCGGGGTTCCCCATCCCGCCCACGTGGGCTATCGTAGGCAGCCCTGTCCCCGAGAACGAGGTCTCCTCCGGTGAAGAACGTCGACGCTTCCGCGCCCCTGTCCGCGCGCTGACCCGTCGACCCGCCGTCTTTCTCGGCCTCCCTCCGCTGATGCGGACGGGTCCGGCGTCCGCGCATCCCGCGTTCCCGGAGTTCCGTCATGTCATCACCGTCCCCTTCCCTCGTCTTCGACCACGTCCGCCTCGAGTGGCCCGACGGAACCGTCGCCCTCGACGGCGTCTCGGGCGCGCTCGGCCGCGGGCGCACCGGTCTCGTCGGCCGTAACGGCGCCGGCAAGTCCACGCTCCTCCGCGTCGCGGCGGGGCACATCGCCCCGACGTCCGGCTCGGTCTCGGCATCCGGTGAGGTCGCGATGCTGCCCCAGCGTCTCGCGTCCGATCCGCGCCGACCGGTCTCTTCGCTCCTCGGCGTCGAGAGGGCGCTGACCGCCCTCCGCGCGATCGAGTCGGGGGATGTGGCACCGCACCACTTCGACGCCGTCGGCGACGACTGGGACGTCGAGACACGCGCCCATGCCCTGCTCGCCGAGGCCGGTGTGCCGTCCGACGCGCTGGATCGAACCGTCGGCGAGCTCTCCGGCGGTGAGACGATGCTGGCCGCGCTCGTCGGGCTGCGCGCCCGTGCGGCCGAGATCACGCTGCTCGACGAGCCGACGAACGACCTCGACCGCGAGGCCCGCGCGCGGGTGAGCGAACTCGTGCAGGCGTGGCCCGGCACCCTCGTCGTGGTGAGTCACGACGTGAGCCTGCTGGAGCTGATGGATGCCACCGCCGAGCTGTACGGCCACACCCTCAGCGTCGTCGGCGGTCCGTACAGCGTCTGGAGAGCGCACCGCGACGCGGAGCAGGAAGCGGCTGTCCGCGCCGAGCGCGACGCCGCACAGAGCCTCCGCCGGTGGCGACGGCAACGCATCGAGTCGTACGACAAGCTCGCCACCCGCGCCCGCGTCGCGCACAAGGCGCAGGTCGAGAAGCGGGTTCCGAGAATCATCGCGGGAGGACGCGCCAACGCGGCGCAGGTGAGCGCGGGCCGATTGAGCACGGAGATGAAGGGCAAGGAAGATGCCGCGCGCGCGGCGCTGAACGAGGCGTCGGCGCGCGTCCGCGACGATGACGTGGTGCGCATCGACCTGCCCGATCCGGGCAACGCGCCCGGTCGGCGCATCGCGACGCTGGGCGACGGCGAGCGCGAGTGGATCGTCACCGGCCGTGAGCGCGTCGCTCTCGTCGGGCGCAACGGTGCGGGAAAGACGACCCTGCTCGAGAGCCTCGTGCACCGAACGGAGTTCGCGGGGGCGGTTCACGCCCGAGCGAGCGTGGAGCACGTCGGCTACCTCCCCCAGCGTCTCGACGGCCTCGACGACGCGGCATCCGTCCTCGACACCGTCTGCGCGGCGGCGCCGGACGTTCCCGTGGCCTCGGTGCGGGATCGGCTCGCCCGCTTCCTCGTCCGTGGAGACGCGGTCATCCGTTCCGTCGGGTCGCTGTCCGGTGGCGAGCGCTTCCGTGTCGCCCTCGCCCGCGTGCTGTTGGCCGATCCGCCGCCGCAGCTCCTCGTGCTCGACGAGCCGACGAACAACCTCGATCTCGACACGGTCGATCAACTGGTGTCGGCGCTGCAGGCCTACCGCGGAGCGGTGCTCGTGGTCAGTCACGACGACGCGTTCCTCGCGCGACTCGGGCTGGACCTCGTTCTGGAGCTGGAGGACGGGGGGCTGACGGAGTGCGCCCCGTGAGCTCAGCAGGCGCCGTCGCCGCCCCCACCGCCGCCGTCGCCGCAGCCTCCACCGCCGACGACGACCGCACCCGCGTCGGCACCGGGGCCGCCGCGCGAAGACGCCCCCGTGCGTACCGCGAAGACCGCGAAACCACCGAAGAGCAGTGCCAGGATGCCGCCGATCGTGGCGCCCATGAGCAGGTTCTGCGAGCCGAGCCACAGGGCGGCACCGATGGCGAGGCCGAGGAGGACGGAGACGGACACGACCGCGACGGCGGCCCGCGGGGACGACGATGCGCTGTTCATGCCTTCACGCTAGGCACCTGCGCGCATCACCGCCTCCGTCTCGAGGGGGAACTCCGGGCGGCCATCCGCCCGTTCCGCGGCGGGCGAACGTCAACCCCGAGCCGATGTCGGAGGTCCGAGAGAAGATGTCGGCATGGCTGACGTCCTCGACAGATTCGGTCCTGCGACGCAGGACTGGTTCCGCGGTGCGTTCTCGGCCCCGACCAATGCCCAAAGAGGCGCGTGGGAATCGGTGTCGTCCGGGCGCAACGCGCTCGTCGTCGCGCCCACCGGCTCCGGCAAGACCCTCTCGGCCTTCCTCTTCGCGATCGACCGGATCTTCCGCGAGAAGGCCCCCGAGATTCCGGATGCCGAGCCCCCGCGCCGCGGCAAGAAAGCGGCTCCGAAGGCCCCCGCGACGAACACGCGCGTGCTCTACATCTCTCCGTTGAAAGCCCTCGGCGTCGACGTGGAACGCAACCTCCGGTCGCCGCTCGTCGGGATCGGGCAGTCGGCCCGGCGCCTCGGCATCCAGGTTCCGGGTGTGACCGTGGGCGTGCGCTCCGGCGACACGAGTTCGAGCGACCGTCGAAAGCTCGTCACCGACCCGCCCGACATCCTCATCACCACGCCCGAGTCGCTGTACCTCATGTTGACGAGCCAGGCCGCCGAGACGCTGCGCGGCGTGCACACCGTCATCATCGACGAGGTGCACGCGGTCGCGGCCACCAAGCGCGGCGCCCACCTCGCGGTGAGCCTCGAGCGGCTCGATGCACTGCTCGAGAAGCCCGCGCAGCGCATCGGCCTCTCGGCCACGGTGCGACCGATCGACGAGGTCGCTCGGTTCCTCGGCGGCGCGCAGCCCGTCGATATCGTGGCGCCGAAAGCGACGAAGGCGTTCGACCTGTCGGTCGTCGTCCCGATCGAAGACATGCTCAACCCTCCCCCGCCCCCGGGCTCCCCCGAGCCAGACGAGGCGACCGACGGCGAGTGGTTCTCCGAGCGACCCGAGAGCACCGAGATGGCCGGCTCGGTGTGGCCGCACGTCGAAGAGGCGATCGTCGACCGGATCCTGGAACGGCGATCGACCATCGTGTTCGCCAACTCCCGCCGGCTCGCCGAGAGGCTCACGGGGCGTCTCAACGAGATCTACGCCGAGCGCGTCGGCATCGACGTGCCCGAACCCACCGTCCCTGCGGGCATGATGGCGCAGGCCGGAGCGTCCGCGGGTGTCGCCGCGATCCTCGCCAAAGCCCACCACGGTTCGGTCTCCAAGGAGCAGCGCGCCCAGGTCGAGGACGAGCTCAAATCGGGCGCGCTGCGCTGCGTCGTGGCGACGAGCAGCCTCGAACTCGGGATCGACATGGGCGCGGTCGACCTCGTCATCCAGGTCGAGGCGCCCCCGAGCGCGGCATCCGGTCTCCAGCGAGTGGGACGCGCGGGGCATCAGGTCGGCGAGGTGAGCCGCGCGGCTCTGTTCCCCAAGCACCGCAGCGACGTGCTGCACACGGCCGTGGTCACCGAGCGCATGCTCGCCGGTCGCATCGAGGCCATCGCGGTACCGCAGAATCCACTCGACATCCTCGCCCAGCAGACCGTCGCGGCCGCGGCCCTCGGCTCGATCGACGTCGAAGAATGGTTCGACACCGTCAAGCGCAGCGCGCCGTTCCGTTCGCTGCCGCGCTCGGCGTACGAGGCGACGCTCGACCTCCTCGCGGGGCGCTACCCGTCCGACGAGTTCGCCGAGCTCCGCCCGCGCCTGGTCTGGGATCGCGACGCGGGGACCCTCACCGGCCGGCCGGGCGCTCAGCGCATCGCGGTGACGAGCGGCGGCACGATCCCCGACCGCGGGCTGTTCGGCGTCTTCGTCGCGGGCGAGTCGCAGAACGCCCGCGTCGGCGAGCTCGACGAAGAGATGGTCTACGAGTCGCGCGTCAACGACGTGTTCACGCTCGGAACGACGAGCTGGCGCATCGTCGAGATCACGCACGACCGCGTCAACGTGCTGCCGGCCTTCGGGCAGCCCGGCAAGCTGCCGTTCTGGCACGGTGACGGCATCGGCCGCCCCGCCGAATTGGGTGAAGCGTTGGGAAAGTTCTCGCGCGACCTGGCGGGCGCCGACCAAGCCAAGGCCGAGGAGCGCCTGCGCGAGTCGGGACTCGACGACAACGCGATCACGAACCTGTTGTCGTATCTCGCCGAGCAGCGCGAGGCCACCGGCAGCCTCCCCACCGACCGCACCCTGACCGTCGAACGCAGCCGCGACGAGGTCGGCGACTGGCGCATCATCCTGCACTCCCCCTACGGCATGCAGGTGCACTCCCCCTGGGCTCTCGCGGTGAACGCGCGCATCCGCGAGCGACTGGGTGTCGAGGGGGCCGCCGTCGCGAGCGATGACGGGATCATCGCCCGGGTTCCGGATGCCGCCGCCGAACCGCCCGGAGCCGACCTCTTCGTCTTCGAACCCGACGAACTCGAGCAGATCGTCACCGACGAGGTCGGCGGATCGGCGCTGTTCGCTTCTCGCTTCCGCGAGTGCGCGGCGCGCGCGCTCCTGCTTCCCCGCCTCAACCCGAACCGCCGTTCGCCGCTGTGGCAGCAGCGGCAGCGGTCCGCCCAGCTTCTCGAGGTCGCGAAGCGACATCCGGCATTCCCGATCATCCTCGAGACGCTGCGCGAGGTGCTGCAAGACGTCTACGACCTTCCCGCGCTCCTGCGCGTGACCCGTCAGATCGGCGAGCGTCGCATCCGGCTCGTCGAGATCACCACCTCGCAGCCCTCGCCGTACGCCCGCGACCTGCTCTTCGGGTACGTCGGGGCCTTCATGTACGAGGGCGACTCGCCTCTCGCCGAGCGACGCGCAGCGGCGCTCTCGGTCGACCCGGCGCTGCTGAGCGAACTGCTCGGCAAGGTCGAGATGCGCGAACTCCTCGACCCCGAGGTCATCGCGCAGTTCGAGCGCGAAGCGCAGCGCCTCGATCCGGATCGCCGCGTGCGAGGGGTCGAGGGCGTGGCCGATCTCCTGCGCATCCTCGGCCCGCTCGACGCGGCCGAGGTCGCGTCGCGTCTCGACGCCGAGACCGATGCCCTCGCCGAGGCCGAGCAACATCTCGCCACCCTCGTCGACGATCGCCGCGCGATCCGCGTCACGATCGGCGGCGTCTCGCGCGTCGCCGGGATCGAAGACGCCGGGAGGCTCCGCGATGCTCTCGGCGCGGCGCTGCCGGTCGGCATCCCGAACGCGTTCCTCGAACCGCTCGCCGACCCGCTCGGCGATCTGGTCGCCCGCTACGCCCGCACGCACGCGCCGTTCACGACCGACGCGGTCGCCGAGCGACTCGGGGTCGGAGTCGCCGTCGCCCGGCTCACACTGCAGCGGCTCGAATCACAGGGGCGTCTGGCGAGCGGGTTCTTCCTGCCCGACCATTCGACAGGCTCAGGGACCCCTTCGACAGGCTCAGGGTCCGGAGGGGGCAGCCGCGGCGACGACACCGAGTGGTGCGACGTCGAGGTTCTCCGTCGTCTGCGCATGCGCTCGCTCGCCGCGATCCGCGGCAGCGTCGAGCCCGTGCCACCCGCGGCCTACGCGCGATTCCTCCCCGTGTGGCAGCACTTGGGGCGACCGCTCGAGGGCATCGACGGGGTGCTCGCGGTCATCGAGCAGCTCGCGGGAGTGCCGATCCCGGCGAGCGCGTGGGAGTCGCTCGTGTTGCCCTCGCGCGTCCGTGACTACTCCCCCGCTCTCCTCGACGAGCTCACCGCCACGGGCGAGGTGGTGTGGTCGGGGCACGGCACCCTTCCGGGCCGCGACGGATGGATCGCGCTGCACCCGGCCGAGGCGGCGCCGTTCACCCTGCAAGACCCCGACGATCCCGACGACCCGGCTCCCGACTCGCTCGAGGCCCGCATCCTCGCCGCGCTCGACGGGGGCGGGGCGTACTTCGCCGCGCAGCTGAAGCAGCTCGCCGGGGCCGAGAACGAGCAGTCGGTCAACGACGCCCTCTGGGCACTGACCTGGGCGGGGCGCGTCACGAACGACACGTTCGCCCCCGTGAGGACGCTCCTCAGCGGCGGCGGACAGTCGCACCGCGTCGTCCGTCGCGCGCCGCGCGCACGCATGTATCGCGGGGCCGCGATGCCGCGGGCGACGTCGGCTCCGCGACCGCCGTCGCTCGGCGGGCGCTGGTCGCTCCTGCCCGAGCGGGAGGCCGATGCCGCCGCTCGCGCAACGGCGACGGCGAGCCTGCTGCTCGACCGCTACGGCGTCGTGACGCGAGGTGCCGTGCAGTCCGAGGGCGTCCCGGGTGGGTTCGCGCAGGTCTACCGGATCCTGGCGGGGTTCGAGGAGGCGGGGCACTGCCGCCGCGGATACGTCATCGAGAAACTCGGGGCGGCCCAGTTCGCCGCCTCCGCGACGGTCGACCGGCTCCGCGAGTTTGCCGCCGTCGCCGACCCTCCTCCCCTGCGCACGGTCACGCTCGCGGCGACCGACCCCGCGAACCCTTACGGTGCTGCCCTGGGCTGGCCCGCCCTCGAAGGCGTTACGCATCGCCCCGGTCGCAAAGCGGGCGGAGTGGTCGTGCTCGTCGACGGAGAACTGACCCTGTACCTGGAGCGCGGGGGCCGCACCGCCCTGGCCTTCACCGATGACGAAGCGCGTCTCGCGGCAGCCGCGACCGACCTCGCCGAGACGGCCAAGCGTCGTCGACTCGAAACGCTGACCATCGAGCAGGTCAACGGCGAGTTCGTCTACGGCACGGCGGTCGGGCGCGCGTTGCGCACCGCCGGGTTCGTCGAGTCGCCGAAGGGGCTCACGCTGCGCAAGCTCACCGCGGGCGACACCCTCCGCGAGGCCGCGCGTGCCTGAGCACCACACCGCCGCGGCCCGCCCCGCCACGCCGGCCGGGACCGACCGCCTCGCTCCCCCCGTCCTCCACGTCGGGGAGCCGAGCCGCACCGTGGTCCGGCCCCGAGCGGAGGCCGCCCGTGCCTGAGGGTGACACCGTCTACCGCGCGGCGGCGAAGCTCTCGGCCGCTCTGGCCGGAAAGGTCGTCACGCGCTTCGACATCCGCGTCCCCGGGAGCGCCACCGCCGATCTGCGCGGCGAGACCGTGCACGAGGTCGCCGCGCGCGGCAAACACCTGCTGCACCGCATCGGCGGATACACGCTGCACTCGCACCTCAAGATGGAGGGCCGGTGGGACGTGTACCGGCCGGGCGAGCGCTGGCGCCGCCCCGCTTTCAAAGCCCGCGCGATCGTCGGGGTCGCGGGAGCCGATGCCGTCGGCTTCGACCTCGCGATGGTCGAGGTGCTGCGCACCGTCGACGAGCACACCGTCATCGGGCACCTCGGTCCCGACCTCCTCGCCGACGACTGGGATGAAGCCGAGGCGGTGCGCCGGGTCGCGGCCGACCCGCGGGAAGCGCACGTCGCACTGCTCGATCAGCGAAACGTCGCCGGTTTCGGCAACGTCTACGCGAACGAGCTGCTCTTCGTGCGCGGCATCGCGCCGACCACCCCGGCCACCGAGATCGACGTGCAGGCGACGATCGCGCTCGGCGAGCGCATGATCCGCGCCAACCTCCCGCGCCCCGAACGGACGTTCACCGGCGACACCCGCCCGGGCCGTCGGTTCTGGGTCTACGGACGTGAGGGCGCGCCCTGTCGGCGTTGCGGCACATCGATCCGCGCGACCTCGCTCGGAGCCTCGGCAACGAGCGAGCGCAACGTCTACTGGTGCCCTACCTGCCAGCCGGCGTGAGGGTCGAGCAGCACCCCGGATCAGCCTCCCCTTCGCGCCCGTCTGTCAACCCGGCAGGCTCACCGCCGTCGACGTGCGAGAACAGGAGGACGAAACATCGTCGAGAGTCCTCGCCGCACTTCTCTCGACGTCGAGCAAACCGATGGCGGCACGGGCGACGAAGAACCATTCGAGGGAATGAAGGGCATTCCCCACCCGTTGTCATACATGTCGGCTGAATCCGAGAGTCGACCGGAGGGGATCGTGGGTAAGAACTACATCGACATCGAAAACGACCACGGCGAGACGCTGCGCTACCGCAAGCACGTCAACGGTCGCGGACTCGTCGCGCACGGCGCGAAGGTCCACCCGTCGGCGCTGGTCGAGAACGGCGCCTACGTCGAACCCGGTGTGCAGATCGCCGCGGGTGTTCGTGTCGGCCGAGGGGCGTGGATCGAATCCGACGCCGTCATCGGACCCGAGGCTCGCATCGAGCCGCACGCGCACATCTGCGCCGGCGCGGTCATCGGCGCGGGCGCTCACATCGGCGTTCGCACGCAGGTGGGCCACAACGCCCGCGTCGCGACGGGCTCGCTCATCGGCGACGACGAGATCATCAACGACGGCGAAGCGGTCGCGACCGACCAGCGGGGACTCCGCCTGGCCGCGTGATCCGGCCGCCGCGACAGCCGTCCCGTGGCCTCACGACCCGCACGACTCCTCGGAGCGTGCGGGTTTTCGTCTCTTGAGCAGCGGACCCGTCAGGCGAAGATCGCGAGCACGAGACCGATGAGCGGCAGGGTGCCCTGAATCGTCGCGGGGCGCAGGTACTTGCTGCCCGAGGTCACGAGCACGAGCGCCGCACCCAGCATGGAGCCGAGCGAGAAGATCAGCAGCGTGCGTCCGGCCACGTCGCCCACGCCGTTGACGATCCAGAACAGGATGCCGATGATGGCGCCGATCGCGAGGAAGAGGTTGTAGAAGCCCTGGTTGTAGGCCATCGGCTTCGTGGCATCCGCCGTCTTCTGATCGGCGATCCCGAAGACCTTCCACGTCTTCGGCTGCGACCAGCGGACACTCTCGAGCACGAAGATGTAGACGTGCAGCAGGGCCGCGAGGCCGGCGAACACGAGCGCCAGGATGCCGATCATGCGTTCCACGTTACTCGCGCGGATAGCCTGGAACCATGGCGAGCGGCAGTGGGTCCCGGGGACGTGGTCCCACCGGCGGTGCCCGCAAGGGCGGAGCGGCACGGCCCTCCACGCCGAAGCGCCCCGCGAGAGGGAAGGCACCGCGCCCCGCCCCCGCTCCTCCGGAACCCCCGCGCACCTTCGTGCTCGGCGCGGTCCCGGGTGCGACCCCGGGGAAGTGGATCGGCCTGTGGCGTGAGCGCATGCCGCACGTCACCCTCGAGCTCCGGGAGATCGACGTCGCCGGGCAACGGTCGCACCTCGACGAGGTCGACGCCGCTCTCGTGCGGCTCCCCGTCACGGCATCCGATGACCTCCACCTCATCCCGCTCTACGAGGAACAGCCCGTCGTCGTGATGTCGGTCGACTCTCACCTGACGGCCGGCGACGAGCTCGACACCGCGGATCTGGCCGGCGAGGTCGTGATCGTCCCCGCCGACGACGTGCTCGGTGCGCGGATCCCGGATGCCGTCCCCCCGACGTTCGCGCCGCCGTCGGACACCGGCGAAGCCATCGCGACCGTGGCCGCGGGCGTCGGCGTCGTGGTCGTGCCGATGTCGCTCGCGCGCGCCCACCAGCGCCGCGATGTCGAGTACCGGGTGCTGAGTGACGGACCGGTGTCGACGGTCGCGCTCGCGTGGCTCCGCGAACGGACGACCGCCGACGTCGAGGCCTTCGTCGGCATCGTCCGGGGACGCACCGCGCGCTCTTCGCGCTGACTCCGCGCGGGGGCGCCCGCACACCGGGAGAGGGACACGCCCCGCGCGGTAGGGTGCGATCGACGCGCACCGCGAAGGGGAGACGGAATGCACGGACGCACAACGACGAACGCCCTGGTGCTGACCGTCGTGCTGACTCTCATCGGCGCGACCCCCGCCATCGCCTCCGACACGAGTGACGCCGCGTCGGCGCCCGCCGCCCCCTCCGCGGAGGCCACCTCCGCGGACGACGGCGCCCCCACGCCCGACGCGGATGTGGACGCCGACCCCGACGTCTCGCGGGGCGTCACGCACGCGGAGAACCCCTCGGTCCCCGAGGGCGCGGTGTGGACCGAGCATTACCTGCCGTCCTCCGTCGCGAATCGCAACGGCGACCCCGTCGAACTGCACGCCGACGTGCTCCGTCCGGCGGGTGTGCCGGCGGACGCCCGCACGCCGGTGATCCTCATCAGCGGTCCCTACCTCTCGCACGCGGGCCAGCAGGCCGACGAGGGCAAGTCGTTCACCGGCCCCTCGATGCGCCACCGCGCCTTCATCGACGACGGCGGCCTGTTCGCCGCCGGCTACACCGTCGTGTTCGGCGACCTGCGCGGCTTCGGCGGGAGCTCCGGCTGTTACGACTTCAGCGGTCCGGGCGAGCAGGCCGACGTGCGCGCGTTCGTGGAGTGGGCGGCATCCGCTCCGTGGTCGACGGGTCGCGTCGGGATGTACGGGAAGTCGTACGACGCCGTCACGGGGCTGATCGGTCTCGCCGACCGTCCCGCGGGCCTCGCGGCGGTCGTCGCCCAGGAGCCGTCGTGGGACCTGTACGACTACCTCTACGAGAACGGCATCCCCGCCGAAAACAACCGCACGACGATCGAGGCGTACAACCGCATCGCGGCCCTGCCCGGCATCGATCACTCCGGGACCGTGGACGGCGTCGTGATCCCGCCCGACACCGAGCGCTACCGGACGAACGCCGCGTACGAGCAGACCCACCCCGAGTGCGCCGCCGGCATCCTGGCCGACACCCTGGAATCCGATCCCTCGTCGCCTTTCTGGACCGCGCGCAACACCGCGCAGCGCGCCGAGGGTTCGACGATCCCGCTGTTCCTCACGCAGGGGTGGACCGAGAGGAATACCCGCCCGGAGGGCATGGCGGAGTTCCTGGATGCCGTCGCCGGTCCGGTGAGCGGGTGGGCGGGGCCGTGGGACCACTACTCCGGCAACGACGTAGACGACGAGGGCCGTCTGAAGATGGGCCGCGCCGGATGGGTCGACGAGGTTCGGGCGTTCTTCGACGCTCATCTGCTCGGGGCGCCGGCCCCCGAACCCGCCTGGGCGCTGCAGGACAACGAGGGGCGCTGGCGCCTCCAGTCGTCGTGGCCCGGCGTCACGCACGAGGTCACCGCTCCTCTCGCGCCCGGCTCGTACGTCGACACCGGCCGCGGCGCCGATGCTCTCCCCGCGGGCGACGAGGGCGACGGCTCGCTCTTCGGCACCGCCCCGCGCGACGCGCAGACCATCGGGGCCTCGCAGACGCTCTCCGCCCCCGTCGACGAGCCCACGCGCCTCAGCGGCAGGGCGTCCCTGAACCTCCGCACCCAGGGGGCGGGCGTCGCGCACGCGCGACTGTGGGACGTCGAGCCCGACGGTGTGCCGACGCTCATCGTCGAAGAAGCGGCACCCCTGGACGCGTCAGGGACGACCCGCATGCACCTGCGCAACGTCGAGTGGACGCTCGCGCCCGGGCACGCGCTCCTGGTCACGGTCGGAACGACCGATTCCCTCGCCTGGCGCCCCTCGCCGAGCGAGCAGACCGTCACGATCGAGAGCGGCGAAGTCACGCTCCCGCTGCAGTCAACGGCCGACGACGTGCCGACCGAGGGGCAACCGGCCCCCTTCCTGGCGACGTACCTCGAGGACGCCCGCTGGCCCGTCCCGATCGCGGCGACGCCGAGCTTCTCCCTGGCGGAAACCTCCCCCGCACCCGTTCCGACCCCCTCGGCCTCGGGCGCGGCCCCCGCGCGCCTGGCCGAGTCGGGGATGCCGTCGAGCCCGGGCCTCGCGGTCGGGGGCGCCGCAGCGCTCCTCGCGGGAGCCCTCCTCATCGCGGTGAGGCGGTCGCGCGTGAGCGGGACCGATGCGCGGGCGAGCGCGACAGCCGGGCGCGGTTCCCGGAGGTGACCCGCTGTTTCCTCGTGAGTCCAGCCCCGGGCACGACGCCCGTGCGCGCGCATAGAATCCCTGGGTGACCGCTCGCCTGCTCTACGTCTGCGCCCGCCCGCAGCGCGATGCGGCCGCGGCCGAGTGGGCGTCGTTCCGCGACGGACTCGGGGTGGACGACGACGATCTCGTGCACCACGACCTCGTCCGTGAGCCCCTCCCCCGCGATATCGAGCGCTTCGCCGCCGTGGTCGTGGGCGGAAGTCCCTTCAACGTCACCGATCCCGACAAGACCGACGAGCAGCGCCGTCTCGAGCGCGACCTCGAGCGCCTCGCGGCCACCGCGATCGAGGGGCGCACGAGCGCGATGTTCACGTGCTTCGGCATCGGCGTCGTCACGCGCATGCTCGGCGGCGAGGTCACCCTGAACACCCCCGAGGGCACGGGCCCCGCCGAGATCGCGCTGACCGACGCGGGGCGCGACGACGAGCTGTTCGGCATCCTGAGCCCGCGTTTCCAGGCGCTGACCGCGCACAAGGAGGGCACCGCGAGCGTGCCTCCCGGGGCGACGCTCCTCGCCGAGAACGCCGCCTGCCCGGTGCAGGCGTACCGCGCCGGGGCCGGCCTGTGGGCGACGCAGTTCCACCCCGAGCCGACCGCCGAGGCGTTCGTCGCGCGGATGGAGGTCTACCGCGACGCGGGCTACTTCGACGCCGAGGCGTTCGACCAGGTCTCGGCGCACGTGCGCACGGCCTCGGTCGAGCAGCCCACCCTGTTGCTGCGGTCTTTCGCCGCGCGGGCCGTCGCGGTCTGACCCTCCCGCGGGCCGTCGCGGCGTGCCCCGTCACGCGAGCCGTCAGGCGGAGTCCATGCCCGACACGCCGCCCCGCCGACCCGCTCCACGGCGTGTCCGCCCCCAACTCCGCACGACGGCGCGGGCCGGATGCCGCGATGTCAAGCCCGAACCGCGAATCTCGCTAGCTTATCTAGGCTTTAGCCCATGAACGTAGAAGCTCCATGGCGGGGGAACGACCTCGCACGTCAGATCGTCGTCCTCTCCGCCCTGTCGTTCATGATCATCGCGGCGGTGATCGGCGCCGGCGCCTTCGGCAACACCGCGGTCGAGGATCAGCAGGACGGCGCGCTCAGCACGAACGGGTCGTACCTCGCCCCCGCGGGGCCGGCGTTCTCGATCTGGTCGGCGATCTACCTCGGCCTCATCGCGTACGCCATCTGGCAGGCCCTCCCGCGCCAGCGTACGAACCCGCGCCAGCGCGCGCTCGGCTGGCTCATCGCCCTGACCATGACCCTCAACGGTCTGTGGCTCGTCGCCGCGCGCTTCGGCACCCTCTTCCTCACGGTCGTCGTCATCGTGCTGCTCCTGGCCGCCCTCGGCTGGACGTTCCGCGTCGCCGTGCTCACGCGCGAACCGCGCGGCGGCGTGGTCGACTCGATCCTCATCGACGGCGTCACGGGTCTGCACCTCGGCTGGGTCACCCTGGCCACGGTCGCCAACACGGCCGCCTGGCTCACGACCGTCGCCCCCTCGTCGTGGGAGAAGGCGGCGGATGCCATCGGCATCGGGGTCCTGGTCGTGGTGGGCCTCATCGGCCTCGCGATCGCGTGGAAGAGCTCGTGGCGCCTCACCCCGGCCCTCGCGCTGGCGTGGGGACTGAGCTGGCTCGCGGTCGAGCGATTCGGCGGCGAGCCGCGGAGCACCGGGATCGGGGTGATGGCGATCATCGTGGCCGCCTTCGTGCTCCTGCCGCCCGCCGTCATCCGCATCCTGCGCCTGATCCGCCCGTCGGTCGACTGACGTCTTTCGAACCTCGTCCCACTTATGGCTGGTTGCAGCCCCCAACCCGCCATAAGTGGGACATGCTCCGTCAGAAGTGGGACGAGGTCCTAAGGAGTCGATACGAAGCAGCGCCCCACATCAGAGAGCCGGAGCCGCGATCGCGCTCCCGCCGGCGGGAACAGTGAGCGCCACGCCGTCGAGCACCACGCCCTCCGTCGTCGCCAAGAGCACCCGGGCACCGGAGGAGACGGATGCCGAGACCTCGGCATCCGACAGGTTGACGACGACCACGAGGTCACCGCGACGAAGCTCGTACACCCGACCGCCCGTCGCCTCGCGCGCCGCGGCCGACAGGCCCACGCGGGAGGGGTCGGTCAGTTCCGGGCGCTCCCGGCGGAGCTTCGCCAGCTCGCGGTACAGCCCCAGCAGCTGCGCGTGGTCGCCCTCGCCGACCTCGTCCCAATCGAGCTTCGAATTTTCGAACGTCGTGGGGTCCTGCGGATCGGGCACGGTGGACTCGTCCCAGCCCATCTTCGCGAACTCGGCGATGCGTCCCTCGGCGGTGGCCTTGCCGAGCTCGGGTTCGGGGTGCGAGGTGAAGAACTGCCAGGGAGTGGATGCGCCCCACTCCTCGCCCATGAACAGCATCGGTGTGCCCGGGGCGGTGAGCGTCAGCACAGCGGCCGCGGCGAGGCGGTCGTAGCCGAGCGACTGCGACAGGCGGTCGCCCGCGGCACGGTTGCCGATCTGGTCGTGATCCTGCGCGAAGGTCACGAGGCGCCAGTTGGGCACGGCATCCGGAATCGGCTTTCCGTGCTTCTCCTCGCGGAACGACGAGTAGGTGCCGTCGTGGAAGAAGCCGCCCTCGCTGACCTTGCGGAACGCGTCGAGGTCGGCGAAGTCCTCGTAGTAGCCGATCGTCTCGCCGGTGAGGGCGACGTGCGCCGTGTGGTGCCAGTCGTCCGACCACTGCGCGGTGAGGCCGTAGCCGCCGGTCTCGCGCGGCAGGATCAGCTTCGGGTCGTTCATGTCGCTCTCGGCGATGGTTGTCAGCGGGATGCCGCGGTGCGCCGACAGGGCGTCGGTGCGCTCGGCGATCTCCTGCAGCACGTGCGGGTCGCGGTGATCGAGCAGCGCGTGCACCGCATCCAGGCGCAGACCGTCGACGTGGTAGTCGCTCATCCACATCAGAGCGTTCTCAACGATGTAGGCGCGCACCGCGTCTTCGTCGAGGTTGATCGAGTCGCCCCACGTGTTGCGGCTGCCCTCGCGCAGGTATGGCCCGTATTCGGGCAGATAGTTTCCCGAGGGACCGAGGTGGTTGTAGACGACGTCCTGGATGACCGCGAGGCCGGCCGCGTGCGCCGCGTCGACGAAGCGCTGGTATGCCTCGGGTCCGCCGTAGGCCTCGTGCACGGTGTACCAGAGAACGCCGTCGTAGCCCCAGTTCCAGGTGCCATTGAAGCCGTTCACCGGGAGGAGCTCCACGTGGGTCACACCGAGGTCGACGAGGTGCTCGAGGCGCCCGATCGCGGCATCCAGCGTCCCCTCGGGGGGTGAAGGTGCCGAGGTGCAGCTCGTAGATCAGTCCGCCCGCGAGCTGCTTGCCCGTCCAGCTCGCGTCGTTCCAGGCGTAGACGCTCGGGTCGAACCAGGCCGAGGCTTCGTGCACGCCCCCCGGCTGGCGCCGTGAGCGCGGGTCGGGGCGCAGGTCGTCGCCGTCGCCGAGGACGAAGCCGTACCGCTCTCCGTCGGCGAGGTCGACCGGGGCGGTCCACCACCCGTCGGCGGCGCTTTCCATCTCGATGTCCTCGACGACGGCATCGCCGCTGTCATCCAGCCGGCGCAACCGCACCCGTTCTGCCTTCGGTGCCCAGACGTCGATGCTCATGGTGTGTCCTTACGCGTGAGGGGTCAGAAATTGTCGCTCAGAGAGGCGTGAAGCGACAGAAAGTGACCCCTCACGCGCTCGGGGGACGGGGGGTCAGAAGATGAGGAGGGCCACCGGGTAGAAGGCCAGGAGGTCGGTCAGCGGGGTGGGTCCGCCCGCGAAGGAGCGGCCGGTCAGCACGTCGATCAGGGGCACGTCCGGGAGCAGCACCACCGTGTCGCGCCATCCGCCCGCCGCCACCAGGCCGTGGGGCAACCGCGTCGCGACGGCGAACACCCCACCGCGATCGAACGCGATGACATGATCGGATGCCACTCCCGCGGCCTCCAGCGGACGGTAGATCTCCAGCGGGTGCTCGCGACGCAGACGCAGCGCTCGCGATGTCACGAGCATCTTGGCCGCGCCCGTGGCATCCACCGCGGGGAAAGCCGCGCCGGGCGCGTCGAGCGAGGCGAGCAGACGTCGCCGTTCGGCGAAGTCCACCGCGCGACGGTTGTCGGGGTCGACCAGAGACTGCTCCCACAGCTCCGAGCCCTGGTAGACGTCGGGGACACCGGGACCCATGATCTGCAGCAGCTTCGCCGACAGGCCGTTCGACCAGCCCGCGGGCGAGATCTCGTCCACGAACGCGCGCACCCGCTCGGCGGCGGGGCCGGTCGCCGCGTCGACGACCGCGTGCATGCGCTCCTCGAAGGCTTCGTCCTGCTCCCACCAGCCGGTGACCTCGCTCGCCTCGCGCGCGGCCTTCTCGGCGTAAGCGTGCAGACGCTCGCGATAGACCTTCAGCCCCTCGGGAGTGGAGGCGGATGCCGGCCACGCGCCCACGATCGCCTGCCACAGCAGGTTGTCGAACGGACCGTGCCCGGTCGAGGCGATTCCGCGGAACTCGCCCAGCACCTCCGCCCAGCGCTCCGGGATCTCGGCCAGCACCGCGATGCGGGCGCGCGTGTCCTCGCCGCGCTTGGTGTCGTGCGTCGACAGCGTGGTCATGGCGGTCGGCCACGACGCGTGCCGCAGCGCCTGGGCGGTGTGGAATCCCGAGACGTCGAGGGCGAACTCGCCCGGGTCACCCCCCACCTCGGTGAGTGAGCCCAGCCGCGTGTAACGGTAGAACGCCGTGTCTTCGACGCCCTTGGCCATGACCGGGCCGGTCGTCTGCTGGAACCGCCACGCGACCTCGCGGCTGGTGTCGGCGAGCACCGGTACGAGCTTCTCGATCACGTCGCCGAGCTCGGGTCGGCGCACCTCGGCCTCGCCCGCGGCGGCATCGAGGTGGGCGCGGCCGGCGGGGAGGTAGGAGCGGTAGACGGGGAAGCACGCGAGGACCTCGGCGAGCGCGTCCTGCAGCACGTCGGCCCCGAACTCCGCACGGAGCTCAGCGGGAAGACCCCGCACGAGCCGCCGGATCTCCGACACCTGGATCGAGTCGGCGATCTTGCGCTTGGTGTCGTGGATCAGATCGTGCCACCCGGTGAGCGGCGCAAGGTCGCTGTCGGCGCGCAGACGTGCGTCGAGCGCGTCGAGCGCCGCCTCGCCCGCGGGGTCGGTCAGCACGCGGTCGATCTCGGCGAGCGCGTCGTAACCTGTCGTCCCGGCGGTCTTCCACCACGAGGGCAGCGCCTCGCCGTGCTCGAGGATCTTCTCACCGAGGACGTATCCGACCTCGCCCTCGCCCGCTTCCTCGAGCGCGACCGCGAGCCGGTCGAGGTAGCCACCCGGGTCGACGAGGCCGTCGGGGTGATCCACGCGCAGACCGTCGGCGAGGCCCTCGCGCACCCAGCGGAGGATCTCGGCGTGCGTCGCCTGGAACACCTCGGGCAGCTCGACACGGACACCGGCGAGGGTGGTGACGGCGAAGAAGCGGCGGTAGTTGAGGTCAGCGGCCTCGTCCTGCCAGAACCGCAGCTCGAAGTTCTGCGCGTCGAGCAGAGCGACGATGGCGTCCCGCGAGCCCGAGGCCGCGGCATCCGTCCCCGTCCCCGGCGCGACCGGGAAGGCGTGGTCGTAGTACCGGATCACACCGTCGGGAGCGTCGTCAGCCGGCGTCGGGTCGTACGAGATCTCGCCGATGACCGCGTCGAGGTCGTCGCCGAGCACGGGTACGCGCACCTTGCCGCCGCCGAACTCCCAGTCGATGTCGAAGGAGTCGGCGTACACCGAGGCGCGACCCTGGCGCAGCACGTCCCACCACCAGGCGTTCGTCCGCGGCTCCGAGACCCCCATGTGGTTCGGGACGATGTCGACCAGGATGCCGAGACCCTCCCCACGCGCGGCTTCCGCGAAGCGCGCGAGGCCCTCGGCACCGCCGCGTGCGGGGTCGACCCGCGTGACGTCGACGACGTCGTACCCGTGGTCGGAGCCTGGCGTCGCCTCCAGCAGCGGCGACAGGTACGCCCACGAGACCCCGAGGTCACGGAGGTATCCCGTGACCTCGGCGGCGTCGTCGAGGGTGAACGATTCGCGGATCTGCAGGCGGTAGGTCGAAAGCGGATGCCGCATCTCGGTCACAACTCCGGCTTGGGCGCCTGGCCCGGCAGGTCATCGGGGCCGACCACCTGGATCTGGGCGGTCAGCGAGGCGGCCACGGAGTGGTCGACCTCGGGCTCGGGGAGGTGGTGCTCGCGCAGCACGATGAGCGACTTGGGCTCGATCGGCAGCGTCTCACCCGGACTCAGCGGCTCGGTGTTCGCGCGCTCCCCCGCGGTGTCGACGTAGGCGTCCCACTCGGGCGCGTATTCGAAGTCCGGCAGAACGAAGTCGACGGGCTCGTCGCCCGCGTTGAACAGCACGAGGAAGTGGTCGTCGCTGATCGACTCGCCGCGACGATCGCGCTCGCGGATGCCCTGGCCGTTGAGGAACACCCCGACGGCGCGGCCGAAGCCGTTGTCCCAGTCCTCCGGCTGCATGAGCGAGCCGTCGGGACGCAGCCACACCACGTCGGGGATCGGCGCCCCCTCCTCCATCTTCACGGGGCGGCCGTCGAAGAAGCGGCTGCGGCGGAAGGTGGGGTGCTGCTTGCGCAGCCGCGCGAGGGCCGCGGTGAACTCGATGAGCGGGTGGTCGACGCTCGACCAGTCCACCCAGGTGATCTCGTTGTCCTGCGCGTAGCCGTTGTTGTTGCCGCCCTGCGTGCGGCCGAGCTCGTCGCCGTGCAGCAGCATCGGCACGCCCTGGCTGAGCAGGAGCGTGGCGATGAAGTTGCGCTGCTGCTGCGCGCGGCGCTTGAGCACCTCGGGGTCGTCCGTGGGACCTTCGACGCCCATGTTGCTCGAGCGGTTGTGCGATTCGCCGTCGTTGTTGTCTTCGCCGTTCGCCTCGTTGTGCTTCTCGTTGTACGACACGAGGTCGCGCAACGTGAAACCGTCGTGCGCGGTGACGAAGTTGATGGATGCCACGGGGAAGCGCCCCGAGTGCTCGTACAGGTCGGCGGACCCCGTGAGGCGCGATGCGAACTCGGCGAGCGCCTGCGGCTCACCACGCCAGAAGTCGCGGACGGTGTCGCGGTACTTGCCGTTCCACTCCGTCCACTGGGGCGGGAAGTTGCCGACCTGGTAGCCGCCGGGGCCGACGTCCCAGGGCTCGGCGATGAGCTTGACCTGCGAGACCACCGGATCCTGCTGCACGAGCTCGAAGAAGGTCGCGAGCTTGTCCACCTCGTAGAACTCGCGCGCGAGGGTCGAGGCGAGGTCGAAGCGGAAGCCGTCGACGTGCATGTCCAGCACCCAGTACCGCAGCGAGTCCATGATCAGCTGCAGCGTGTGGGGGTTGCCGACGTTCATGCTGTTGCCGGTGCCCGTGTAGTCGGTGTAGTACCGCTTGTCGTCGTCTTCGAGGCGGTAGTAGGCCTCGTTGTCGATGCCGCGCATCGACAGGGTCGGGCCCATGTGGTTGCCCTCGGCCGTGTGGTTGTAGACCACGTCGAGGATGACCTCGATGCCGGCCGCGTGAAGCGCCTTGACCATGGCCTTGAACTCCTGCACCTGCTGACCGTGATCGCCGGTCGAGGAGTAGGTGTTCTGGGGCGCGAGGAACGCGATGGTGTTGTAGCCCCAGTAGTTCGACAGCCCCTTCTCTTCGAGGGTGGAGTCGTTGACGAACTGGTGCACGGGCATGAGCTCGATCGCGGTGACACCGAGCTTGCGCAGGTGGTCGATCACGGCCGGGTGCGCGATGCCCGCGTAGGTGCCGCGCAGCTCTTCCGGAACGTCGGGGTGCAGCTGGGTCAGGCCCTTGACGTGGGCCTCATAGATGAACGTCTCGGAGTAGGGGGTCTTGGGCTGGCGGTCGCCCGACCAGTCGAAGAACGGGTTGATGACCACGCCCTTCATCATGTGCGCGGCCGAGTCCTCGTCGTTGAACGAGTCGGGATCGCCGAACTCGTAGCTGAAGACGGGCTGGCCCCAGTCGACCTGACCTTCGACGGCCTTCGCGTACGGGTCGAGCAGGAGCTTGCTCGCGTTGTAGCGCTTGCCGTTCGCGGGGTCGTACTCCCCGTGAACGCGGTACCCGTATCGCTGTCCCGGTTGGATGTTCGGGAGATACGCATGCCAGACGAACGCGTCGACGTCGATCAGCTCGAAGCACGTCTCCTTCCCGTTCTCGTCGAAGAGGCAGAGCTCGACCTTCTCTGCTCCTTCGCTGAACAGGGCGAAGTTCGTCCCGTTACCGTCGTAAGTGGCCCCGAGGGGATAACTGGATCCTGGCCATACCTGCTGCACGTCGCTCACGATAGACCAGCGTTGTTTCCCCGACGGGGCGCGTCATGGCTGTTGACACCCGCCCCGGCCCCGACTATGCGCGCTCGGGCGGATGGCGCAGCAGCTCGACGCGCTCGTCGAGGTAGCGCGCGAGCGGCAGGAAACCGCCTGCCGCGCTCCAGCGGACGAGCGGTTCTCCCCCGCGTATCGCGAGCGGCGTCGAGCGTTCGCCGAGGGCGGGAAGGTCGATCGGATGCCACTCGATGTGGACCGTCTGCCCCTCGGGGACTCCTCCGCGCGCGGCCGCGGCCGCGAGTTCTGCTCGTCGACGCTGCGACTCGGCCGCGAATCCGCGGCGCACCTCGGCGCGCGAACGCACGATGTCGCCGGTGGCGAGCACGGCCTCGTCGGTGAGCAGCAGCACGCCGAGGTGCCACGCGGTTCCGCGCGCCACGATGCGCGGCGGGCGGGGGATGCCGAGCACCCGGCGTCCCTCCTGGAGCTCGCCGAGCCGTTCGCGCGGCGCATCCGCCAGACGGGCTCGCGCGTCATCGAGGAGTGCCGCGATCACGCGTCCGCCCCATCCGCGCGGGCGGCCTCGGCTCGCTCGATCCCCCGTTGCGCGGCGCGCGTCGCCGCGGCGGCTTCCTTCTGCTCGCTCTCGCGCTGTCCGACGACGGCATCCGCATCGGCGGCGTCAGCCTCGGCGCGCGCCAGATCGGCTCGCAGCCCCTCGACGCGCTCGCGCGCGCGATCGGCGCGCTCCCGCGCCGTCGCGAGACGACGGTCCGCGGCCGCGTTCTCGCGGACGGCGTCGGCGTGGACGCGTTCGGCCTCGCGCACCGCCCGCTCGGCGGCCTTGCGCGCCCGCCGTGCGGCGAGATCGTCGCGCGGCGGCGCCGGGGCCATCCCTCGCGGCACGGAGCCCGCGACGGCGTCTCCGAGGCCGCCGGGGTCGAGAGTCGCCAGATCGATCGGTGAGACAAGCCGCCCCGTGAGCACGGCCGCGGCGACCTCCGGATCCACCACCGCGGCGTTCACCGTCTTCTCCACCGACTCCGCCATCGCCGCGCTGAGCGGCGTCCCCGCTTCGGCGGCGAGCTCGCCCGCGCGCCGCGCGAGGGCGGCGACCAGCTGGCGCCGTTGCTTTCCGAGGCGCGCAAGCTCGGCGGCATCCAGGTCGTCCTGCGCCTCCTGCAGAGCCCGCGAGAGCTCGACCGCTTCGCCGAGGCGACCGTCACGGACGAGCAGGTTGACCGCCCACGCGGCCACCGTCGGCTTGCGCAGCTTCGCGATCCGGCGGCTCACCGCTCCCGCCGCGGCGGCTGCCCGTTCCGCGCGAGCGGCGGTGAAACGGGCGGGCGGGAGCGCGAGCAGGTCGGCCGCCGCTTCGTCGACGAGCGCGTCGTCGTCGCTTCGCACTGCGCCGGTCATCGCTCCATTCTGACCGTCGGGTCAGATCGAGACCACCCCGGGCCGGGGTCCGCGGATCTCGCGGTGGAGGCGCTCCATGCGGGTGTCGAGCTCGGCGGCCGTGTCGGCGGCATCCTTCAACTGGTCGAGCAGATCGGCGGGGACGAGGCGGTCGTACTTGTAGTAGATCTTGTGCTCCAGGCTCGCCCAGAAGTCCATGGCGATGGTGCGGAACTGCACCTCGACCGGCACCTGGACCCTGCCCGTCGAGAGGAAGACGGGCACCTCGACGATGACGTGGAGGCTCTTGTACCCGTTGGCCTTGGGCCGGGCGATGTAGTCCTTGACGTCGCGGACGGTGATGTCGTCCTGCTGGGTGAGCAGATCGGACAGCCGGTAGGCGTCGTCGATGAAGCTGCACGTGACCCGGATGCCGGCGATGTCGGTGATCGCCGCGCGAATGGAGTCGAAGTCGGTGTCGATGCCCTTGCGCTGCACCTTGTCCACGAGACTGTCGGGCGTCTTCACCCGGCTCGAGACGTGCTCGATCGGTGTTGTAGTCGTGCATCTCCTGGAATTCTTCGCGCAGGATCGCGATCTTCGTGTCGACCTCGGCGAGCCCGAAACGGTATTCCATGAGGAATCTCTGGAACTCGTCACGCATGGCGCGGAGAGCGGCGCTCGAGACGGTGATCTGCTGATCGTCCAGCGAATCGGCCATGCGACCGACGGTATCGGGTGCAGATACGAGCGTCCTGTGAGCGTCACGCGCGCGGCGGCCCGGGCTCCCGCGGCACGAGCTCGCCGTCGACCACGTCGATTCCCACCAGCCCGTCGAAGACGTCGGGGAGGTCGGCGGAGCCAGGGGAACCGGCGGAGTCGGCGGGGCCTTCGCCGGGTTCCATCGGAGACGGGGGGTATCGGTCGTTCACGGCGCTGTCCTTCCGTGGAGTGCTTCTACGGTGGCAGCACGCCACGCTCCGCCCGGGTGGCTTGACACTCTCGGACGCACGGCGTACTCCCGGTGAGGCCGCGCGGTTAGTGTGGAGGCATGGGGACGATCATTTACGGAAGCTCGACCACCGTTCACATCGAGGATCGCGCGTTGGCGCACCTCAAGGTCGTCATCTCGACGAAGCTCCGCCGCGGTGAGAGCTTCACCCTGTCGTGGCGCCACCCCGACGAGGAGCCTCGCGGCCGGAGCACCCTGTGGCTGCACCCGGCGATCCCGCTGCGGTTCGTCTTCGACGACGCCGAACCGACGAAGCTGAGCCGGGAGTGGATCGCGCGTCTCTCGGAGTCGGCGAACTCGTCCGGTGGCATCATGCTGGTCGCCGAAGACATCGCCCCGTCACACGAGACGAAGAGCGACAGCTCGACCCGCTGAGGTCAGCCCTCGTCGGAGACGCTGTCTTCGGACGGCTCAGGCGTGATCGCCAGCCCGTTGGGTCCGGATGCCGCGAGCATGAGGTCTTCGACCCACACGCGGTTGATGCGCGGCGGGCGGCTGCCGTAGAAGTGGAACTGGATCGGCACCGAAGGGTGCATCCAGAAGCTGCGGCGACCGCTGCCGTCTCCCACCTCGACGTCGAACATGAACGACTCGGAGCGGCGCAGCTTGTTCATCACGACGATGCGCAGGTGAGCCAGCGTGCGGTCATCGATGTCGACGGCGTTGGCGACGGTGTCGTAGATGAATCTGCCCATGGGGTCGAGCCTATCCGAGGAACGCACAAGTCATCCCGACGACGCGTGCCACGTCGGTCGAGGGGAAATCAACCCCGCGGAGAGCGCGAGCCGATCTCGCTAACGTGCCTGGGGTGGGAACGCTCTACTACGGCGACGTCGCGACGCCGATCGAAATGGAAGACCGCGCGCTGGCGCATATCAAGGTCGTCATCGCCACGAAGCTCCGCCGGGGGGAGAGCTTCACCCTCTCGTGGACGCACGGTCCCGGCCAGGAGGTCGGGCGCAGCACCGTGTGGTTGCACCCGTCCATTCCCCTTCGCTTCGTTTTCGACGAGCCGGAGCCGGCGTTGCTGAGCCGCGCGTGGGTGGAGGAGCTGGCGAACTCGGCCAACTCTTCGGGGGGCCTGCTCATCGTCCCCGAGCCGGGAACCGAGAACCCGAAGCCCTGACCCCCGAGACCTAAACGGTGGTCTCGGCGTCCTCGGGCGATGTCTCGTGCGAGGCGGGAGCGGGATCGACCTGGTCGACCGCGTCCTGCAGCCGACCCAGACACGCGACCACGACGTCGCACTCCTCCGGCGTCATCTCGGCCACAGCCGCCATCATGCGACTGTGCATGGAGCCGAGGGTCGCTCGCACCTCATGGTCGCTGGCCGCGGTCGCGACGATTCGGACGCTCCGCCGGTCGGTCGGGTGCGGCACACGCGTGACGTGGCCGGACCTCTCGAGGCGGTCGATGATCGCCGTGGTCGAGGCGGTCGACACCCCCAGGTACCGTGTCAGCTCGGCCGGTGTCACATGGCGATCCTGACCCGCTGCGCGCAGGAGGTAACGGAGCACGAGAAGGTCGTTCTCGCCCATCGACATCGCCTCACGCGTGCGGCGGCGCATGGCGACCTCGGCGGCGCGGTAGACGCGGAAGGCCTGCAGGACCTCGACGGCCCGGTGCCGACGCTCCTCTTCGCTCGCGCCGTACCAGTAGCGCGACGACGATGAGGCGTTCTCCACCTCGGCATCCTATGTCAGGGCGCGTTGTCCAGGCCCCTGCCGTTGCGCGAGGGGGACGAGTACCATGGAAAAATACATCGGCTGACGAGTTGATAGGACATCGAGACACTCGACCGACAAGGAATCCGCGGGAGGTGACATGCGGCACACGGCCACGGCAGACGACGTGGTGAAGGCCCTCAGCGACCTCACCGATTCCAGCGCGATCTCGGAACGGGCGGCGCTGCAGTCCCTGGGCATCGGCCCGAACGACGCGAAAGTACTCCGCTTCCTCCTCGAGCGCAGCGAAGACGACGATCCCGTCACCCCGCGCCTGCTGACCGAGATGCTCGGGATCTCGTCCGCGGCGACGACCACCCTCATCGATCGCCTCGCGGAAGCGGGCTGGGTCGAGCGAGAGCCCTACCCCGGCGACCGGCGTTCGATCGTGGTGCGCGCGACCGTCGATCCCGAGTCTCCCGCCCGACGGATCCTTTCGGTCCGGCGGGCTTCGGTCGCCGAGGCCGCGTCGAAGCTCGGCGCGGCTGAACGACGCGTGGTGGCCGACTTCCTCGACGACATCGCGCGCGTCGAGAAGCAGCACGTGGAGGGCATCGCCGCGGCCGACACCGCGTCCCGCTCGCACTGATCTTCTTCAGCACGAACGGGACGCGTCGCACTCAGGAGGAGTCGCGACCGGTCGCCGACTGCAGGCGGTCGATCTGCTCGGACGCCTCTGCCTTCGTCAGGTCGGCGGGGATCTCTTCCCCCGCTTCGCGCGCGAGCGTGTCGAGGTAGCTGCGCTGCGGCGCGGTCATCGGCTCGTCGCCGGTGACCCAGTCGGACGGATCCTTCTCAGCGGGGTTGTCGCCACCGTCGCGGACGGCGCCGAGGGTCTCTTCTTCACGGGAGGTATCGCTCATGCGCCCGAGGCTAGGCGGAGCGTCCGACACCGACTCCGGGATTGACAGCGCGCCCCGTCCGGTACGGCATCCTGGATCGATGACGAACGACCCGCCTCCCGCCGACGTCCAGGTCGAGACGTACCGGCGCGGGCGCGCACGGACGCGGGTGACGCGCGTGTCGACCGGGGCGAAGACGGGCCGGGACTTCGTGCTCGTCGCGGGCATCGGCGTGGCGTCGACCTACTTCGAGTTCCTCGCGCCGTTGCTGGCGGCCGAGGGAGAGGTCTACGCGCTCGACCTCCCCGGTTTCGCCGGGGTCCCGGCATCCGGAGATCAGCCGACCGCCGCGTTCTTCGCCGATCAGGTCGAGGGGGTGCTCGATCACTACGGCCTGCGCGACCCGGTGCTGATCGGGCATTCGATGGGCACGCAGGTGGTCACCGAGGTGCTCACGCGCCGCGAGCTCTCGCACGCGGTGCTCGTGAGCCCCGTCGTCGACGAGGGCGAAGCGCGGGCCGGCGTGCAGGCCGTGCGGTTCGCACAGTCGACCCTGCGCGAGTCGCTGCACATCGCGCTGCTGGCGGTGTCGGCGTACCTGCTGTGCGGGTTCCTCTACTTCTTCGAGACGCTGCCGTACATGCTGCGGTACCGGATCTCCGACCGCATCGTTGACGCGCGGTCCCACCTCCTGCTCATCCGGGGCGAGTTCGACCGCCCCTCACCGCGCCGGCTGCACTCCCGTCTGGTGGAGCGCGCGCGTTCCGCTCGCCGATGGGAGATCGAGGGGGCCGCCCACTGCGTCGTCAACAGCCACGCGGTGGGCGTCGCCCGGCTCACGATGGAGCACGTGCGCGACGAGCTCGCCCGGAAGGGTCGGATGCCGGCGGCCGAGGCCGCCGTGCCGCCGGCGCGGCACGCCGATGTCCGCATGGTGCTGGGGGCCATGGCGAGCCGCCTGGCGGAATGGATCAGCGCCGCGCGCAAAGACGAGACGGGCGTCGAGCGCGCCAAGGCGCGGCACGCGCGCGTGCTGTGGGAGGCGTACCGGGCGCGACGCTGAGCTACCGCTCGTCCGGCGAGACGGCAACCCCCGAGACCGACCGGCGCGCGGCCCGGAGCATGGAGGGGTGTACATCCGCCCCTCGCTGAGCAGCTCGTTCGACCCGAGGCAGTGGTGGCGCGACGCGATGACGGCCGACCGCCTGGTGCTCGCGGCCAAGACCGCCGGGGCGGCCGCGCTCGCCTGGTACCTCGCGCCTTACGTGCCCTTCGCGCAGAGCGAGTACTCGTACTACGCCCCGCTCGGCGTCCTCGTCAGCATGTACCCCACGGTCGCGCGCTCGGCCTCGAGCGGCGTGCAGGCCGTGGTCGGACTGGCGCTCGGCATCGGCCTGGGCCTTGCGAGCCTCGCGGTGGTGGGTGCGGGCCTTCCCCGCATCGCCGCGGTCGCGATCGTCATCTTGCTCGGCGTGCTGCTGGCCGGGGTCCGTGCCCTCGGCGTCGGCCGCGACTGGGTGGCGATCGCTGCGCTCTTCGTCTTGCTGCTCGGCGGCGCCGATCCCGACGGGTACTCGTCGTCGTACCTGATGACGATGGCGTTCGGCGTGCTGGTCGGGGTCTCGGTGAACCTCCTCGTCGTCCCGCCCCTGCGGGTCAAGCGGGCCGATGACCGCCTGGCCCGGCTCCGCGACGACCTGGGAGAGGCGCTCCGCAGGATCGCGGACGCGCTGGCGGGGCACGCCTTCGATCAGGATGCCGCCGACACCGCGACCGCCGGACTCACGGGGACGCTCGCCGACGTCCGAGAAGAGGTCGAGCTCGCCGACGAGAGCCGGCGCTACAACCCGCGCGGGCGTCGCCTGCGCGCGCCCCGGGATCTCAACCGCCGGCGTCTGGACGCCCTCACCGGAACGGCCGACGCGACGCGCGAGCTGTCGGCATCCCTTTCTCGTCTGACCCAGGGGCCCGATGTCGACACCCGCATCCCCGACGACGCGCGTCGAACTCTCGCCCGCGCGATCGAGGCCGCGTCGCACCTGGTGACCACTCCCCCGGATCCCGAGGCGACCGCGGGGCAGCTGCGCGAGGCCGAGCACGCGCTCACCGCGTACACCGACCGTCTGCGAGAGCTCACCGCACACGACGAGCCTCTCGATGCCTGGGAGGCGGCGGTGAGCCTTCGGCGTGTGATCGCCGCGTGCGGACCACTCTCGGATCCGGACGCCGACACCGCGACCCGCTGAGTTCGCGCGTCGCACCGGGTCTCACGCGACCGCGAGGTCCCTGAGCCTGTCGAAGGGACCGGCACCTTCGACACGCTCAGCCGCCTCGCCCCGTATCCCGGCACCTCCCGCGAGACCGTCAGTAGCCCGTCGACAGCACGCGATCGAGCATGTCGACGAAGTAGTCGGCCGACTCCCGAGTCACGCACAGCGGCGGCTTGATCTTCAGCACGTTCTGGTGATCGCCGGTGGGCTGCATGATCACGCCGAGCTCGAGGAGACGATCGCAGATCGCGGCCGTCTCCTCCGTCGCCGGCGTGAGGGTGCCGCGGTCGCGCACGAACTCCAGGCCCAGGTACAACCCCGACCCGTGGACGGTGCCGACGATCGGATGCCGATCCCCCAGCGCGGCGAGCCGTGCCTTGAGGTGTGCACCGACGACCCGCGCGTTCTCCTGCAGCTGCTCCTCGTCGATGATGTCGAGCACGGTCTGACCGACGACGGATGACAGCGGCGAACCGCCCGTGGAAGAGAAGAAGTATCCCTGCGTCCGGTAGCGGTCGGCGACCTCACGACGGGTGATGACCGCGCCGAGCGGGAAGCCGGCGCCGATGGACTTCGCAACGGCGACGATGTCGGGAACGACCCCCTGCTGCTCGAAACCCCAGAACCACGAGCCGAGGCGGCCGAAGCCGACCTGCACCTCGTCGGCCACGGCCAGCCCGCCGAGCTCGCGTACCGTGGCGTACACCTCTCTCAGGTAGCCGTCCGGCAGGGCGACGCCTCCCGCGTTGCCGTAGAACGTCTCGCTCAGGAAGGCGGCGGGCGGGTGTCCCTCGGCGGCGAGCGCGCGCAACCGCGCGGCCGCCTCGGGCGCGTAGGCAGCGGCATCCGCTCCCCGATGACGACCGCGGTACGAGTTCGCGGCATCGACGGTGTGCACCCACTCGGGACGGGTCTCGAGTGCGTTGGGGTTGTCGGCGATCGAGGTCGAGACCGCATCGCTCGCGTACGTCCAGCCGTGGTAGGCCTCGGCCATCGCCACGACGTCGCGGCGCTCGGTCGCCGCCATCGCGAGGCGGATGGCCAGGTCGACCGCCTCCGAGCCGGAGTTGACGAAGAACACCGTGTCGAGCTCGTCGGGAAGCCGGGATGCCAAGCTCTCGGCGTAGCGCGTGATCGCGGCGTAGTGGAAGCGCGAGTTCGTGTTCAGCAGACGCGTCTGGCGCGAGACGGCTGCGGCGATGCGGGGGGTGCGCGTGGCCGACCGAGGCGACGTTGTTGACCATGTCGAGGTAGACGCGGCCGTCGACGTCGACGAGGAACTCGCGCCATCCGCGCTCGATGCGCGGCGGCCGGGCGTAGTAGTGCTCCTGGACCTCGGCGACGACGGCCTCGCGGCGGTCGAGGAGGTCGTCCTCGACGGGCGCGGCCGGTACCTCGACCCCGAGCGCGAGGGTGGCGTCGCCGACGACGGCGCGCCACCCGGGCAGATCGGCGGCGCGGATCGTCTCGGGGACCTCGTCCGGGTCGAGCGCGGTGAGCAGCACGTCGATACGCCGGCGGGCGGGCACCTCGGCGCTCACCTCCGTGTCGCCGTGGCGGATGCTCAGTCCCGCCGGGACATCGAGCGTCGTGGGCCGGGCGAACCACACCGCAGCCGCGGTCGGCACCGTCGCGGGTGCGTGCGGCGTGCGGGACGGCGCGCCGAGCAGCACCGGGCGCAGAGCCGGGAGCACCACGACCTCCGCTCCCTCGTCGAGCAGACGCTGCGCCGCGCGCTCGACGGCGTCGTCGTCGAGCCACGCCCCCTCGTCCGCGAGCGGCGACAAGGTCCCGGCATCCAGGATCACCGCCCGCCCCGGCTCGCTCAGGAGCGGCGCGCCGGCCCACTCGGGGACGCCGACGGCGGGACGCCCGAGCGCGTGACGAATCTGCGCGGTCGCCACCTCGATCGGAACGGCGGTCGCGCGCCGCAGGATCGAGAACTCCCGATCCAGCGCGCCGCTGGCGTAGTCGTTCGCCTCGTCGAGGCGCACCTGCTGGCGCCCGCTGAGGACGAGCACGACCCCGCGCAGCACGACGAGCGGCCAGAGGGCGGTGATCTCATCGTCCGAGAGCGCCCGCCGTCGGTCGAACGCCGCGATGGCCGGCAGAGTGGTGCGATACGACGCGCCGGCGTGGTGCAGCACCGACGAGACCGTCACGGCGATCTCGCCCACCGCCCACGAATCGATGACGTCTCCGAAGTCGATGACGGCATCGGGGAGGGTCTGGATGCCGTGCGGCCGGAGCACATTGTCGTCGGTCACGTCGTAGTGCCCGAGCTGGCGCGGCAGCGCCTCGGCGACCGGCGCGAGCGCGGCGAGCGCGCGGGCGGTCGCCTCCGCGGTGAACGCGCGCACATCGGCGTCGGGCTCGGTCTCGGCGATCTCGGTGATCGCCCGCTCGGCGTGCCGCAGGTCCCACTGGAGGACGCGCCCCGAGGCCGGGTGCGTCTCGTTCGCGAGCGCCACGCTCACCGCGGCGGACAGCTCGCCGAGCCGTTCGACGACGCGCGGCGAGAGGTAGGCCGAGCCGGTCAGCGTCTTCCCCGACACGAACGAGATGACCCGCGCGTGCAGCCGCCCCTGCGAGGTCTCCCACCACCCCGACATCGCGCCCCGCGGTCCCGTGACGATCTCGGGGATGCGCAGGGTGGGCTCCGCTCGCGCGACGAGGGCGGCCGCGGCATCCTGCATCTCGATCTCGGATTCGCTGAAGACCGGGTTGCTGATCTTCAGCACGCCGAGTGGGTCGCCCCCTCCAGCGGGGGTGACGAGGAAGTTCTGGTCCTGCTGGCTGCCGAGCGAGCGGAGCTCCGTGTCGATGCCGTAGACCTCGCGCAGCAGGGATCGAGCCTCGTCGATGGGAAGGGTCGGCGTCGGCAGCTCACCGTGGGCGAAGTAGTCGAACGAGGCGTCGGTCACGGCGGGCTCCATGAGGCTCGAATCGGGCGGGTCGGTGGCGCGGCAGCTCGGGCGTTCGCGAGGCAGGCATGCGACGAGCGCGCGGTCTCGGAGGGTGCTGGAATGAAACATACAGCGTATGTTTTCGGGCCGCCAGACCGCCGGCGGGCGACTGATCATCACGCCGCGAACGACATCGCAGGTGAATCACGCCGAACCTCGGGGCGGCGCCTCCGACACGGGCGGCGCTCGCCGCCTCGCGGGCGACCGTCCCACCCGCCGGGGCAGGGCCACCGACCCCATCGCCAGAACCCCACCGCGCGATAGAGATGGGACCTCTCGCACTCTCCGAACCCGAACAGGAGCCGTCGTGTCCACCCAGAATCCCGCGCCGTCACGCCGCCGTCGTCTCGCCCTTCCCGTCCTCCTCGCCGGGGGGCTCGGATCCCTGATCCTGGCCCTCGGTCTCTCGCCCACCATCTCCGCGTTCACGGCGCAGATCAAGAACACCGTCGACACGGCCGGCACCGGCACCGTCATCATGCAGGAGAGCAACGCCGACGGCTCGATCACCTGCAACAGCACGGACGGCGGATCCGTGTCCTCGAACACCGCGACCTGCGCGACCATCAACAAGTACGGCGGCAGCGTGACGATGGTGCCCGGCCAGACCGTGTCGACCGACATCAAGATCAAGAACACCGGCAGCGCCGCCGCCACGGGATTCACCCTCACGCCGGGAACCTGTACGCAGACGAACAACGGAACGCCCAACGGCACCGCTACCAACCTCTGCTCCACCATGACGCTCGTCGTGACCTCGGGTTCGACGACGCTCTACTCGGGAACCCTCCAGGGGTTCGCGTCGTCCGTGAACGTGCTCACCGCCCTCGGCACGACATCGGTTCCGTCCGGCTCGACCGTGCCCTTCACGTTCGCGGTGACACTCCCGTCGACGGCGGGGAACACGTACGCCGGTCTCCAGGTGTCGCAGCCGCTCACCTGGGACTTCAGCAGCTGACGTCGCCCTCGTGATCCCGCACCCCGCGGCGACCGCCGTCCGAGGGAGCGCGCGCCCGGCGATCATCGTCGCGGTCGCACTCGTCCTGCTCTCGGTCGCGGTCGCCGCGGCGTTCGCCATCGCCGGCATCCGCCTGTTCGCGGTCCAGACCCCGAGCATGGGCGAGACCGCGCCGGTGGGCTCGCTCGTCGTCAGCCGCGCCGAGCCGAACTATGCCGTCGGCGACATCGTCACCTTCTCGACCGGCGACCGCACCGTGACGCACCGCATCGTCGGCGACTCCGACGGGTCGTTCACCACGCAGGGCGACCTCAACGGGGCGCCGGACGGGAGCCCCGTCGCAGCCGATCAGGTGATCGGTCGCGCCGTGGCGATCCTGCCCGGCGTCGGATTCCTGCTCCAGGTCGCCCCCTGGCTTCTGTTGGGCGTCGCTCTGACCGAAGCGCTCGTGTGGCTCAGCCTGCGGCAGCCGGGGTGGATCTGGAGCGCCCGCCTCACGGGATGGTCGTTGACCGTCACGATCGTCGCCCTGTGGCTTCGGCCGTGGTTCAACGTTCAGATGCTCGACTTCCGCCCGGGCGACGACGGCACCAGCGCGCTTCTTCACGTCGTCAACACCGGGCTGTTCCCGCTCCTCGCGAACGGCACGCGCCTGCTGAGCGGACAGGACGCCGTCGTCTCCACGACCGACCGCCTCCCCAGCGGCGCCTACGTCCTCACCCCCCAGGCCGATCTCGACCTGCCCCTGCGGCTCCTCGTCATCGCGCTGTGCCTGCTCCCGCTCGGGGCGGCGTTGCTCATCCGCGACGACGATGCCGTCGCGCTGCCCGACGGACGTCGCCCCCGACCCGACCGCCGCGGCGGCCGGATCGTCGTTCCGCTCGTGATCATCACGGTGCTCGCGGTCGCCGCGCTCACGACGTTCTCCTCGACCGGAGCGAGCTTCACCGCCCGCATCGCGAACACGAAAGACACCGCGGGGACGAACCCGTTCTTCAGCTGTCGCGACGCCGCACTCTCCGTCGGCACTTCCGCGACCAAGGGCGCGTACGCCCTCACCCCCACGAACAATCCCGCCAAGACCGAGAACGACCTCTCCGGCGCCGCCTCCCGGCGCGCGACGTACGCGGTCTCCCCCACCCTCTCGACGAGCGTCGGGTGCCTCCACGACTCCCCCGCCTCCTCGGTGAGCTTCAACGGCACGTCCCAGTGCCTTTACGTTCCGGGATCGGTGACCAACCCGAACACCTTTACGATCGAGGCCTGGTTCCGCGCTCCGTCGACCGGACGGGGGAAGATCATCGGCTTCGGCGACGCGAACCAGTCCGCCGCCGACGGTCACTACGACCGACACGTCTACCTCGACCAGACCGGTCGCATCGTGTTCGGCGTGTACCCGGGGAGTGTGCGGACGATCTCGACCCCGGCCGGGCGTTCGTACGCCGACGGGACGTGGCACGCGGTGGTGGCATCCCTCTCGAGTGCGGGGATGGCCCTGTACGTCGACGGGAGCCTCGTCGCCACGAACACGTCGATCACCACGGGCGAGAACTACTCGGGGTACTGGAAGATCGGCTGCGGCAACCTCACCGCGTGGGCCAACGGAACCTCGAACGGCACGATCGACTGGTACGGCCCGTCCTTCTTCACGGGCGAGATCCAGTTCGCGGCGATCTACACGCGCGCTCTCTCGGCCGACGAGGTGCGCTCGCACTACGCCGCCGGGCGTTGACGCACACCTCGTGCGAGACAAGGCCGCGCACGCCGGCGGCGCGGCATCCGGAATCCCCCGATGCCGCGCCGCCACCGATCACGCCGGGATGCGTTCGGGCGCCTCGGCCTCTTCGTCGAACTCGACCTCGGGCGGGCGACGGCGGAAGCCGCGGGTCAGCACCGCGAGCCAGACGACGCCGACCCCGATCCACACGAGACCGACCGTGAGCGCGAGCGGCGACAGGCTGAACCACAGCCACGCGGTGAGCGCGAAGCCGAGCGCGGGCAGGACCCCGTATCGGAACGCGGCGACTCCCCCGCGACGACCCTCGTCGATGAGGAAGTGCTTGATCACCGACAGGTTGACGAGCGAGAACGCGGCCAACGCACCGAAGCTGATGAGGGATGCCACCGTGTTCAGGTCGGCGAACAGCGCGGCGAGCGAGACGACACCGACGAAGATCGCCGCGCCGATCGGCGTCCGATAGCGCTTGCTCAGCCGAGCGAAGAAGCTCGGCAGCACGCCGTCACGCCCCATCGCGAACAGGATGCGCGCCACGCTCGCCTGCGAGGCGAGCGCCGCGGCGATGCAGCCCGCGATGTACGCGATGAGGAAGAAGAGCTCGAGCCAGCGCCCCGCGGCGACCTCCATGATCTGGTTCGCCGCGGCATCCGGGTTCTCGATGTCGGCGACGTTCGGGATGACGAGGGTCGACACGTACGCGATCACGGTGAAGATGAGCCCGCCGATGATCGTGGTCAGGATGATCGCCCGCGGGACCGTGCGCTCGGGGTCGCGCGCCTCCTCGGAGAGGGTCGAGATGGCGTCGAACCCGAGGAAGGACAGGGCGAGCATGGCCGCACCCGCGAGGAGGCCGGGGAAAGTGAGGCCGGCATCGTAGAGCGGCTGCAGCAACGAGACGCCGGGGTTCTGCAGGACGTGAAGCACCGCGCACACGACGAACACGGCCGCGAACACGAGCTGCAGACCCACCAGCACGAGGTTGGCGTTGCGCACGACCGTGATGCCCACGATGTTCAGCCCGGTGATGAGGAGGACGCCCGCCAGAGCGAACACCCACGGCGGGATGCCGGGCAGTTGGGCGTTGAGGTAGATGCCCATCAGCACGTAGTTGATGAGCGGGAGAAGCAGGTAGTCGATCATGAGCGACCACCCGGTGAGGAAGCCGACGTGACCGCCGAACGCGCGGCGGGCGTAGGTGTACGCGCTGCCCGCACGGGGGAACGCCTTCACGAGCGCCGCGTAGCTGAACGCGGTGAAGAGCATGGCGACGAGCGTGACGAGGTAGGCCGTCGGCACGTGGCCGCCGGTCGTGACGGCGACGAGGCCGTACGTGGTGAAGACGGTCAGCGGCACCATGTAGGCGAGGCCGAAGATGACGAGGGAGGGAACTCCCATGACTCGCCGGAGCGAGGTTTCGGAGGAGGTCACGGTTTTCCTGTTCGGGGTCAGAAGGAGCGAGGCGGAGTGGCGCCGGCGAGCGCCGACGCCGTGAAGGTGCGGATGCCGCGTCGCCACGTCCCGCGGATACGGGCATCGGCGATGCGGTCGACCGGCTCGCGGCGGATGTCGCGATCGAGCCAGACGAGGTCGGCGACCATGCCGGGGCGAAGAGCGCCGCGGTGAGCGTCGTCGCCGGCCTGCCATGCGACGCCGCTCGTGGCGGCGTCGAGGGCTTCGTCGAGGGTGAGTCGTTCCTCGGGCTGCCAGCCGCCGGCGGGCTGCCCGTCTTCGTCCTGGCGGGTCGCCGCGGTGCGGATGCCGAGGAGCACATCCGGTGAGGTGACGGGCCAGTCGCTGCCGAAGCTGAGGTGCGCGCCGGCGGTGCGCGCGGCACGCATGCGGTACTGCCTCTCCCTCAGGGGGCCGAGGCGCGGCAGCGTGAGCTCGGTCATCACGGCGTCGGGGACGGCCCACTGGGGCTGGAAGCAGAAGGTGACCTCGAGTTCGGCGAGTCGCGGCAGGTCGGCCGGGTCGACGATCTGCGCGTGGGCGATCGTGAGGCGGCGCCCGCGGCGGAGGCTCTCTCGAATGCCCTCCGCTGCGCCGATCGCCGCCCGCACCGCTGCGTCGCCGATCGCGTGCAGGTGCACATCGAACCCGGCGGCGTCGCACGCGGCGACGGCTTCGCCGAGCTGATCCGGATGCCAGTTCGGCAGGCCGCGGGTGTGGGCATCGTGGTAGCAGTCGAGCAGGTGCGCGGTGCGGTTCTCGAGGATGCCGTCGACGAAGAACTTCACGGTCCGCGCCGTGAGACCCGGGACCCCCGCGATGCCGTCCGCGGCGCGGCGCAGGTCGTCCAGCTGCGCGGGCCAGCGCGCGGGGTCGGCACGCAGGGCGAGATCGACGTCGACCGCGAGCCGACCGCTCTCCGCCGCTGCCACCCACGAGGGGAGGTCGTCGAGCTCGGTCCAGGCCTCTTGCGCCCAGGCGATCCCGTTCGCCGCGAGACGTTCGGTGGCCCAGGCGAGCGCCTCGACGTCGGCCGCGACGGACGGACGCGGCGCGCGGTCCAAGACCAGGTCGATCGCCGGTCGCTCGACGAGCGTGCCGAGCGGGGAGCCGTCGGGACGGCGCTCGATGCGTCCGAGCGCGGGCTCGGGGGTCTCGGCATCCAGTCCCGCCGCCCGCAGGGCCGCGGTGTTCGCCCAGACCGTGTGATAGTCCCACGCGTGCAGGACGACGGGCCGCTCGGCCTCCGCCTCGTCGAGCCAGCGGGCGTCGAACATCCCGCCCGGGACGATCGTGGCGTCGTAGCTGCCGCCGATGAGCCAGGCGTCGTCGCTGTCCGCGGCCCACGCGCGGACCCTCTCGACGATCTCGGCGACGGAGGTCGCATCGCGCAGTTCCGGCCCGCGCCGCTCGCGACCGGCGAGCAGGGGGTGGGCGTGTCCGTCGCCGAACGCGGGGAGCAGAAGCCCTCCCTCGAGGTCGACCACCTCGGCATCGTCGGGGACCGGCGAGCCCGCGGATGCCACGACCCCGTCGATCACGACGAGTCGGTCGATGTCGGCCGTCGATCCGTCGACACGGATCGCGCCGTTCGTGAACACCACGACCGCCATGGAAACCTCCTTGAGACCACGCTGCGAGAAACATACAGCGTAGGTTTTAGGAACGCTACGACTTTTCCTCACGACGAATCCGCCGTTTCCTCGACTCGTCACGAACCCGATACACGCCCGAAACGCGGGCATCGCGTAACGTGGTCGAACCCGACCGAAAGGCCCCGACGTGCCACGGCCGCCGCACCCCAAGCTCTCGCGCGAGGCGATCGCCCGCGCCGCCCTCGCTCTCGTCGATCGCGACGGCAGTGACGGGGCGAGCATCCGGCGCGTCGCCGACCGCCTGAAGGTGCACCCGACCTCGCTCTACAACCACGTGCCGAACCTCGCGGCGCTCATCGAAGACGTCCGCGCGCTGGTCTCGCAGCGCATCGACTCATCCTCGCTCCGTGACGACGAGTGGGAGGAGGGCCTGCGACGGTGGGCACGTTCCTACCGGGACGCCTTCCGTCGTCACCCCCGGACGATCCCGCTGCTCATGTCGCACCGGTCGTCGGCGCCGCTGCTGATGTCGCAGTACGAGGACTTCGCCGTCGCCGCCGAGCGCGTCGGCTGGAAGAGCGACGACATCCTCCCGCTGCTCACGGCCTTCGAGTCGTTCATCCTCGGCAGCGTGCTCGACATGTCGGGCCCGACCGTGATGTTCGATCCGACCGGACAGGAAGAGAGCGTTCCCCGCTTCGCGGCGGCCTACGCCACCCTCGTCGACCAGGACCCGGCCGACCCGGTCGCGACTCGCGCTTTCGAGCTCGGCCTCTCGCTCCTCATCGCCGGAGCCCGACCGCGGGAGTGAGGCCGGACGCGGTCACATGTGCGCGTATCGCGCGCGGGCGAAGCAGAAGAGGCCGTAGACGACGAGGCCCGCACCGACGAGCCACAGCACGACCTGCCCGAACGGCAGACCCGCGAGCGAGCGCAAGGCGGCGTCGAGTCCGCCTGCGGTCGAGGGGTCGTGCTTCAGCGCGGCGACCACGAACAGCACGCCCGCCACGCCGACGGCCACGCCCTTGGCGATGTACCCCACCATGCCGAAGGTGCGGATGCCGCGCCCCGCCGCCCCGCCGGGGATCGACATGTGCTTCTCGAACGCCTTCGTGAACCCGCGAACGACGAAGGCGACACCGACGGCCGCGACGCCGAGTCCGATGACGACGAGCAGCACCACCCCGGCTGGGCTCGACAGCAGCTGCGCGGACATCGTCTGCGACGACTGCGACGAGCTCGAGCGTCCGCCGAGCGCCACGGTGAGAGCGGTGAACGCGATCGCAGCGTAGGCGACGGCGGTGCCGACGAACTTCGCTCGATGCGCCCAGCGCTTCTTGGCATCCGGGTCCTGCTCGACGATCGCCTCGGCGATCTGCCACACCGCGAGCGCGGCCAGGCCGACGGCGATGACCCAGAGCAGCACCACTCCCGCGGGAACCTGAGCGACCTTCTCCAACGCCCCGCTCTGGTCGGCGCTGTCGCCGCCGGATCCGGTGGCGATCGAGATCGCGATCACCCCGATCAGCAGGTGGAGCAGGCCGAGCACGACGTATCCGACGCGCGCGGCGACCTCGAAAACGGTCGAGTCCTGCGCTCTGTTCGCGGCGGCCGAGGGAGTGGTCATCCGGGAACCGTAGTCCTCACGAACCCGTCACGGCGAGGCGTTGCGCTCGACGCTCGCGGACCACTTGGATGAGCGCCCACACGAACGTCGAGACCGCGACCCCCTCGAGAGCACCGGCGACGACGTCCGAGAGCCAGTGCGCGTGCAGGTAGGTACGGCTCCACATCATCAACACCACCCAGACAGCACCGGTGATCCACACCCACCGGCGGCGCAGGATCAGCCCGAGCACGACGGCGATGGTCGTCGCCACCGCCGTGTGGCCCGAGGGGAAGGATGTCGCCATCGTCTCGGCCAGGGAGTCGGCGGGCCGCTGCCGCGCGATGATCGCGGCCATCGGGGCGCCGATCGCCACGACGAGAGCGATGGATGCCGCAACCGTCAGCGCGTCCCACGGGCGACGCCGGAGGGCGAAGACGATCGTCGTCGCCACCCCGATCACGATCATGCCGATCGTGCCGCCCACGATCGCGGGGACCCACGCGAGGATCACGCCCACCGGGGTCGCGATCGCCGCCATCGCGGCATCCCACCACACGTCGACGTCGAGGGCCGTGTGTCCGTTCAGGGCGACGGCGAGGCGCAGGGCGACGAACGCGACCGTGGCCAGCGCGCCGACGACGAGGGCGATGGCGCGGCGTGCGTCCGCTTCGGCGACGGGGAGCGCCGGGGCGTCGGCGGGTATGGCATCCATCCCGGAATCGTGACAGGACCGGATGCCGCGGAGCCAGGGATTGCGTCCGGGGGCGCGAGCGCTCCCGAGGCGCCTCGCACGGCCACCGCATAAACGCTGTTCGCGCGCAGAAACACGTGCACAGCGCGTTTATGCGCGCGGATCGCGTTTATGCGCGACGCGGGAAAAGCCTGCTCGAGGAACAACACCGGGCCTGAACGACGGCGTCGACGAGCTCATCGCTGAGAGAATGGAGCCGAGGAGAAGGAGACCACCGATGGCTGCACTCGATTCGCGGGAGGCCCGGCGTGAGCTCGTGATCGACACCATGGCGAGCTGGGCCCTCGAAGATATGGAGCCCACCCCGGAGATGGTGCAAGACATCGGCCTCTACGTCGAGGGGAAGATCTCGACGGCGGAGATCATCGAGAAGGTCAAGCGCGGGGGCTACCGTGACTGACGGTTTCGTCGACCCGTACGTCTATCCGGGTTCGAGCGTCTTGAAGAACCTTCTCGACGAACGCGACCGGAACCGTCTCGAACGCCAGGAGTATCAACTCACCCTTGCCCGCCGGATGGAGCTCGAAGTCGCCCCGATCACGGGGCCCTTCGACCTTGCCCGGTGGACCGAGACCCACCGTCGCCTCTTCCAGGACGTGTACGCGTGGGCCGGCCGGATCCGCACGGTCGAGATCAGCAAGGGTTCATCTCAGTTCCATGCCTCGGCGCTCATCCCGTCCGCGGCAGGGAGCACCCTCGACTGGCTTGCGACGTCCGGTCTCTTGAACCCCGAGATCGACGAGCCCGAGTTCGTGGTGCTGGCAAGCGATCTGCTCGAGAAGATGAATGACATCCATCCTTTCCGCGAAGGCAACGGTCGGACGCAGCGCGCCTTCCTCGACCAGGTCGCGCGGGTATCGGGTCGTCGGCTCGCCTGGCGCAACGTCACTTCCCGGGAACACCTGACCGCCAGTATCCGCGCCTTCAACGCGGGGAACGGCGAGCCGTTTCGACCGATACTCGAACTCGTGCGTCAGCCTCCGCTCGACGGCCTGTCGCCCCTCGATCCGTCCGTCTACCAGGTGACGAAGCCGATCTGACAGCGATCACCGACACGTCGCGGGCACCTCGCCCGCGGAGCCCGGTCGTGCTGCCTGAAGAAGAAGCGAAGTCAGTTCCTCGTCCTCGAGCCCGAAATCCTGTGCGACATCCGCCATCGGATCACCAGCGCGTAGTCGGCTCAGAACGTCCTCGACGCGGACACCGAGGCGCGCGATCGTCGGTTGACCCGAGTTGCGCCGGGGATCGACGACGACCTCGGCTCTTTCGTACGTCGGCAGGCGCAGAGAGTCGATGTAGCCGTCGCGGTAGCTGATCGTTCGCAGGTACTGATCGACGACGTCGCGGAAGACTCCCTGTCGATTACGAACGACGACGAGGTCGTGGTCGCCGTTCTCGATGAGAATCTCCGCGCCGTCCGTTTTCAGCTTCTCGCGGAGCAGAGCGTTCTCCAGACCGAGCTCGTTGCGCAGGACATCCACCGCTGGACGAATGCGAGCCAGGGGGAGACCTGCGCGACGAAACGACTCCACGATGTACCCCTCGGCGAGGGCGTTGAAGGGCACGGTGAATCCGCGGCCACTCTTCACACCCCGGAGGATGGGGTCACTCCATCGCCGGCCGCTGCCGTTGCGCTGCCGAAACGCGTGCCCGTGTGCCCACCGACCGAAAGACGACGTGGGAGCCCGAATGATGTGAGCGGCCTCGGAAAGCGTGTAGACCGGGGTCGTGTACGCCCGATCCGAGATCGACGTTTGCATACAAACAGGGTAAATGGAGGCGGTGCGGTCTGCATCGCTGATTCACCCGCCGCGCGGCAGCGGCCGAGCGGTAGCCGAGCGGTAGCCGGTCTCTGCGCCTCACCGGCCTCCCGGTAAGCGAGTACGGTTGACTGCGGCGAAGCCGCCTCCGCGGCTGTCACCCCACGCACATGACACCGCAGCCCCTCCCCTCCGCCCTGGCACTCTCCGGGCCCCTCCTCGTCGTCGGCGACGGCCGGATGGGTCGCGCGCTCGTCGCCGCTCTCGAGGCGGCGGGGGTTCCCGTCGCAGGCCCCGCGGGGCGGGGCGAGTCCGGCGCGGACGCCGGCATCGTGCTCCTCGCCGTCCCGGACGCCGAGATCGCGTCGGCCGCGCGCGCGATCGCGCCCGGCCGGATCGTCGGCCACCTCTCCGGCTCTCTCAACCTCTCGGTCCTCCACCCGCACGACGCGTTCAGCATTCATCCCCTCATGACGGTGACGGGCGCGGGAACATCGTTCGCGGGTGTCACGGCCGCCCTCTCGGCGGGTTCACCCGCGGCCCACGCCGTCGCATCCGCCCTCGCCGATGCGCTGGGCATGACCGGCGTCGACGTTCTCGACGAGGACCGCGCGGCGTACCACGCCGCGGCCTCGATCGCGGCGAACTTCCTGGTCACTCTCGAGGGGATGGCCGAGCAGCTCGCGGCGACCGCGGGGGTCGAACGAGAGGCTCTCGTCCCCCTCGTCCGGGCCGCGGTCGACAACTGGTCGGAGCGCGGAGCCGCGGCCGCGCTGACCGGACCGGTCTCCCGCGGCGACGCGGCCACGATCGACAGGCAGCGTCGGGCGATCAGCGACCGCATGCCGGACCGTCTGGCCCTCTTCGACGCGCTCGTCGACGCCACCCGCGACCTCGCCGCCACGCAACGAACCGGAATCGAGACGACCCCATGAGCATCCGCATCGTGCGCAGCATCGCAGACCTGCGCGCGGCCCTCTCCCCCCTCCGCGGTGAGGAGATCGGGTTCGTTCCGACTATGGGCGCCCTGCACGAGGGTCACCTCTCGCTCCTTCGCACCGCGCGGTCCGAGAACGCCACCGTGGTCCTGTCGATCTTCGTGAACCCGACGCAGTTCGGCGAGGCCGCCGACCTCGCCGCCTACCCGCGCACCGAAGAAGCCGACGTCGAGCTGGCCGCCGAAGCCGGCACCGACCTCGTGTTCGCCCCCTCGCCCGCCGAGATGTACCCCGCGGGCTTCGCGACGAGCGTCTCGGTCGCCGGAGCGATCACGGGAACGTTGGAGGGCGCTGTCCGCGGCCGCTCCCACTTCGACGGAGTCGCCACGGTCGTCGCCAAGCTCCTCCTCGCGGTCCAGCCCGACCGCGCGTACTTCGGCGCCAAGGACGCGCAGCAGGTCGTCGTCGTGCGCCGCATGGTGAGCGATCTCGGCATCCCCGTCGAGATCGTGGCGCGCCCGACCTCGCGCGACGACGACGGTCTCGCGCGTTCCAGCCGCAACACCCGACTCTCGGCCGAGGAGCGCGATGTCGCGGCCGTCATCCCGCGCGCGCTTCGAGCGGCACAGGATGCCTTCGCCTCCGGCATCCGCGATCCTCACCGCCTCACGACCGTCGTGCGCGACGAACTGGGCGGGGCGGGACTCGACCCCGAGTACGTCGAGGCGGTCGACGCGGACAGTCTCGAGCCGATCACGACGGCCGAGACCCCGACGCTGCTCGCGCTCGCCGTTCGGGTGGGTGAGGTGCGGCTCATCGACAACGTGGTCCTCGGCGTGGACGATCTCATCCCGGTGACCGGGAGTCCGTCGTGACGCGCCCCCGGGTCACGCTCCGCCGCCTCCGCGAGCTCGCCGAAGCCGGCACGCCGATCGTCATGGTGACGGCGTACGACTTCCCGTCGGGCCGCGTCGCCGAGCGCGCGGGCGTCGACATCGTGCTCGTCGGCGACTCCGGAGCACAGGTGGTGCTCGGACACCCCGACACCACCTCGGTGACCCTCGACGAGATGCTGACGCTCTCGAAAGCCGTTCGTCGCGCGGTGCAGACCCCGCTCGTGGTGTGCGATCTGCCGTTCGGAACGACCGAGCTGAGCGACGAGCAGGCCGTCGCGACGTCGGTCCGCTTCGTCCACGAGGCCGGCGCCGACGCGGTCAAGATCGAGGGCGCGAACGCGGCCCGCCTGTCCCGGCTTCGAGCGATCGTCGAGGCCGGCATCCCGGTCGTCGGCCATGTGGGCCTGACACCGCAGACCGCGACGGCGCTCGGCGGCCTCCGAGCGCAGGGGCGTACCGACGACGACGCGATCCGGGTGGCCCGTGATGCCCTCGCGGTGCAGGATGCCGGAGCTTTCGCGATCGTGATCGAGGCGGTTCCCGCCGATGTCGTCACCGAAATCCGCCGGGCACTGCGCATCCCCGTCATCGGCATCGGCGCGGGCGAGGCCGACGGACAGGTGCTCGTCCAGCACGACCTGCTCGGCATCACCGAAGGCCGCGCCCCCGTCTTCGTCAAGCGCTACGCCGCTCTCGGCGACGCGATGGTCGAGGGTGTCGAGACGTACGCGCGCGAGGTGCGCGAGGGCGTCTTCCCCGCGGGCGAGCACACCTACCGCGCCGCCCCGGGCGTCGCGACGGCGGTGCGGGAGTTCGTCGACGGGCTTTGAGCCGCCCCCTCGTCTGCGCGATCACGCCATCCCGCGTCAGGACCGGAGCACCTCGTCCCCGTCGCTCTTCGTGGCGTCCCTCTCGATGACCTCTTCCAACGCCTGTTGGAAGAGGTCATCCACGAGTATGGCGACGTTGCTCTCGGCGTCCGTCTCCGACACCCGGCTCACAAGACCGTGTCTCGTGAGGAAGAGATCGCCCGAGATCAGTCCCCCGGGGAGCGGGTCCCGGACGATGCGTTGTGTGATCATGGCCAGGTGGCGCACACCGTCCAGGGGCTCCCGTCGTGAAAGCGGCAGCGCGAGAAGCAAGTGGCGATGCGGGATCGCGAATACGGTGCCGAACTCAGTCACAGGCACGGCCCGGGCGAGATTGATCGCTTTCGATGCCACGAAGAACGATTCGCCGGTGAGGACGTGGATGCCCGTCTCAAGAACGTCGTGCTCGTCCACGGATTCCCGGTCCGTATTCTCCTGCCCCCACCGGTAGAGCTCGTCGAGATCCCACCCGGCTTCCGCGATTCCGGCGTCGCTGATGGTCTGCACGGTCTCGGGCAGGTCCAGGCAAAGCGCCACCACGACCCCGTCGGCGAACGGGCGAGCGTAGTCGAACGAGGGCTCATCGGGACGCACGTTCCGATTCGAGATCAGTCGTGTGCGGATCATCGAGCGCAACTCATCGCGCGTCGGTTCGAGGATCGACGGCTCCTGAGCCAACGACCGAACGTGGTCATCGATGACCTTCTCCGCCTCCGACCGAGTCAGGCCGTCGGTCTTGACGAGCAAGTTGTGGAGCGGGAATCGACGACCGTCAGCGGACAGCGTGACATCCTCGGGCGCGGGTCCGTGCTCGATCGTGCTCTCCACGCCGCGTTGCGCGAAAGCCTGTCGGGCCGTCGCGACGACCCATTCCACGCGATCCACAGGCTGCGCGGCTTTCGGTCGCTTTCCGAACCACCCCACGCTGTCCCCCTACGCTGCCTGCATCCCGCGATGCTGCGAGGCGAACATAGCGGAAGCCCGCGATTCCGGCTTGACCGCGCGCCCCGGGATCACGACCGGCGTACCCGACTCCGCGGCGTGAAAGAAATGACGAAGGCCCCGCCTGCCGCGTGATTCCGCGTGAGTCGGGGCCTTCGTGGTGGCGGTGACGGTGGGATTTGAACCCACGGTAGGGGGTTACCCTACACAACTTTTCGAGAGTTGCACCTTCGGCCGCTCGGACACGTCACCGCCGACCAGCTTACGACAGATGAGCGGATGCCGCGAATCCGGCCATCGCTCCGCCCCCGGCGCGGGCGAAACTCCTGAGAAATCGCCCCCGCGAGCCCCCGAGACCCTCCTAGGAGTCGATCCGTACGGAAACTCAGGAGTTCGGCCCGCCCCACCCGTCGCGCCAACCCCACAGACCCGAACCGACCGGCACCCCGACCCCGATGGCATCCGTTCATCCACCGTCGAACGACCGCCCTGGCACCGGTCCCACCCCGCTGCCAGGATCGAGTCATGAGCGTGATCGAGAACTCCAAGCTGACGGTCGTGGGCGCGGGAAGCGTGGGAGCGAGCGTCGCGTACGCCGCTCTCATCCGGGGGTCGGCACGGCACGTGGCGCTGTACGACATCGCCGAGGCGAAGGTCGAGGCCGAGGTGCTCGACCTCGCCCACGGCACGCAGTTCACCGGTTCGAGCGACATCGTGGGCGGTAGCGACGTATCTGTGGCCGAGGGCTCGCACGTCGTCGTCATCACCGCGGGTGCGAAGCAGAATCCCGGACAGACGCGCACCGAGCTCGCCGCGACGAATGCCCGCATCATCCGCGACATGATGCCGAAGCTGCTCGAGGTCGCTCCGAACGCCGTCTACGTGATCGTCACGAACCCGTGCGACGTCCTGACCGTTCTCGCACAGGAGGCGACCGACCTTCCGACCCGCCGCATCTTCGCGTCCGGCACCGTCCTCGACACCTCGCGCCTGCGCTGGAAGCTCGCGCAGCGCGCGGGCGTCGCCACCTCGAGCGTGCACGCCTGGATCGTCGGCGAGCACGGCGACACCGAGTTCCCGCTCTGGTCCACGGCGACGATCGGATCGATCCCGATCACCGAGTTCGACCTCCCCGACGGCGGGCGCTTCACGAAGGACGAATTGGATGCCATCGCCGTCGACGTCCGCGACGCCGCCTACAAGGTCATCCAGGGCAAGGGCGCTACGAACTACGCGATCGGACTCTCGAGCGCCCGCATCGTCGAGGCGATCCTGCGCGACGAGCACGCGATCCTGCCCGTCAGCACCGTCCTCGAGGACTTCCACGGCATCAGCGGCATGGCCCTGTCGGTCCCCTCGATCGTCAGCGCGAAGGGCGCCGTCCCCCTGACGGGCACCCCGTTCTCCGACCCGGAGCTGGCGCTTCTGCGCCGCTCCGCCGACGCGCTGACGACCGTCGCCGACTCGCTGCGCGACTGAGGCACGCCGATACGATCTCCGTCATGAGCGAGATCGAAGAACGCTTCACCGAGGCCGTCGCCGCGATCGGCGGGGTGCTCAAGACACACGGCTTCCGCAAGAAGAGGTACGTCTGGACGCGCGTCGGCGACGGTGTCGCGCACACGGTCGACGTCCAGCGCAGCCACGGCAACACCGCCACCGGCGTGCGGTTCTACGTCAACGCGTCGGCATACGTGGCGGAGCTCGACCGCGCGATCGGACGTTCCGTCCCCGATGACCTCACCCGCGCGACAGCGCAGTACTCGACACGGTTCGAGGCCATCAGCGACTGGCCGAGCGATCGTGTCGACGTGGAGCGGGATGCCGATGCCCTCGGCACCGCGCTCCCGGCGGCGATCGAGCAGGTGGTGGCGCACCTCGACGCGATCACCGACGCGCCATCTCTCGCGCGCGCTCTTCTCGACAACGGGTACGTCCTCGATGACGACCTCTTCGCCTGGTTCTGCGCGACCGGTCGCACCGACGACGCCCGCGCACAGTTCGTGGCGGCCCGCGACCGCTTCGGCGCCGAGGACCGGTGGCCCCGCCTCGCCGCACGGTTCGAAGAGACGGCCCTGAAGTTCGGCACCCCTCTCCCCTGATCCCGGATGCCGTGCCCCGACGGATCGATGTCGGAGGCCCCGCGTAGCCTGGGCACATGGCATCCCGACGTCCCGCTACCGCCCCTGCTCCGTACCGGTGCACCGAGTGCGGATGGACGACGCTGAAGTGGGTCGGCCGCTGCGGCGAGTGCCAGTCCTGGGGCACGGTCGTCGAGGCCGCCGAGCAGACGGGGATCGTGCGCTCGATCGTCCCGGTGGCGCCGGGTGCCGCGCGAGCGGCGCGGCGCATCACCGAGATCGACACGCAAGACGCCCCGCGTCGCACGAGCGGAGTGGGCGAGTTCGACCGCGTGCTGGGCGGGGGCATCGTCCCCGGGGCGGCCATCCTGCTCAGCGGCGAGCCCGGCGTCGGCAAGTCGACGCTGCTGCTCGAGGTCGCGGCGAAGAGCGCGCACGCCGGGCGTCGCGTGCTGTACGCGAGCGGCGAAGAGTCGGCCGCCCAGGTGCGCCTGCGCGCCGAGCGCACGGGCGCGCTCCACGACGAGTTGTTCCTGGCCTCCGAGACCGACCTGGCCACGATCCTCGGCCACGTCGACCAGGTCGAGCCCGGCCTGCTGATCGTCGACTCGGTGCAGACGATCTCCTCGGCCCACAGCGATGGAGCGGCGGGCCAGCCCGCGCAGGTGCGGGAGGTGGCATCCGCCCTCATCCGTGTCGCGAAGGAGCGCGGACTGCCGATCATCCTGGTCGGCCACGTGACCAAAGACGGGTCGATCGCAGGTCCCCGCATCCTCGAGCACCTCGTCGACGTCGTCTGCCACTTCGAGGGCGACCGGCAGACGTCGCTGCGCTTCGTGCGTGCACTCAAGAACCGCTTCGGACCGACGGACGAGGTCGGCTGCTTCGACATGACCGGCACCGGCATCGCTGAGGTCGCCGATCCGAGCGCGCTCTTCCTCGGGCACGGCGAACCCGAACCCGGTACGTGCGTGACGATCGCGATGGAGGGCCGACGCGCGCTGCCCGTCGAGATCCAGGCCCTCGCCGTGCGGCAGACGGCGCCGAATCCGCGGCGCATCGTGAACGGCGTCGATTCGTCCCGCGTCGCGATGGTCCTGGCGGTGCTCGAGAGCCGGATGGGCCTCACGCTGTCCGACCGCGACGTCTACGTCTCCACCGTGGGCGGCGTCCGACTCGTGGAGCCCGCGGCCGACCTCGCGATCGCGATCGCCGTGGCGAATGCCGTGAAGAACCGCAAGATGTCGAAGCGCCTCGCGGCGATCGGCGAGCTGACGCTGACGGGCGAGATCCGCAACGTGACGCAGGCCGCGCAACGCGCGTCCGAGGCGAAGCGTCTCGGGTATCACACCGTGCTCGACGCCTCCTCGCGCAAGCTCGCGCAGGCCCTCAACGAGCTGCAGGTGCGCGGCATGCCCCGCGACGACAGCGAACCCGGCTTCTGACTCCGCGCACTCGATACGGTCGACCGCCGCTCCGGCCTCGAGGCGCCTCGGTAGAGCGCGGGTCAGCGCCCGGGAGGAGCGGACCGGCGGCGACGGTGCGGCGACGTCATGCCGAGCACCACGGGGATGACGAGTCCAGCGGCGCACACGGCCGCGGTGATCACGTACTCCATGCCCCGAGTCTGTCACTCTCGTATCACCCGCGCGACTCGCGTATTTCACCCGCGAGCTATCGCGCGCGCGTCCCGCACCCCGGAGCCCCGCGGCCCAGTGCACCCACGTCCCGCGCTCCGGAGCCTCGCGGCCCCTGCTGCGCAACGTCCTCCGTGCGGCCCACGTTCTCCCCCGCATTTCCGGAGCCCGGCACGCGCGGCCGTTCGCGCACGCGTCACTCGCCCGCGGCGCCGAACTTTGCTCGCGGACGGGTCGCCCGGTTGAGTGTCCACAACACCCGGACGATTTTCCGCGGGCTCCGGGTGTTTTGGACACTCGACCGGGAGAAACCCCGGGCGACGCTCAAGCGTCGAGCGCCGCGATCAGATCGGCGGGGCTGGCCTGGATGGGGTGCGGACCCGCGATGTCGATGAACACCGTCGTGAGCTCCTCCTCGTGCATGCCGAGAAAGGTCCGCAGCCACTGCGGCGGCTGCAGGGCGACGTGCGGCGGCAGGGTCGCGGGCTTGTGTGCCGCGTCGCTGAACAGCAGCAGCGCGACCTGGCCGGTGTTCGGGTCGCGGTAGGTCCACACTTCGCCCATGTCGAGCGGGTTGTCGGCGTCGCCGGCCCTCATCAGCGGGACGACGGTCGGGCCGTGCCGCAGGGCGAAGGCGATCGCGGCCATGTCCTGCGTCTGAAGCGCGTCGGTCAGGGCGGTGTTCTTGAACTCCACATCGACCTTCTTCCCCTTGCGTTTCTTGCCCGCGGCCATCCTCCGAGCCTATCCGCGGGCCCGCTCCCATGCCCAACGGAGGAGATGCGGCGACCGGAGGACCCGAACGCCGCGCGCATCCTCCCTCCGTCCCAACTCCTCCCCTCGCCCCACCGGCCCCTTACCCCGCCGGTGCGCATCAGCCCCCGGAGTTCACACCGGGCGTCCTACGCCCGCGGCATACCGTGCCCAGCGGAGGAGATGCGGCGACCGGAGGACCCGAACGCCGCGCGCATCCTCCCTCCGTCCCAACTCCTCCCCTCGCCGCGCGCATCCTCCCTCCGTCCCAACTCCTCCCCTCGCCCCGCGCCCGCCCCAGCACCCCAGCACCGGCCCCCCGCGGTCGCTACGCCAAGAACCCTCGCAGCAGTGCTTCCGAGCCAGCCAGGTGGTCGCGCATCGCCGCGTGGGCGGCATCCGGTCTCCCGGCGAGGATCGCCGACACGATCGCGGCATGCTGCGAGGTGGAATGGTCGATGTTGCGCGGCAGGAGCGGAAACGTGTCGAGCCAGGCGTTGATCTTCGCGCGATTGTCCGCGACGAGGGGAACGAGAGACGGGATGCCGGCGACCTCCGCGATCGTCAGGTGCAGGAGCGTGTCGAGTCGGCGGTAGTCCGCCCCCTCGGCCCGCGCGGCCGCTTCGTGCCGCGCCCAGAGCACGTCGCGCTCGTCCGCCGACAGCGAGCGCGCCGCCGCGGCCCACACGGCCCCTGGCTCGAGGACGCCACGCAGCGCCACGACGTCGTCGAGCTCTGCCGCGGACACCTCCGCCGGTCCCGAGGGCCGCGGTACCGGATCGACGACGAACGTCCCGCCGTACCGACCGCGCCGCGTCTCGAGCCACCCCGCGTCGGACAACTCCCGGAGGGCCTCCCGCACGGTGTCGCGGCTGACGCCGTAGAGCGCGGCGAGCTCACGCTCCGCGGGCAGCGACTCCCCCGGTGCGACGAGACCCAGACGCACCGTCTGCACGATGCGCGCCGTCGTGTCCTCGAGCGCGTTCCCGCTGCGCACGGGCCGGTAGACGGCCCGGCGCAGGTCGTCGAGCGGAGCGTCGGTCACCGTCTCAGCCTGTCACGGTCGACGACTCAGAGCGGCGTGACGTAGGCGTTGGTGATGCCCCCGTCGACGACGAAGGCCGTCGCGGTGATGAACGACGCGTCATCGGATGCCAGGAACGCCACCGCCGCCGCCATCTCCTCCGGTTCCGCGAACCGGCCCATCGGCACGTGCACGAGGCGACGCTGCGCACGCTCGGGGTCTTTGGCGAACAGCTCCTGGAGCAGGGGCGTGTTCACCGGCCCCGGGCACAGCGCGTTCACGCGGATCCCCTGGCGGGCGAACTGCACACCCAGCTCGCGCGTCATCGCGAGCACGCCGCCCTTCGAGGCGGTGTACGAGATCTGCGAGGTCGCCGATCCCAGCAGTGCGACGAACGAGGCCGTGTTGATGATCGACCCCTTGCCGGCCGGCACCATGTGTCGCAGCGCCGCGCGCGAGCAGAGATACACGCTCTTGAGGTTCACGTCCTGCACACGGTCCCACGCGGGCAGTTCTGTGGTCTCGATCGAGTCGTCGTCGGCGGGCGAGATACCGGCGTTGTTGAACGCGATGTCGACGCTGCCGAGGTCGGCGGCGACGCCGTCGAAGAGAGCGTCGACGGATGCCTCGTCGGCGACGTTCACCTGCCGGAACACCCCGCCGACCTCCTCGGCCGCGGCGGTACCGGTGGTCTCGTCGAGGTCGGCGATCACGACGCGGGCGCCCTCGGCGGCGAACCGACGGGCGGTGGCGAGGCCGATGCCGCTGGCACCGCCGGTGACGATGGCGACGCGGTCGCCGAGGCGCTGGGTGAGATCGATGGTCATGAGCTGTGGTTCCTTAGGCGTGGGGGTGGAGAGGGATGAGGGGTCACTCGGTGGCGTAGAACACGTTCTTCACCTCGGTGAAGTGCTCGGCGGCATCCGGTCCGAGCTCCCGGCCGAGACCGGAGGCCTTCATGCCGCCGAAGGGCGTCGCGTACCGCACCGACGAGTGCGAGTTCACCGACAGCACGCCGCTGCGCACCCCGCGGGAGACCCGGATGCCACGCCCCAGGCTCTCGGTCCAGATGGACCCCGCGAGACCATAGGCGGTGTCGTTCGCCAGGCGGATGGCATCCGCTTCGTCGTCGAAGGGCATCACGGCGAGCACGGGCCCGAAGACCTCGTCGCGCGCGATGCGGTCGCCGGGCTGGGCGAGCACGACCGCGGGGGCGAACCAGAAGCCGTCGCCCTCCGGCGCGGATCCGCGGAACGCCACGTCGACCCCGTCGAGGAAGCCCTGGACGGTGGAGCGGTGGGATGCCGAGATCAGCGGCCCCATCTGCGTGTCTTCGCGCGTCGGGTCGCCGACCTTCCACGCGGCGACGGCGGGCTCGAGCATCTCGAGGAACCGGTCGTAGACGCTCCGCTGCACCAGCAGTCGGCTGCGGGCGCAGCAGTCCTGCCCGGCGTTGTCGAACACCGAGCCGGGTACGCCGGCCGCGGCCTTCTCGAGGTCGGCATCCGCGAAGACGATGTTGGCGCTCTTCCCTCCGAGTTCGAGGGTCACGGGCTTGAGCATCCGCGCGCACCCCGCGGCGACCTCGGTGCCCACCTCGGTGGACCCCGTGAAAACGACCTTGTGCACGTCGGGGTGCGACACGAACCGCTGGCCGACGACCGAACCCGAGCCGACCACGACCTGGAAGAGACCCTCGGGCAGGCCCGCTTCGAGAGCGAGTTCGCCGAGGCGGATCGCGGTGAGCGGCGTCAGCTCGGCGGGCTTCAGCACCACGGCGTTGCCCGCGGCGAGCGCGGGGGCGAAGCCCCACGCGGCGATGGTCATGGGGAAGTTCCACGGCACGATGATCCCGACCACGCCGTACGGCTCGTGGTACGTCACGTCGAGCCCGCCGGCGACCGGGATCTGCGATCCGATCAGGCGTTCCGGTGCGCCCGCGTAGTAGTTGAGCACCTGGGCGACGTGCTGCGCCTCCCACCGCGCCGACCCGATCGGGTGGCCGGAGTTGCGCACCTCCAGCGCCGCGAGCTCTTCAACGTGCGCCTCGACGACCCGTGCGAACGACCGCAGAGCGTCGGCGCGGGCGACGGGGGCGAGCGCCGCCCACGCGCGCTGCGCGCGCACGGCGTCGGCGACGGCGGCATCCACCTGATCGATCTCGGCGCGCTCGAGCGTGGTGATCGGCGACCCGGTCGAGGGGTCGATGACGGTGAAGGTGCTCATGCGGGGACTCCCTGGTGCTCGGAGGTGGAGGCGGGCGAGCCGCCGACGGCGTTCGCGCCCTCGAAACGCGAGGCCCGGTAGCGTGCCGCGGCCGCGACGAGCCCGAGGAACAGCCGCCGGTCCTCGGCGTTCTCCTCCGGATGCCACTGCACGGCGACGAGGTAGTCGTCGCCCGGCATCTCGACGGCCTGCACGAGCCCGTCGTCGGTCCGCGCGGTCACGTGGAGTCCCTCACCGACGCGGTCGACGCCCTGGTGGTGGTAGCTGTGGACCGTGAGCGGGCCGGCCCCGACGAGGCCGGCGAGCCGGGTTCCGCCATCCACCTCGACCGTGTTCTCGGCGAAGACGCCCCCGCCGATCCGGTAACGCTCGGTGCCGAGGGCTTCGGGCAGGTGCTGGTGCAGGGTGCCCCCGAGGGCGACGTTGATCAGCTGAAGACCCCGGCAGATCCCGAAGACCGGGATGCCGCGCTCCCGCGCCCCGGCGAGGAGCGCGAGCTCCCATGCGTCGCGGTCGGCGCGCGCGGGGTCGGTCAGCGGGTGGCGCTCGGCGCCGTAGAGCTCGGGCTGCACATCGAGCCCGCCCGTGAGGATCAGCCCGTCGAGGCCGTCGAGCACCGCGGCGGTGGCCTGCTCGGGACGCGGTTGCGGCGGCAGGAGCACGGCGGTGGCACCCGAGGCGGTGACGGAGTCGAAGTACTGCTGCGGAAGGAACGCCGCGCGCACGTCCCACACGCCCTGCTTCGCGCGCTCCAGATAGGTCGTGAGCCCGACGACGGGGGTCAGGGCCGGATCAGAGACGTTCGAAACCACGCACGCGCTCCCAGTCGGTCACGGCGGCGTCGAAGGCTTCGACCTCGATGCGCGCCTGGTTGAGATAGTGCTCGACGACCTCGTCACCGAAAGCGGCACGAGCGATGGTCGACCCCGAGAAGAGCCGCGCAGCCTCGCGCAGAGTCGTCGGCAGCGTGTCGACACCGGAGGTGTAGGCGTTGCCCGTCAGCGGAGCGGGCAGCGGGAGCTCGTTCTCGATGCCGTACAGTCCCCCGGCGATGATCGCCGAGATCGCGAGGTACGGGTTGACGTCCCCGCCCGGCACACGGTTCTCGACGCGCAGCGACGAGCCATGCCCCACGACGCGCAGCGCGCAGGTGCGGTTGTCGACGCCCCACGCGATGCCGGTCGGCGCGAACGAGCCGAGGGCGAACCGCTTGTACGAGTTGATCGTGGGGGCGTACAGCAGCGTGAACTCGCGGAGGGTGGCCAGGATGCCGGCGATCCAGTGCTCCATGAGGGGGCTGAAGCCGTGCTCCCCGTCGCCCGCCATGACGGCGGTGCCGTCGTCACCGCGGACGGAGAGGTGGATGTGGCAGCTGTTGCCCTCGCGCTCGTTGAACTTCGCCATGAACGTCAGCGACTTGCCGTGCCGGTCGGCGATCTCTTTCGCGCCGTTCTTGTAGATCGTGTGATTGTCGGCCGTCTCGAGGGCTTCGGCGTAGCGGAACGCGATCTCCTGCTGACCGAAGTTGCACTCGCCCTTCACGCCCTCGCAGTACATGCCCGCGCCGTCCATCCCGACGCGGATGTCGCGCAGGAGGGGCTCGAGCCGGGTGGTGGCGAGCAGGTTGTAGTCGACGTTGTAGTCGGTCGAGGCCCGGAGCCCCGTGTAGCCCTTCGCCCACGCCTCCCGGAACGAGTCGTCGAAGACGATGAACTCGAGCTCGGTGCCCGCGTAGGCGGTCAGTCCCCGCTCGGCCAGCCGAGCGCGCTGGGCGTTCAGGATGCCACGCGGCGACTGCGCGACGTGCTCGCGGTCCTCCCAGGCGAGGTCGGCCATGACCAGGGCGGTCCCGGGCTGCCAGGGGACACGGCGGAGCGTCTCGAGATCCGGGACCAGCAGCATGTCGCCGTAGCCCTTGTCCCAGCTCGACATCGCGTATCCGTCGACGGTGTTGAGGTCGACGTCGACCGAGAGCAGGTAGTTGCAGGCCTCCGCTCCGTGCGGCAGCACCTCGTCGCGCCAGAACCGCGCGGCGACCCGCTTGCCGACGAGGCGACCCTGCGCGTCGGGGAACGCCACGATGACCGTGTCGATCTCGCCGCTGTCGATCGCGGCATCCAATTCTGCGGTGGTGAGATTGCCCGCCATGGTTTCCCTCTCGCGTGCTCGTCGTCCTCGCGTGCGGAGGACGTAACGAGGAACTTACACGCCAAAGGTAGACAGGTCGACCAATAGAAGGCCATGATTTCCCGCAAGGCGAGCCCGCCGCCTGCCCGCATCCTTCTGGAGGTCACATGTCCACCTCGAGCAGTTCCCGCAAAAAGGTCGCCGGAGCCACCTATACGGCAACGGATTCCTCGTACTTCGAGAAACGCACCCTCAAACGTTCGGCCGGCGTGTGGGGCCTCTGGGGCCTCGCCGTCGCCGCCGTCATCTCCGGCGACTTCTCGGGCTGGAACTTCGGCATCGGCTTCGCCGGCTTCGGCGGCATGCTCATCGCCTTCGTGATCCTCGTGATCATGTACTACGGCCTGACCTTCTCGATCGGCGAGATGGCGGCCGCGATGCCGCACACGGGCGGCGCCTACTCGTTCGCGCGCTCGGCGATGGGGCCGTGGGGAGGCCTCGCGACGGGCCTCGCCGAGACGATCGAGTACGTCGCGACCACCGCTGTCGTCGTCTACTTCTCGGGCCAGTACGCCGACTCCGCCCTCGAACTGCTGACCGGGGTGAGCCTGCCGGCGTTCGTCTGGTGGATCATCCTCTACGCGCTCTTCATCGCCCTGAACGCCGCGGGTGCCAACATCTCGTTCGGCTTCGCGATCGTCGTCTCGATCATCTCGATCGGCATCATCGTCGTCTTCGGCGTGATGTCGCTCGCGAGCGGCGCCTTCGACTGGGGCTCCCTCTGGAACATCGCCCCGACCGACGGCAACACCGAGTTCCTCCCCTTCGGCGTCGGATCGATCCTGCTCGCCCTCCCGTTCGCGATGTGGTTCTTCCTCGGCATCGAGGAACTCCCCCTCGCCGCGGAGGAGTCGCACAACCCCGCCCGCGACATCCCCCGCGCCGGCCTCTGGGCGCGCGGCACGCTGATCGTCACGGGCCTCATCGTGCTGTTCCTCAACACCGGCGTCCTCGGGGCCGAAGAGACCGGCGGCTCTCTCGAGCCCTTGCTCGACGGCTTCCGCGCGATGGTCGGGGATCAGGCGGCGGCCCTGCTGTCGCTCCTCGCGCTGATCGGCCTGCTGGCATCCCTCATGGGCATCATGTTCGCCTACGGCCGCAACATGTACTCGCTCTCGCGCGCCGGGTACTACCCGCGCTGGCTCTCGCTCACCGGCGCCCGTAAGACGCCCTGGGTCGCGCTGGTGTTCGGCGCCGTCCTGGGCTTCCTCGCCCTCGTGATCGTGCAGGCGGCCGGCGGCGACGCCAGCCCCGCCGGCGCGATCGTGCTGAACATCGCGGTGTGGGGAGCGGTGCTCGCGTACTTCCTGCAGATGGTCTCGTTCATCGTGCTCCGCAAGAAGTTCCCGAACGCCGTCCGCCCCTACAAGAGCCCGTGGGGGCTGTTCGGGGCCTACTCGGCGGCGATCATCGCCGCGGTCGTGTTCTTCGGCCTTCTGCTGAACCCGGCGTACCTGCTCGCGATCGTCGCGATCATCGTGGTCTACGCCGTGATCTTCATCGCCTTCGCGATCTACGGCCGGCACCGCCTCGTCCTCTCCCCCGAGGAGGAGTACGCCCTCTCGGGTGGCCTACACGGCGACCCGCAGAAGGAGGGCTACGACGCCATGGAGGGTGAGGTCTTCGGCGAGAAGCGCCCCTGACGGAGCCGCAGAGGGGCGGATGCCATGGCATCCGCCCCTCTCTCCTCGCGCTCCTGCTGGCCCGGCTCGCCCCGCGGGGTCGGCCCACCTGGTTTGGGGCGCGTTATTCCGTGTGGGGCGGAGTATTCCACGCCCCAAACGGAAAACGGTGCCCCAAACCAGCGCCTGCCGAGATCACTGCAGGATGAACGACGCCGTCCCGGCGGAGGGGATGCCGCCGATCGACACGCTCAGGTGGTACGTCGCTCCGCCGCCGGGCGCGAACGGACGCTCGCTCTCGCACGAGCCGACGGAAGAACGGGTGCGATCCCAGGTGAGGGGCGACGAACTGGTGACCGTCTGCCCCGCGGCGAGGGTGACCTCCATGTCGCTCGGCTCGGACTGGCAGTCCGTCGAACGCCACCACACATCGGAGCCGCTGGTCACCGTGAACGACTGCGCGCTGGTGCCCACGTTCATGACGCAAGGGCTGGCTCCGGTGTTCGTCAGCCGAATGGAGAGCTGCGGGTTCTCACCCTGGCCGTATTCACTCTTGTCGGAGAGCGCCTCGACCTTGATGTCGGCGGGCGTGCACTCCGCGGGCCCGGAGGATTCGTTCGCGCTGGGGGTCGGGTCAGGGGTGGCCGCCGGAGTGGTCGGGTCGGCCGCCGGGGTCGGCACGGCGGCTGGAGCGGTGGGGGCGGGGGCGGGAGCGCTGTCGGAGGCGGGAGCGGAGCGCCAGGGCGGGGCCGCGACGAGCCACACGACGAGGCCGATCACGATCAACGCGAGGAGCGCGGCGGCGAGACGGCGACGACGGTAGACCGCCGGGGACTGCCGCCGCCTGCGGGGGGCATCGGTCATCGTTCCAGCGTATTCGGCCTCGCTGTGCGCTCAGCCCACGGCACGCTCAGAGGTGCTTGAGCATGCGGGTGTTGCCCAGTGTGTTGGGCTTCACGTGCGCGAGGTCCAGGAACTCGGCGACGCCCTCGTCGGGACTGCGCACGAGCTGCGAGTACACGTCGGGATCGACGACCTGCTCTCCGATCGGCGAGAAACCGCGGCGCGTGAAGAAGTCGACCTCGAACGTGAGGCAGAACAGCCGGCTCACGCCGAGCTCGCGCGCGCGCTGCTCCAGCTCTTCGACGATCGCCCGGCCCACGCCGTGGTGCAGCCACTCGTCGTGCACGATGAGGGTGCGGATCTCACCCAGGTCTTCCCACATCACGTGCAAAGCACCGCACCCGATGACCACGCCATCGGCCTCGGCGACGACGAACTGCTGCACCGAGCCGTAGAGCACCACGAGGTCTTTGCCGAGCAGGATGCGCTTCTGCACGAACGGCTCGAGGAGTTCGTGGATGCGGCGGACGTCGGCGGTTCCGGCGGGGCGGACGACGAACGGCGCGGATGAGGTCATCCATCCAGCGTACGCCGCAACGCAGAAGAGACCCGGATGCCATGGCATCCGGGTCCCTGTCTGTTACGCGTCAGCTGCCCGCGAGCGTGTCGGGGGTGGCGGCGATCTCGCCGGCCGTTCCGACCCCGATCGCGACCTTCTCGCCGCGCGGGGCGGTGTCGAAGGTGAACTGGCCGTTCTCGACGCCGACCTTCACGTGGTCGCCCGACTCGAGCTCGCCGTGCAGGATCTTCTCGCTGAGGCGGTCCTCGACCTCACGCTGCATGGCGCGGCGAAGGGGACGGGCACCGAGCGTCGGGTCGAAGCCGATCTCGATGAGCTTGTCCTTCGCGTCGTCCGACAGCTCCACCGTCATGTCGCGGTCGAGCAGACGGTCGGCGAGGCGCTTGACGAACAGACCGACGATCTGACGAAGCTCTTCCTTGTTCAGCTGGGGGAAGACGATGACGTCATCGACGCGGTTGAGGAACTCGGGCTTGAAGTGGCGCTTGAGTTCTTCGTCGACCTTGCCCTTCATCCGCTCGTATGAGGTCTGCGCGCTGCCCTCGACCTGGAAACCGACCGGACCACCGGCGATCGCCGACGAGCCGAGGTTGGTCGTCATGATGATCACGGTGTTCTTGAAGTCGATGACACGACCCTGACCGTCGGTCAGGCGACCCTCTTCGAGGATCTGCAGCAGCGAGTTGAAGATGTCGGGGTGGGCCTTCTCGATCTCGTCGAAGAGCACGACCGAGAACGGCTTGCGGCGCACCTTCTCGGTGAGCTGGCCGCCCTCTTCGAAGCCGACGAATCCGGGAGGGGCACCGAACAGACGCGAGACGGTGTGCTTCTCTCCGAACTCCGACATGTCGAGGGAGATCAGCGCGCCCTCGTCGTCGAAGAGGAACTCGGCGAGCGCCTTGGCGAGCTCGGTCTTTCCGACACCGGTGGGGCCAGCGAAGATGAACGAGCCGGAGGGGCGCTTCGGGTCCTTGAGCCCCGCGCGCTGACGACGGATCGTGCGCGAAAGAGCCGCGATCGCCTCTTCCTGGCCGATGACGCGCTGGTGCAACGCCTTCTCCATGAACATGAGGCGGCTGGACTCCTCCTCGGTGAGCTTGAAGACGGGGATGCCGGTCGCCTGGGCCAGAACCTCGGCGATCAGGCCCTCATCGACGACCGCGTGGGAGGCGACGTCGCCCGAGCGCCACTGCTTCTCGAGACGCAGACGCTCGGCGAGGAGCGACTTCTCCTCGTCGCGGAGCGACGCGGCCTTCTCGAAGTCCTGCTCCTCGGAGGCCTGCTCCTTCTGCTCGCGCACCTTCGCGATCTTCTCGTCGAACTCGCGCAGCTCGGGCGGCGACGACAGGATCGACAGACGCAGACGGGCGCCGGCCTCGTCGATCAGGTCGATGGCCTTGTCGGGCAGGAACCGGTCGCTGATGTAGCGGTCGGCGAGGTTCGCCGCCGCGACGATCGCGCCGTCGGTGATCTGCACCTTGTGGTGTGCCTCGTAGCGATCGCGCAGCCCCTTCAGGATGTTGATCGCGTGGGGCAGGCTCGGCTCGGCGACCTGGATCGGCTGGAAGCGGCGCTCGAGAGCGGCATCCTTCTCGAAGTGCTTACGGTACTCGTCGAGCGTGGTGGCACCGATCGTCTGGAGCTCGCCGCGGGCGAGGAGAGGCTTGAGGATGGATGCCGCGTCGATCGCGCCCTCGGCGGCTCCCGCACCGACGAGGGTGTGGATCTCGTCGATGAAGACGATGATGTCGCCGCGCGTGCGGATCTCCTTGGTGACCTTCTTCAGACGCTCCTCGAAGTCACCGCGGTAGCGGGAACCGGCGATGAGCGAACCGAGGTCGAGCGAGTAGACCTGCTTGTCCTTCAGCGTCTCGGGGACGTCGCCCTTGACGATCGCCTGGGCCAGGCCCTCGACGACGGCCGTCTTTCCGACACCGGGCTCACCGATGAGGACGGGGTTGTTCTTGGAACGGCGCGAGAGGATCTGCATGACCCGCTCGATCTCCTTCTCGCGACCGATGACGGGGTCGAGCTTGTTGTCGCGCGCCGCCTGCGTGAGGTTGCGACCGAACTGGTCGAGCACGGCCGACCCGCCCTGCGCACCCGAGGACTGCTGCTCGCCGGCGCCGGTGGCGACACCCGCGGGCTCCTTGCCCTGGTAGCCCGAGAGCAGCTGGATGACCTGCTGGCGAACCTTGTTCAGGTCGGCGCCGAGCTTGACGAGCACTTGCGCTGCGACACCCTCGCCCTCGCGGATGAGGCCGAGGAGGATGTGCTCGGTGCCGATGTAGTTGTGGCCGAGCTGCAGCGCTTCGCGCAGCGACAGCTCGAGCACCTTCTTCGCACGCGGTGTGAAGGGGATGTGGCCGGTCGGCTGCTGCTGACCCTGGCCGATGATGTCCTGCACCTGCTCGCGGACGGCGTCGAGCGAGATGCCGAGCGACTCGAGCGCCTTCGCGGCGACGCCCTCGCCCTCGTGGATCAGTCCGAGCAGGATGTGCTCGGTGCCGATGTAGTTGTGGTTGAGCATCTTCGCCTCTTCTTGGGCGAGGACGACCACACGACGGGCACGGTCGGTGAATCTCTCGAACATCTCAGTCCCTCCAGAAATGGGCTGACAGGCACGCCTCCGCGCGCCGTACATCGAGAGTAACCAGCGGTCGGATGCCAGAGCCCCGTGTTCGCCGTGGGCATACCGGAAGCGGGGCAGGGCTTGCGGAACCTATCGATAGTCATTAACTTATCGATAACCGATAACAACGATCATCGATAAGGAGTTGTCATGGCCTCCCCCCGTCCGACCTCCCGGGTCCTCTCTCGCGGCGACACCGTCTCGTTCTGGTTCTTCGTCGTGGCCGGCATCGGCATCGCGATCTGGGCCGTCGTCCGCAGCGTCGTGAACATCGCGGCCGCGGCTTCGAATCAGAATGTGCGGGTCCACGCTCCGTTCCTCGACACGGTCGCGCAAGCCCCGATCGGTCCGAACGGCGCTGAGGTTCCGGTGGAGCTCACCGGCGCCGTCATCACCGCCCCCGCTCTCCCGCCCGCCTCCCTCGCCGCACTGTTCATCGCGGAAGGTCTCTTCGCCGCGGTCGTGGTCGCCGTGGTGACGCTGCTGCTCCTTCTCACGTCGAGCATCCTGCGCGGTCGCATCTTCAGCCGCCGCAACACGGGCCTCGTCTCTGCGGCCGGGATCGTGACACTCGTCGGTGTGGCCGGCGTCCCGTTCTTCCAGAACATGGTCGCGAACGGCGCCATCGCGTGGCTCTCGGAGCGCACCTTCGATCGCGGCGCGATCCAGCTGATCGACGTGCCGTCGCTCTTCGGGATCGCGTTTGTCGCCGGCCTCGCCGGAACGGTCTTCGCCGTGGGCGACCGCCTGCAACGCGACACGGAAGGACTCGTGTGATGACTGGCCCGTCCTGGGTATCGGCCCGGATGGAACGCGGCACCGTCATCCTGTTCGTCGCTGCGGGGCTGGTGATGGGCTTCGCGCTCGCCCTCCCCGCGATCCGCGCGGCGATCGACATCGCCGGAGGCAGCGGCGCGATCAGCCTCTTGACCGAAAGCGCGGTGCCCCTCACCCCCGGCGCGGACAGCGCGACGATCGTCTCCGCGACGTACGACTCGGCGCGCGTCGTCGCCGAGGGGTTGGGCGGCCAGACGCGCACTCTTCTCGTCCTCGGCGCGGCGTTCAGCGCGTTGACGACCCTGCTGACCGTCAGCGCTGTCGTCCTCTTCTTCCTCCTGCTGATGTGGCGTCGACCATTCCACCGCGCGCTCATCACAGCCACCCAGGTCGCCGGTGCCGCGCTGCTGATCGGCGGCATCCTCTCCGCGGGCCTCGGCGGTCTGGGTCGCATGATGGCCGCGGACGAGCTCAACCCGGCGGCGGGCGGGGTCTTCGTGATCGGGTTCTCCTTCGACCCGGTCTGGATGCTGGTCGGACTGGGCGTCCTCGCCCTGTCCGTCGTCTTCACCTACGGCACGCGCCTGCAGCGCGACACGGAGGGCCTCGTATGAGCCCCGCAGCCGACGACGAACCGACCGGCATCCACTGCCGACTCGACGAACTCCTCGAGTCGCGAGGCATGACCCTCACGCGCCTCAGCGAGATCGTCGGCGTCTCGATCGTGAACCTCTCGGTGCTCAAGAACGATCGCGCGCGGGCGATCCGCTACTCGACCCTCTCGGCCATCTGCCGCGCGCTGGACTGCGAGGTCGGCGACCTGCTCGTGATCGAGCACTGAGCCGTCCGGCTGTTCCCCCTCGCGAGGAAGCCCGGGCGAATGACATCGGCCCCCGCGATTCCTCGCGGGGGCCGAACGCGACGATGTCAGCGCTTCCCGATGATCGGTACGGGGCCGTCGGCCGTCACGCCCCCACCCGACAGCACGAGGCTCGAGGTCTCCGGCCCTCCGATGCCGGTCACGTCGGCCAGGCTGAGCTGCGGAGCGATGTCGAGCGTACAGACGAGGTCGGCCGGAGGCGTCGCGAAGCCGACCGCGATCGCGTCGCCCTGGGCCGACACGGTCTCGACGGACGGCGGGCAGCTGGAGCTCCCGTACGTCATGATCGCCACGAGCGAGTCGTCGACCCAACCGGCGTTGGGCGTGAAGTCCTCAGCCTGGACGGGTGCCGCGAGTCCCGCGAGCGTCGCTTTTCCGGTCGCGGCACCGCTCACCGCGATCTCGAGATCCTTCGTGGGATCCACCCCTCCCGGCAGAGAGACCAGGGTCGGCCGCGGAACCATGTCACGGGTGCAGGCGGTGCCCTCCGACGCGGTGAGCGACACCGTGAGGACCCCGTCGGCGATCGTGGGGGTCTCGGTGCTCCGGGGGACGCACGACGAGCTCCCCCACGTGACGAGGGCGAGCGAGCGGCCCCCGTTGAGCCACGCGGCTCCGATCTCGGACGACTCGGCCGGGGCCGTGGCATCCGGAGTCGAGGTGGATGAACCCGAGGATGACGGCGCGGACGCGGTGCCGGTGGCGCATCCGGTCGCGGCACCCACGACGATCAGACCGGCTCCGAGGAGCCCGAGGAGCGAAAGACGACGAGACATGAGACCTCCGGGGGCGAGTTGTCGTCGCTCCATCGTGGCCGAGAATCCTGGATGCCAGCGGCGAAAACCGCAGCCTGGTCTACTGCAGCGCCGACGTGAGGCGAGCGAGGTTGTCGAGGATCGTCGACCGCAGCGGCTGCAGACGCCACTCTTCGATGGTGAGCTCGCGGCTGAGACCGCGATAGACGTCTTCGACCGCGCGCATGTCGCGGACGAACTCCTGCCCGCGGACGAGCATCGAAACCTCGAGGTTCAGACCGAACGAGCGCATGTCCATGTTGCTCGACCCGATGACCGCGACCTCGTCGTCGATCGTCACGCTCTTGCTGTGCAGGATGAACGGCTTGCGGTACATCCAGATGACGACACCCGCCCGGAGGAGCGCCTCGTAGTAGCTGCGCTGAGCGTGGTAGACCATCGCCTGGTCGCCCTCTTCCGAGACGAACAGTTCGACGTGCACACCGCGCTGGCACGCGGTGGTGATCGCGAGGAGAAGTGCCTCGTCGGGAACGAAGTACGGGCTGACGATGATGATGCGTTCGCGTGCGGCGAAGAGCAGTCCGAGGAAGAGCTTGAGGTTGTTCTGAAAATCGAAGCCCGGTCCGGACGGCACGATCTGGCAATCGAGCTCGCCGGGGCCGGTGGTGACGCTGAACAGGTCGATCTCGTCGCGCAGGGTCTCGTCGGTCTCGCTGTACCAGTCGGACAGGAACACGGCGTTGATGCTGGCGACCACCGGCCCCTCCACGCGCACCATGAGGTCGACCCAGTGCAGGCCGCGCCGGATGTTCTTGCGAAGGTTGTAGGAGGAGTCGGTGACGTTCTGCGATCCCATGTAGGCGACGTCGCCGTCGATGACGAGGAGCTTCCGGTGGTTGCGCAGATCGGGTCGCTGCCAGCGTCCGCGGAGCGGCTGCACCGGCAGCATGAGGTGCCAGTGCGCCCCCATGGCATCGAGTCGTCGGAGGGTCTTCTTGTAGAAGGGTTTGCCGCGGTTGGCCCAGTGATCCAGCAGCACCCGGACGACCACGCCGCGCTCAGCAGCCTCTTCGAGGGCGCGGAAGAAGTTGTCGGTCGATTCGTCCGACTGCAGGATGTAGAACTCGACGTGCACGTAGCGTCGCGCCTGGCGGATGGCGTCGGCCATCGCATCGAGGCTCTGCTGGTAGTCGGAGATCAGGGTCGCGGCGTTGTCTCCCGCGATGGGCATGGCACCGAGGTTGCGGTTCAACCGCACCAGCGCGCGGAACCAGTCGGGGGCGTTGGGGCGCAGGGTTCCGAACTCGAGCGACGCGCTGGTGTCGTGGATGTACTCGTTGATCGCCGCCTGCTTGCGCCGACGCTTGCGGGGCAAGCGGGGGTTGCCGATGAGCAGGAAGAGGAACACGCCCACGAACGGGATGAAGTAGATCGCGAGGAGCCAGGCCATCGCCGCGGTGGGCCGACGGTTGCGCGGGACGACGATGATCGCGGCGACACGCACCACGAGGTCGATGACGAAGAAGGCGATGACGAGCCAGCTCGCTTCGAACGTGGCGTCGATCACGGGTCCTCCTGGGCGGGTTGTCCCCTCAGCGTAGTGAGTACCCCCGACACGCGACGGGACCGACGTCGGCCAGCGGCGCTGTTTAGCGGGCCGCGCTGTCGCCGGCGACGGGAGGAAGACCGCGTTTCGCACGCTCCTGCGCTTCGATGCGCGCGTATGCCTTCCGCTCCGTGCGATCCATGCGGATGGCCCCGCGCAGGATCAGGAAGAACGTCACCGACACGACGATGGTCGGCAGAATCGCCCACAACACCGGCAGCCAGGAGTCGTCCATCCCTCAAGGATACCCGGGGTCCCACCGTCCCGGCCCAGCACTCCTCCTTCACATTCGACCATGTGCAGGATCTGTCCCCATTTCGCCGCCGCGTGCCGTTTCGCGATCCACGGATCCACGACGCTCGTCGTCATGTCCACGGTCATCCGCGTCTCGTCACCCCTGTCCCTGCTCGCCCTGGTTCCGCACCTGCTCCACTGCACCCCGCGGCGCAGCCTCGTGCTCATCCCTTTCGCGAAATCGCGATCGCTCGCCGCTCTGCGCGTCGACCTCCCCGCCGACGACAGCCCCGACCTCCCTCGCGTCGCATCCACGGTCATCGGGATGGCGTGCAAGGTTCCCCTCGCGGATGCCGTGACGGTGATCGTCTACACCGACGACGCCGTGGTCGGTTCGGATCCGCTGCCGCACGGCGCGCTGCTCGACGCCGTCCGGGAACGTGCGCACATCTGCGGACTCCGCCTCGTCGACGCGCTGGTCGTGGGCGCGAACGGGTGGAGCAGCTACCTCGACCCCGCGATCGCCGGTGAGCACGGGCTCGACGAGATCAGCGCCGCGGGGCCCGAGCTTCCCGAGGCGTCGCCCCACCACGACCAGGCCGCCGGCGCAAGCCTGCCCACCGTCGACCTCGCCGAGAAGGAGCGCCTTGGTCGCGCGCTCGACGACGTCGACCGCCTGCTCGACATCCCGCGTCGACGGGACCGTCTGAGCGTGTCGCGCCGCCGAGCCGCGGAGGCGATCCTCGACGAACTGAGTGATCCGCCCGCGCTGTTCGAGAGCGTTCTCGACCCCCTCTCGGCCCCGGACGGCCGCCACCGGCTCGCGAGCCTGGCCTTCGCTCTCGAAAGACCGATGCTCCGCGACGTCGCCCTCATGCAGTGGGTCGGTGACATCACCGCCGGCGATGCCGTGTTCCAAGCGCAGACGCGTTTTCCGGACGGAGTGGGCTACCCGGAAGACCTCGCGCGCCCGATGTGGGGCGAGGGCGCGCAGCCCGATCTCGATCGACTCCTCATCGCGCTCGAGCGGTGCCGTCAGGTTGCGGCGACGACGCCGCGCTCCCGGCGCCCGGGGCCGCTCGCGGCCTGCGCCTGGCTCGCCTGGGCCACCGGGCGCGGAACACACGCCGCTTTCTACGCGCAGTCGGCGCTCGAGATCGACCCCGAGCACGGGCTCGGAGCGATCGTGCTGACGCTGGCCGACAGCGGCCGGCTCCCGGAATGGTTGTTCGAGCGTGTCCCGCGCTGAGCGCGGGCGCGCGTCACTTGACGAGCGGGAAGAGGATCGTCTCGCGGATGCCGAGCCCGGTGATGGCCATGAGGAGGCGGTCGATCCCCATTCCCATTCCGCCGGTCGGGGGCATCCCGTGCTCGAGAGCGCGCAGGAACTCCTCGTCGATCGACATCGCTTCGACGTCGCCGCGCGCGGCGAGCGTCGCCTGCTCGACGAAGCGCTCGCGCTGAATGACGGGGTCGACGAGCTCGGAGTATCCGGTCGCCAGCTCGAAGCCGCGAACGTACAGATCCCACTTCTCGACGACACCGGGGATCGACCGGTGCTCGCGGACAAGGGGGCTGGTGTCGACGGGGAAGTCCATGACGAACGTCGGGCGGGTCAGACCGCTCTTCACGAAGTGCTCCCAGAGCTCTTCGACCCACTTGCCATGCGTTTCGTGCGCGGGGGCGTCGACACCAGCCTCGGCGCCGAAGGCACGGAGTTCATCGAGCGGGGTCTGCGGAGTGATCGAGCGGCCCGACGCCTCCGACAGCGAGTCGTACATCGAGATCCGGTCCCACTCGCCGCCGAGGTCGTACTCGGTGCCGTCGGCCCACGTCACCGTCGTCGAACCGGCGACCGCGACGGCGGCGTTCTGGATGAGCGTCTGCGTGAGATCGGCGATCCCGTTGTAGTCGGTGTAGGCCTGGTAGGCCTCGAGCATCGCGAACTCGGGGCTGTGCGTGGAGTCGGCACCCTCGTTGCGGAAGTTGCGGTTGATCTCGTACACGCGGTCGATGCCGCCCACCACGGCGCGCTTGAGGAAGAGTTCCGGCGCGATACGCAGGTACAGCTCGGCGTCGAATGCGTTCGAGTGCGTGACGAAGGGACGCGCACTCGCCCCACCGTGCTGAACCTGCAGCATCGGGGTCTCGACCTCGACGAAATCACGCTCGGTGAACGTGCGGCGCAGGCTGGCGTTGACCTTGGCACGGGCGAGGACGGTCTCTCGTGCACGGTCGCGCACGATGAGATCGAGGAAGCGGCTGCGCACGCGGCTCTCTTCGCTGAGCTCGCTGTGGAGGTTCGGCAGCGGCAGGACGGCCTTGGCGGCGATCCGCCACTCCGCGACCATGATCGACAGCTCGCCCCGACGGCTCGAGATGACCTCTCCCGAGACGAAGACGTGGTCGCCGAGGTCGACCAGTTCCTTCCAGGCCTGCAGCGATTCCTCGCCGACCGCGGCGAGCGACACCATCGCCTGAATGCGACTGCCGTCACCGGCCTGCAGCGAGGCGAAGCAGAGCTTGCCGGTGTTGCGGCTGAACACCACGCGGCCCGCGACGCCGGCGGTGACGCCGGTCTCGGCCCCCGCCTCGAGGTCGCCGTAGCGCTCGCGCAGTGCCGGAATCGTGTCCGTCACGGGAACGACGACCGGGTACGGACCGCCCGCGGCGTCGGTGCGCTCGGCGAGGAGCCGTTCGCGCTTACCGAGGCGGACGGCCTTCTGCTCGAAGACGTCGTCTTCGGTGGGTTCGGCGGCGTCGTTCGCGGGCGCGTCGGTCATCGTGAAAGCTCCTCGGGGTCTCCCCCAGTGTATTCGCCGGGCGCGGGACCCCCGTGGCCGAGCAGCCCCGGCGAGCGTCGTTCAGCGCAGCGAGATCTCGGCGTTGTCGATGAAGCGGTGACCGCCGACGGTGGCGGCGATCAGCGCCAGCGCCCGACCGCAGTGTCCCTCCTCGACAGGGAGGAACGTCGCCGGGTCGACGACGGTGAGGTACTCCAGGGCGATGCGCTGCTCGCCCATCAGCGACGACTGCGCCGCCGCGATGCACGCGTCCACGCCCAGGTCGGCGTTCGACGCTGCCGCTTCGAGCGCACGAGGAAGCTTGGCCGCCGCGCGACGATCGGCATCCTCGAGAAGGGCGACACGGCTCGAGATCGGCAGGCCGTCTTCGGCGCGGACGGTGGGCACGACGACCGTCTCGATCGAGAAGTCGAGATCGCGGATCATCCGTTGAACGAGGAACACCCGCTGCAGGTCGCGCTCCCCGTAGACCGCCACGTCCGGACGCACGAGGTGGAAGAGCTTCGCCTCGACCGTGAGCACCCCGTCGAAATAGAACGGTCGCGATCGTCCCTCGTACCGGAACCCGAGGTCGCCGGCGGCGACGCGCGTGGTGGCCGTTCCCGCGGGCAGGAACTCGGCCGCCGTCGGCGCGAAGACGAGGTCGACGCCCAGGTCGGCGAGAAGGTCGGCATCCGCCTCCGGCGAGCGCGGATAGGCGGCCGTCTCCTCGGCGGTTCGGAACCGCAGCGGGTTGACGAAGGTCGACACGACCACCAGGTCCGCGTGCCGACGGGCCTCTCGGATCAGGTCGACGTGCCCCTCGTGCAGAGCGCCGAGCGTCGAGACGAGAGCGACGCGCGCGGCGCGTCCCGAGGGGTCGGCGCTGCGCACATCCGACAGGCGGGCGCGCAGATCGTCGAGGGTGCGGATCATCCGTCGATCGTAGCGTCCGGACCCAGCCCGTCCCCGCCGGCTCGAGTGCCCTCGGCGAGCGCCTGGTCGACGCTCGAGCGCACGAGAGCCGAGAGGTATCCGCCGGTGTTCTCCACCCCGACGCTCGACAGCAGCGCCGCGGACTGCTGCACGATCGAACGCGAGAACTCGGTCGCCGTCGCGATCGCCTCGGCATACGTCGGGCGGTCCGCTTCGGCGACGACGACGGGCTCGCAGCCGAGCTCGACGGCGAGGGCCTGCGCGATCGGCAGTACGGGGGCCGGAGCCGTCACGGCCGCGTACGCCTGGGCGAGCTGGTGCAGGTCGTGCGATGAGACCCCCGTGAAGGTGATCGCGGGGTGGATCGCGAGCGGGATGGCCCCGCACTTCACCGCAGGTCCGAGGACTCCGGTGCCGTACGCCGGGTCGGTGTGCAGCACGAGCTGCCCCGGTTGCCAGGCGCCGAGGTCGGCGAGGCCCGCGACGAGACCCTCGAGCTGGTCATGCGGCACGGCCACCACGACGAGCTCGCTGCGTCGCACGACCTCCTCCGGTGCCAGCACCGGTAGTCCCGGCAGGATCGCATCCACGCGGTCGTCGTCGGACCCCGACGTGATCCCCGTGAGGGCGTGCCCCGCCCCGGCCAGGGCCGCACCGATCACCGGACCGACGCGTCCTGCTCCGATGATCCCGACGCCCAGTCGCCCGTCACGCATATCGCTCATCCTGCCCACCTGTGAGTCCTGTCCTCCGCCGCGGCGGCCACGGTCGCGCGGGCGGTGTCCTCCATCAACGTCACGGCTGCGTCGCGGTCGAGCGCGCCCACCGAGGTCTGCACCGTCCCGGCGATCACGTGCGCCGCCAACCGCCCGGTGCGTGTCGCCCGCGCCAGGGGCCCCTGGTGCAGTCCGATCGACTGCAGTCGGGCCAGCGGGAACACCGACAGCGATCGCCAGATCCACCCGCGCCGGAGGAACAAGGCGTCAGACGTCAACAGCGCGCCGTTCCGTCGCCACGACAGCGGGCGGAGGAGGCGGGCACGGCGCGGGGTCGTGACGTAGGGGTCGTCCTCGGCGGGACCCAGCATGCCGTCCTGGATGACCCGAGACCAGCCGTCGACGGGAAGGGCGGGCGCAAGGATCCGCAGCACACGCTCGACGTCGTCCCTCGTGCCCACCGGCAGGACGGCAGCGAGTTGGTCTGTAGACGAATCGGTGGAGGAGCGACCCGACAGGCGGTTGATCGAGACCGACCACCATCCGAACGGCCGCCACAGCAGCGGTTGGCGCACCTCGATCGCGTGCACGCGTCCGGGGGGCACGACCTCGCTGATCGTCGTGAAGAGCCCGAATGTCACCCGCACGCCGTCCGCGGTGGGTGCGATCGAGTACCGCAGCCCGCGTGCGATGGACCGCACGTAGTACGCCCCATAGGCGAGGAAGGTGGGGACGACCGTGAACAACAGCCACACCGTCGAGATCGAGGCCGCGACGACGATCGCCGCGACGAGGCCGAGCAGCCAGAACATCGACCCGCTCAGCACCCGAGAGGCCACGAGCCGCCCGAGCGGGATCCGCACGATGCTCTCGGGCTCGGCATCCGAGAAGTCCTCTCCCTCGACGAGTCCATGGATGCCGGAACCCACGGCCGCAGCCGTCGCCCGCGCGAACGATCCCCCGGCGACGGCGTTCGGTCCGGTGCTCGGACCGGCGTCCGGCACGGCCTCTGCGAGGCGACGCCCCGAGGCGAGCCGCAGGATGTCGCTGCGCAGGGCGTCGGCGTCCCTCGCCGACAGGTACTCGAGCTTGACGTTGGCATCCAGCCCGGCGCCCACCACTTCGAGCTTCGCGAGCCCGAGGAGCCGCGCGACCATCGGGCGGGTGAGGTTCACGCCCTGCACCCGGTCGAGGGGCGCGCGTCGGTGGGTGCGGAAGAGGACGCCGGAGCGCACTTCCACGTCGTCGCCGATGCGCAGCGTGTGGAACCGCCACGACAGGCGGAAGGCGCCCAGGAGGATCAGCAGCACCACCACGACGACACCCGTGGCGATGAGCAGGAGGTTGTTCGCGAAGAGGAAGTCGACGGGGTCCGGCGGCATCACCCCCGGCGGAAGGTCGGTGAACATCGGAAGGAAGAGCTCGAACAGACGCTCGCGCAGGTTGGCGACGAGGACGCCGATCATCACGAGCAGGAAAAGCCCTCCGCGCAGGAGCGGGGTCAACGGGTGCAGGCGGTGCCACTCGCCGTCGCTCATCGGCGACCGGGTCGCGATCCGGCCGCCGCGGGGAGCCGGTTGCGGCGCGGGATCCGTCACAGGCCGGTCCGACGTGTCTCGGCGACGGCGATGAGCGTGTCGCGCAGCTGCTCGGCAGCGGCCTGGGTCAGTCCGGGAATGGTGACGCCGGTCGAGGCGGCAGCGGTGACGAGCTTGAGCTGCGCGATGCCGAAGCCTCGGTCGAGGGGTCCGTGAGTGATGTCGACGAGCTGCATCCGGCCGTAGGGCACCGCCACGACGCGCTGCCAGAGGATGCCCCGGCGGAAGACGAGGTCATCGCGCCGCAGTTGATAGCCGAACGATCGCGCCTGCCGCGGGGTGATGACGAGGCCGACGATCGTGATCACCGACAGGATCCCCGCGGGGATCCACGGCCAGGGCACGTGCAGGAAGAACTGCAGCGCGAACGCGGCCGCGAGGACGACCACGAGGAACGCGCCCTGCGAGATGAGCTGCACCCGCACGTACGCGCGAGCCAACTGGTGCCACGTGCCGTCGCCGAGCGGAAGACGCCCGACGCCGCGCGGCTCGAGGATGCGCGGGAAGGTCCCCTCGTCGAGAACGCGAGACGCGCTCACCCCGTCCGCATCGCGAGCGACGGCACCCGGTCCGGTGCCGAGCCCTTCGGGGCGCTCGACCGCTTCCCGCGCAACCGCCCCAGGCTCAGCCCGTTCCCGCAGAACCGCCTCACGCTCAGCCACCTCCTGCGCAGCGTCTTCGCGCTCAGCCCCATCCGGCTGAGCCGCGTCCCGCTCGACCGCTTCCCGCGCAGCCGCTTCCCCCTCAGCGGGGAGCGGCGTCCGCTCCGGGAAGTCCGGGCTGTTCGTCATCGTCGTCCTTCCGGATGGTGCAGAGCTGCTCGGCCACGAGACCCGCGACGACGAGGACGACTCCGCACACGACCGTCGCGATGATCGATCCCATCGAGCCTACCGACGGAGTCACCGGGCGGGTGAGGAGGAACGCCAACAGACCCCCTCCGAAGCCCGTCGCCGCCGCACCCACGAGAGACGAGGCCTTCGCCAGCATGGCGACGCGCAACGCGCGGAACGGGTCGATCCGTCGTGAGACGCGACCCCGGGTCGCGCGGGCGATCGGCACCGCCAGAGCGACGATCACCGCCCCCAGGAGGACGAGGATCGTGGGCAGGCTCGCGGCGGGAGAGAACGTCGGTCGCCCCATCGCGGCGAGGACGGTGTCGAGGATGAACCCGCACACCGCGCCGATCACCGCGGCGATGACGAGGATGCCTGCGCCGGTGCGCTTCATCGTGCTCCTCCCCGGAGGCCGTCCAACAGATCCCGAACGCGCCCGCGCCCCGGGATCACGGCATTCGGATCCACCTCCACCCACGGCTCGAGCACGAACGCGCGCTCGTGGGCACGCGGGTGCGGCACGGTGAGGTCGTCGTCGTCGATGCGTTCGTCGGCGTAGGCGATGAGGTCGAGATCGAGGGTCCGGTCTCCCCAGCGCTCACGACGGACGCGTCCGTGCTCGGCCTCGATGCGGTGCAGCTCGCGCAGTAGCGGGCGCGGCGCGAGCCGGGTGGTCACGAGGGCGACCGCGTTGAGGTAACGGGGCGCGTCCTCGTCCTCTCCCTGCAACGTGACCGCCACCGTCTCGAGCGGTGCCGACACGCGCACAGCGGTCGTGAGCGGCAGCGCACGCAGCGCCGCGATGGCCGCGTGCAGGGTCTCGGCACGGTCACCGAGATTCGCACCGAGGGCGACGACCGCTTCCACGGGGGCGTCTCTCGGGGCGTCACCGATGCCGTGTGCCAAGCGCACGCTCATTCGCGACCGCGCCGAATGGTCACGGCGACATCACCGAACGGCACGGTGATGGGGGCGGCCGGCTTGTGCACCGTGACCGTCACCTCCTCCACGCGCGGGTCGACGAGGACGTCGTCGGCGATGCGCTGCGCGAGTGTCTCGAGCAGGTCGGCGGGCTCGCCCTCGACGATCTCGACGATGCGTTCCGCGAGCTCCCCGTAGTGCACGGTGTCGCGCACGTCGTCGGTCGCCGCCGCGATGTGCAGAGGCAGACGCAACCGCACGTCCACGACGAACTCCTGCCCGTCGCGCTTCTCGTCGGCGTACACCCCGTGATAACCGAAGGCGCGCACCCCCGTGAGGGTGATCTCGTCGACGGCATCCATCAGGCCTCCCAGGCGCGGGCGACGGCGAGCGCGTCGCGAGTGGTCGGAACATCGTGCACGCGGACGGCCCACGCCCCGGAGCGCGCGGCGAGGGCACTCGTGACAGCCGTGGCGAGGTCGCGGCGGGCGAGATCGGCGTCGTCGCCGAGCACCTCGGCGAGGAACCGCTTGCGGCTCGTCCCGATCAGCACGCGCGAACCGAGCGCGGCGATCGTGGGGATCGCGCGCAGCACGTCCCAGTTCTGGATGCCACGTTTGCCGAAGCCGATGCCCGGGTCGACGACGATGCGATCCGGCGCGATTCCCGCGGCGCGGGCCGCCGCCACGCGTTCGGCCAGCTCGTCGGCCACCTCCCGTCCGACGTCGACGTAGTCGGCCCGGGCGTACATGTCGGTGGAGGGGCCACGCCAGTGACCGAGCGCGATCTCGGCGTCGGTCTCGGCGACGGCGTCGAGCATGTCGGGGTCGGCGAGGCCGCCCGACACGTCGTTCACGATCCGCGCGCCGGCCTCGACCGCCGCCCGAGCGGTCGAGGCGTTCATCGTGTCGATGCTCACGACGGCACCCTCGGATGCCAGCGCCTCGACGACCGGCAGCACGCGCTGCTGCTCGACGCGCGGGGCGACCCGCTCTGCGCCGGGCCGCGTCGACTCGCCGCCGATGTCGAGGAGGTCCGCCCCCTGCGCGCGCAGGGAACGCGCGTGCGCGATCGCCACGTCGGGATCGAGATAACGGCCGCCGTCGCTGAACGAGTCGGGGGTGACGTTCACGATCGCCATGATGAGGGTCACGCGCGCGTTCCGATCAGGGCGACGAGCTCGGCGCGGGCGACGGGGTCGGTGTACATGCCGCGCGCGGCGATCGTGACGGTCGAGGCGTCCAGCTGCCGTCCGCCGCGCATGGTGACGCACTCGTGAACGGCGTCGAGCACGACGAGCACCCCACGCGCATCGAGGGCGGATGCCACGGTGTCGGCCACCTGCTCGCCGAGGCGTTCCTGCACCTGCGGACGCGACGACAGGATGTCGATGACCCGGGGCAGGGCGCCGAGCCCCACGACTTCTTCACCCGGAAGGTAGGCGACGTGCGCGCGCCCGCGGAACGGCAGGAGGTGGTGCTCGCACATCGAGCGAAACGAGATGTCCCGCAGCATCACGGCACCGGACGGGAGGGTGTCCGGCGCCGGCCCGCGTGTCACCGAAATGGTGTGCGCGAGGGGTGCACCGGCATCCTGATCCACTCCGCCGAAGAACTCGCTCCACGACTCGGCGACGCGGGTCGGCGTCTGCCGGAGCCCGGGGCGGTCGGGGTCTTCTCCGATCGCCTCGAGCAACTCGCGTACGAGCGCGGCGACGCGCTCCCGGTCGACGGCCACGGCGCCTTAGGCCGTGGCCGGTCGCGTCTGTCCGCTCGGGCGGCGCTGCGCCTGCGTCGCGGTCTGCGACTCCGACTCCACCGAGGCGGCGACCCCGGCGGGGGCGGGGCGACGAGGGACGTCGACGGGCGGCAGGGTCGAGACCGGGCGGTCGCCGGACGACAGCCACTGCGGACGCGGCGGAAGACGCTTGACGTCTTTGAAGATCTCGGCGAGCTCGATGTGGTCGAGCGTCTCTTTCTCGAGCAGTTCGAGAGCGAGGCGGTCGAGCACGTCGCGGTTGTCGTTGATCACCTGGTAGGCCTCGTTGTGCGCCTGCTCGATCAGCGCGCGCACCTGGGCGTCGACGCGCTCGGCGATGCGCTCCGAGAAGTCGCGGCCGTGACCCATGTCGCGGCCCATGAAGACCTCGCCCGACGACGAGCCGAGCTTGACCGGGCCGACCTCGTTGGTCATGCCGTACTCGGTGACCATCTTGCGGGCGATGCTCGTCGCCTTCTCGATATCGTTCGACGCGCCGGTGGTGGGGTCGTGGAAGACGATCTCCTCCGCGACGCGGCCGCCCATGGCGTAGGTCAGCTGGTCCTGCAGCTCGTTGCGGGTGACGGAGTACTTGTCGTCGAGCGGCAGCACCATCGTGTACCCCAGCGCCTTGCCACGCGGCAGGATCGTGACCTTCGTGACGGGGTCGGTGTGGTTCATCGCCGCGGCGGCGAGTGCGTGACCGCCCTCGTGATAGGCCGTGATGAGCTTCTCTTTGTCTTTCATCACGCGGGTGCGGCGCTGCGGGCCGGCGATGACGCGGTCGATCGCCTCGTCGAGCGCGCGGTTGTCGATGAGCTGCGCGTTCGAGCGCGCGGTCAGCAGAGCCGCCTCGTTCAGCACGTTCGCCAGATCGGCGCCGGTGAAGCCGGGGGTCTTGCGGGCGACGACCTCGAGGTCGACGGAGTCGGAGAGGGGCTTGCCGCGACCGTGCACCTCGAGGATGCGCTGGCGGCCCTTCAGATCGGGGGCGTCGACGCCGATCTGACGGTCGAAGCGGCCGGGGCGCAGCAGGGCCGGGTCGAGGATGTCGGGACGGTTGGTCGCCGCGATGACGATGACGTTGACCTTCGGGTCGAAGCCGTCCATCTCGACGAGCATCTGGTTCAGCGTCTGCTCGCGCTCGTCGTGACCGCCTCCCATACCGGCGCCGCGGTGACGACCGACAGCGTCGATCTCGTCGATGAAGATGATCGCCGGCGAGCTCTCTTTGGCCTGGTTGAACAGGTCGCGCACGCGGCTCGCGCCGACGCCGACGAACATCTCGACGAAGTCGGAACCCGAGATCGAGTAGAACGGCACGCCGGCCTCGCCGGCGACGGCGCGGGCCAGGAGGGTCTTACCGGTTCCGGGAGGGCCGTACAGCAGCACGCCCTTCGGGATGCGGGCACCGACCTCTTCGAACTTCTTCGGATCCTTGAGGAACTCCTTGATCTCGTCGAGCTCTTCGATCGCCTCGTCGGATCCGGCGACGTCCTGGAAGGTGACGGTCGGCGTCTCTTTCGTGACGAGCTTCGCGCGCGACTTGCCGAACTGCATGACCTTGCTGCCGCCGCCCTGGGCGCTCGAGAGCAGCCACCAGAAGAGCAGGCCGAGCAGCACGAGGGGGATCATCAGGCCGAGGATGCTGTCGAACCAGCTGGGCTTGGGGACGATGTCGTTGAAGCCGTCAGCCGGCGCGGCGCTGTCGATCGCGCTCGCCACCTCGTTCGCACGGGCCTGGCTGTAGTAGAACTGCACGTCGTTCGCACCCTCGAACGGCTGCGACAGCGTGAGGTCGACGCGCTGGTCGGGGTCGTTGGTCACCACCTGGGTGACCGTCCCGCCCTTGAGCAGGTCGAGACCCTCTTTGGTGGAGATCTGTCGAGCGCCGCTCAGGTTCGAGATGAGCGAGAAACCGATGACCAGAAGCAGGCCGACCAGCAGAACGTAGATGATCGGGTTGCGCGTGATCTTCTTGAAATCCATGGTGGGCGAGCCCAGCCCTTTCGTGATCCGCTCCAGATAAAAGCGGTGGGATCAGGGTAACGCTCAGCGGCTATGCCGAGTCTGTGCGTTCGTCGTGGGCGTATCCGGACCTGGGATGCCACGCCCGGGCGCGCGGCATCCGGGTCGCCGTCAGGAGTAGACGTGCGGCGCGAGCACGGCGACGTCGCGCAGGTCGATACGGTGGGTGTTCAGTCAGCATCGGGGCAGAGGAGGGACGATCTTGATCCACTCGCGAGAGCAGCTGCTGCACCTTGTCCCGGAGTTCACCGCGCTTCCTGCGGAGACCGAGTGGCTGGAATTCAAGGTCGACAACGTCGAGCCCGACATGGTCGCCGAGCGGATCTCAGCGCTCTCCAACTCCGCTCGCATCAACGGGCGAGACTTCGGCTACCTCATCTGGGGCGTCGAAGATTCAAGCCACAAGATCGTTGGGACGCGATTCGATCCAGCTACCGCCAAGAAGGGCAATGAGCCGATCGAGGCGTGGCTCGCGCGCATGATCAACCCCCAGGTGCACTTCGAGTTCGAGGTCGTCGAACTTCGTTCGACTCGCCTCGTGGTCCTCACTATCGAGCCAGCGTCATTCGAACCCGTGAAGTTTGGATCCACCGCCTTCGTGAGGGTCGGATCAACGACGCGTGAGTTGTCCCGGTTTCCGGACCGAGAGCGTCGGCTGTGGCGAGCATTCGACCAGAGGGGCTGGGAAGGCGGAACGGCTAGAGAACGCCTCTCCGATGAGACCGTGCTCACGCTTCTCGACTACCCCAGCTACTTTCAGATGCTCGGATCGCCTCCAATGCTCAACAAGGCAGGTGTGCTTGATGCCCTCGCTGCCGACGGGCTGATCTCTTCGATGCCCGGCGCGGGTTGGCGCATCTCAAACCTGGGCGGGATCCTTTTGGCGCGCCGCCTGAGCGACTTTCCCTCCCTCGTTCGCAAGGCGCTCAGGGTCATCCGATACCGCGGGACAGACCGCTTCCATGCCGTGAAGGAACAGGTAGGGGGCAAGGGCTATGCGGCGGGGTTCGAGGGTCTGGTCGAGTACGTCAACGGGCTACTCCCGGTCCACGAGGAGATCGGAATGGCTCTTCGCACCTCGAACTCGCCGTATCCACCCATCGCAATCCGAGAGCTCATCGCCAATGCTCTGATACACCAGGACTTCAGTATCTCTGGGGCAGGACCGATCGTGGAGGTCTTCGATGACCGCGTCGAGATCTCGAACCCTGGTGCGCCAATCGTCGACCCCGCCCGACTCATCGACACCGCGCCCCGATCTCGAAACGAGGCGCTCGCCAGCATCCTTCGGCGGATGGGTGTTTGCGAAGAACGCGGAAGCGGCTGGGACCGAGTCGCTGATCAAGTGGAACGTCACCACCTGCCCGCTCCAGAAGTGTCGATCACGTCCGACACGACTCGCGTCACGCTGCTCTCCCCTCGAACGCTCACGGAGATGACGGCTGGCGAGAGAGCGCAGGCGGTTTACCTTCACGCCTGCCTGAATCAGGTCGCTCGGCGTCACACCACCAACAGTTCGGTGAGAGAGCGATTCGGTATCGAGGAGCGGAACAAGGCCACCGCATCCCGACTGCTCAAGGACGCAGTAGCGAGAGAACTGATCGCCCCTTATGACGCAACAGCCTCACCACGGCAGATGAGGTATGTGCCGTTCTGGGCGGCCCGGGAGGCGTCAACTCCAAGTTGACGGCAAGTTGATGGCCCCGGCGCTCACCGGCACCATCTTCTCGGTACTTCAGCGTATTTCCGCGGATCTCACCGCTCCGTATCAGTTGACGCGCAGTTGATGGGGGCGAGCCCTCCGCCTTCCCTTAGGCGCAGATCGTCAGGAGTACACGTGCGGCGCGAGCACCGCCACGTCGCGGAGGTTGCGGTACTTCTCGGCGTAGTCGAGCCCGTATCCGATGACGAAGTCGTTGGGGATGTCGAAACCCACGTACCGGCAGTCGACCTCGACCTTCATGGCATCCGGCTTGCGAAGCAGGGCGAGCACCTCGACCGACTCCGCTCCGCGCGAGGCGAAGTTCTCGAGCAACCAGCTCAGGGTGAGGCCGGAGTCGATGATGTCCTCGACGATCAGCACGTGCTTGCCGGTGATGTCGGTGTCGAGGTCTTTGCGGATCTGCACGACACCGCTCGAGCGCGTGCTCGCGCCGTACGACGACACGGCCATCCAGTCCATCGTGATGTGCATGGGCAGGTGCCGAGCGAAGTCGGCCATGACCATGACGGCCCCCTTGAGCACGCCCACGAGCACGACGTCTTTGCCGGAATAGTCGGCGACGACCTGCTGCGCCAGTTCGGCGAGCTTCTCGTGGATCTGCTCCTCGGTGAGGAGGACTTCGCTGATGTCGTCGGAGATGTCGGCCGCGCGCATTCGGAAAGTCTACGTCGGTCGATTCAGGATGCCGCCCGCGCGACGACCTCGATCCGCCCGCCGACGCGGCGCGCGAGGCAGCCGGGCAGATCGATCGGGCCCTGCCCGCGCCAGTCGGTGGCGAGGCGCGCGACCTCGAGGGTCTGGGTGCGCGTCAAAGACACCCCGAACTCGCTCTCGACCACGTACCGCACGATCCGGTTGCGCAGCGCCGCGGGGTTCGCCGCCAGCGCCGCGACCGAGACTGAGATGCCCGCCTCGGCGTGCTCGACGATGTCTTCGATCGTCTCGTCGATCATGTCCTGGAAGGCTGCCGCGTCCTCGCGCAACTGCTCGGCGGTGCGCGCCAGCGCCTCCGCGACGCCGGGACCGAGCTCGGCCTCGAGCACCGGCAGAACGCGCTCGCGCACCCTGACCCGCGTGTACGCGGGATCGGTGTTGTGCGGATCGGTCCACGGGTCGAGCCCCTCCGCGGCGCAGGCCGCCACGGTCGTCACCCGCCGCACGGCGAGGAGGGGGCGAACCCACGCGGGGCCGGTGGCATCCTGTCGCTCGGGCGCCATGCCCGCCAGGCTCGTGGCCCCCGCCCCGCGCGCGAGGCCGAGGAGCACCGACTCGGCCTGGTCGTCGAGGGTGTGGCCGAGGAGCACCGCGCTGGCGCCCGACTCCGCCGCTGCGCGCGAGAGACCCGCGTAGCGCGCGGTCCGCGCGGCCGCCTCGGGGCCATCGGCCGAGCCGACCTCGACAGCGACGACCCGGGCCTCGAGCCCGAGAGCGCGCGCCTTCTGCGCGGCGGCCGCGGCCACGGCATCCGATCCGTCCTGAAGTCCGTGATCGATGACGACCGCCTCGGCCCGGATGCCGGCGCGCGGCGCCTCGAAGGCCGTCGCGGCAGCGAGGGCCAGCGAGTCCGGTCCGCCCGAGAGAGCGACGACGACGGACCCGTCGATCCGGGCGAGGGCGGTGCGCACGGCGCGACGCACCTCGGCGACGGACGGGTCGAGTCCGGGGCGGTGATCCATGCCTCCACGCTAGCGGCGCCCCGACTCCGGCCACGGGCGGCTCCCGACTAGGCTGGGCGCGGAAATCCACAGATCTAAGGAGCACGAGTATGGGCGCTTACGACGCCGTCATCGAGATTCCCCGCGGCAGCCGCGTGAAGTACGAAGTCGACCACGGCACCGGCCGCGTCTACCTCGACCGCATCCTCTACACGGTGTTCGGCTACCCGGCCAACTACGGCTTCTTCGAGAACACGCTCGGCGAAGACGGCGACCCGCTCGACGTGCTCGTGCTGCTCGACCGCGAGCTGCACCCCGGCATCCTCGCGAAGGTGCGCCCCGTCGGCGTGCTCAAGATGAGCGACGAGGCCGGCGGCGACGACAAGGTCGTGGCCGTGCTCGCCAAGGACCCGCGCTGGGACCACATCCAGGACGTCGGAGACATCGACGAGTGGACCAAGAAGGAGATCACGCACTTCTTCGAGCACTACAAGGACCTGGAGCCCAACAAGTGGGTCAAGGTCGACGAGTGGGCGGATGCCGCCGAGGCCGAGCGCCTGGTGAGCGAGGCGTTCACGCGCTTCGACGAGCACGACGCGCAGACCAAGACGCAGGGTTCGGGCGAGGCTCCCAACACGCTCTGAATCACGCTCTCACGCGAAGAACCCCCCGGTCTCGGACCGGGGGGTTCTCTCGTTCAGACGTCGATTCCGCGCCAACGCAGCCAGGGCGCCGGGTCGGTGGTCCCACCCCACGGCGGGTAGACCTCGAAGTGGAGGTGGCAGCCGAACGAGTTACCCGTCTGCCCGGCGGCCGCGATCTGCTGTCCCGACGAGACCCACTGGCCGTACGAGACGTAGATGCCGCCGTCGACGATGTGGGCGTAGCCGGTGCCGGAACCGTCGGGGTGCTCGATGCGGATGTAGTTGCCGTAACCGCCGTTGTAGCCGGCGTAGGTGACGCGGCCATCGAACGCGGCGTAGATCGGCGACCAGCACCCGGCGCCGAAGTCGAGACCGAGGTGCCAGGAGCTCGCGCAGTAGCTGCCGTTGCACTGGCTCGAGCGCGGGCCGTAGCCCGAGGTCGTGCCGGCCCACGACGGGCGAGACCAACCGCCCGGGCCGCCGTCGTTGCCGCCGCCACCTCCGCCACCGCCGCTGTCGCCACCGCCGCCGCCGTTGTTGTTATTGGCGTTGTCGCGCGCTTCCTGTTCGCGACGCTCGCGCTCGGCGCGGTCGCGCGCCTCCGCCTCTTCGCGGGCCTTGCGCTCACGCTCTTCGCGGGCCTTGCGCTCCGCCTCGACGCCCGCCTGGTAGTCGGCGACGGTCTTCGCGGTCGTGTCCTGGAGGGCGGCCAGCTGCGCCTCGAGCGTCGCCTGGTTGGCCTGCTGCGCGGCGAGGGCGTCCTGCGCGGCCGCGGCGGCCTGCTGGGCGGCCACCATCTTCTCTTCGGCGATCTTCTGCAGACGGTCGCGCTCGGCACGCGCGTCGTTGGCCTGGTTGCTCAGGTTCTTCGCGTTGTCGCGCGCCGTCACAGCCGCGGCGTACACCGCGCGGTTGCGGTCGACGAGCTTGTCCATCGTGCCGAGCTTGGCGAGCAGGTCGTCCGCCGTCGCGGCCGAACCGGAGAAGAACAGGTCGAGGGAGGTGTCGTCGCCGCCGGCGCGGTAGAGCTGCGCGGCGACCTTGCCGGCCTTGGTCGCGGCATCCGTCGCCTTCTGCGCCTCGGCGTCGGCCTGCGACTGGATCTGCTGAGCCCGGTAGTCGGCGTCGAAGTAGGCCTGCTGCGCGGTGTAGTACTCGTCGGAGCGGGCGACCACCTCGGCCTGCGTGCGCGCAACTTCGGACTGCAGCTGCTGGATGAGGCCCTGGATCCGGGTGATCTCGGCGGCCTTGGCAGCCTCGTTCGCGCGGGCCGCTTCGACGTCGTCCCACGAGGGGTAGTCGGCGGCGTAGGCGGGCGATCCGAACGACGGGACAGTGGCGCCGAAGGCCCCGACCGCGACCGCCCCGAGGGCACCGAGCTTCAGCGCGCTCCGTCGATCGAGCGACGGCCACAGGCGGCGCCTCTCGTTCGCAGAGGGCGCGCAACCGCAGTCGTCTTGATCTTCGGGGCGCTCGAGCGTCACGGGAATACCTTCTCTCACCGGTTCGCAACTCGGAACACAGTAGCAACACGAGTCACAGGAGCAACAGAGCGAGTTCCCGCCGTTGCGCCTCATTGTCGGCCCCGTCGGGCCCTCTGACACGGACGCCACGCCCTCGATTGGCAATCTCGCGAATCATGAAGTAGGCTCGGTCGTCGGCAAGCGAGAGCGAAACCGCAAGGTTTCTCCCTCATCCGGCCCCATCGTTTAGCGGCCTAGGACGCCGCCCTTTCACGGCGGTAGCACGGGTTCGAATCCCGTTGGGGTCACTTTCCGAATGAACAACTAAATACGCATGGCCCTGTAGCGCAGTTGGTTAGCGTGCCGCCCTGTCACGGCGGAGGTCGCGGGTTCAAGTCCCGTCAGGGTCGCTCTGAGCGACGGGCCCTTTTCGGAGGGCCTTTCGTTTCGGTCGCGGCATCCATGGTGCCGCGAGGCTCTGTAGCTCAGTTGGTAGAGCGCACGACTGAAAATCGTGAGGTCACGGGATCGACGCCCGTCGGAGCCACTGGGACCCTCGTGTGGCTTCTACGCACGGGGGTTCTTCTGTTTCCGGATGCCGAAAGCCTGGCATCCGTTTCCTGTCGGGCCGTTCGACACCGTCTGGTCGCCGCAACGTTGCGACTGATCCCGAGAACGGGCCGTGCGACGGCCACAGCCGCCGCACGGGTCCAGCCCTTCGGCGACGGGCACTCTCGTGAAGCCGCCGCCCCGCCGGGTGATCGCGCTCGACTGCCGGGTGAATACCGCCCGCGGAGCGCCGTGAACGATCGCGGCCGCGCCTACGGTCATGCATACATGTCACGCGCGCGAAAGGCAGATGAGCATGAGCATGAGCAGGTACGTCACCGCCATTGCGAGCGCCGCCATTCTGGCCTGCCTCTTGACAGCCTGCGCAACCGCGACAGCGGCAGCGCCGGCCGATGACGGGGAGAGACTCGCCCCCTCCTTCGCGGCTCTCGCTCAGCAATACCTCAACGAAGGCGCCATGTCGGACTGGGACCGCGCCGTGGTCGAGAAGGCCGCCCGGACGGGACGCATCAGCCAAGCGGACTACGACGAGGGGGCTGACAACTTCGAAGCCTGCATGATCGCAGGCGGCGAACGGTGGGTTCGAACCCGTCATCTCAACGGCGTGGTCGAGTTCCAGCCGCCGCACGAATCTTCTTCCTCCGACGCCGAGAGCGAGAATCAGCTACGCGTCCAGGGGCAGTGCTACTCATCCGGATACCTCGTCACCCAGGAGCTTTTCGCGATTCAGCAGGTCAACCCCGACCTCCTGTCGAACTTCTCGCTCGTCGCCCTCAAGTGCTTGAAGAGTGCGGGCGTGGTCGACGAGGATTTCCCGCTCGACGAGTACGAGAGCGCGATGGGGCCGCACCTCATCCCGGTGGAGTACCCCTTCGATGTCATGGACCCGCGCTCGCAGACGTGCCTGTGGTCCACGGGCAGTGCGGTCTCGGTCAACGGGGGATAACAAGCGCGCGAGCAATGGGCTCACCGTGCTTGACGCGATGCTGGCGTTCGCGGCATTCGCCGACGTTGGTGCGGCGGTGCCGCGCACCTGCTCGAGGTGCGGCTGGACTACCTGTTCTCCTTCACGGTCGCGACGACCGGTCGGGTCCTTCCGGGACAGGATGCCACTTCGCACGCGCGCGGACGGTGAGCCTCGGCGGTACCCGACCTCGCTGCTCACGGTTCTCGTCGGTCGACGACCGAAGGGGCTCCCGAGTTTCTCTTGCCGCTCGACGACCAGCCGTCGTTCGAGCGGTACCTCGCGTCGATATGGGACGTACTGCCGCTCCAGAGGTTTGACCTCGCCCTCCGCCGCGTGGACAGTGGGCCGAGAGGCTGCTCCTCCGCAGAGTTCACCTCTCGACGACGTCCTTACGAGGGACTCCGTAGCGCCTCATCCAACGGAAGCACCCGCGAGCCGGTGCAGGCATTCGATCTCTTCGAGCAGAGCCGGGCGCGAGGAAGCGAGCAAGGAACACGACAACCGCCTCGAATACACACCTTTCCCACGCGCTGATAGCGTCAGGACGGCGCGTCGCATGGGTGCGAGGCGCCGGGGGGAATCATGGGGACTATCAGCCCACGTCTGCGACTGGCTGTCGCGGCATCCGTTGCGATCGCGGCGCTCACCTTGCACCCAGGCGCGGCCGCGGTCGCTTCAACCGCGAAGCCTTCCACGACAGCCACTCCGGAATCGTCGGCCACACCAAGCGCATCAGCCGTCGCGCCAGCCCTGACGACCGCAGTAGACACCACGGGGCCCTCACTCATCGGTGGCACGGTCGACAAAACGACACTGAGCCCCAGCACCGGCAACGCGACCTTCACCGCCACCGTCAAGGCCAGCGACCCCTCCGGCGTCAAGACCCCCACCATCTCCGCCGACAGCACCACCACCGACCAAAGCGAAGGCTTCGGCTCAATGGACCTCGTCGCCGGCACCGCCACCAACGGCACCTGGAAACGCACCATCACCCTCCCCGCCACCGCCGCACCCGGCACCTGGGAGATCACCCTCTTCCCCCTCAACGACACCCTCGGCAACAGCAGCGGCAGCTTCCGCACCATCGGAACCGTCACCGTCACCACCAAAACCCCCACAGACACCGCCGGCCCCACATTCATCAGTGGCACGGTCGACAAAACGACACTGAGCCCCAGCACCGGCAACGCGAGCTTCACCGTCACCGTCAAGGCCAGCGACCCCTCCGGCGTCAAGACCCCCACCATCTCCGCCGACAGCACCACCACCGACCAAAGCGAAGGCTTCGGCTCAATGGACCTCGTCGCCGGCACCGCCACCAACGGCACCTGGAAACGCACCATCACCCTCCCCGCCACCGCCGCACCCGGCACCTGGGAGATCACCCTCTTCCCCCTCAACGACACCCTCGGCAACAGCAGCGGCAGCTTCCGCACCATCGGAACCGTCACCGTCACCACCAAAACCCCCACGGTGCCCCCTGGCTCAGTCAACATCTTTGGAACTGCTCGGGTGGGCTCCTCGCTGAGCGCGACGACCGCGAATTGGCCCGTAGGCACGACGTTCACCTACGTCTGGTTGGCCGATGGCGCAGCCATCCGAGGCGCGACGAAGAAGAGCTTCACCCCCTCCGCGGCGGAGCTCGGCAAGAAACTGTCGGTGAAGGTCACCGGATCACTGCCAGGCCACAAATCCGCATCCAAGACCGCTTCCGCTACGGCAGCCGTCGCCCCCGGAATGCTTGTCACTGCGATACCCACCATCGTGGGAACCGCGAAGGTAGGACGCTCGCTCTCTGTAAGTGCCGGGAGCTGGTCGCAGGGCACAACCTTCTCGTACCAGTGGTTCGCCGGCTCGTCCCCCATCAAGGGCGCGACGAAGTCGACTTTCGTTCCAACTGCAGCGCAGCTTGGGCAGCGTTTGAGCGCCAAGATCACGGGCAACCTAGACGGCTACACAACGACCGCAAAGACGTCGGCGCAGACGAGCCCGGTAGTGAAATAGCGCGCAAACCCGCTCGGCAAACCGCCACGCGTCGAGACGCGCTACACTTTGTTGACTTTTAGCAAACACCTGGCGCCCGACCGAGCCTCCCCGAGCCGTCCGCCAGGCCTTCTCTCGAAGAGGCCCCGATGTCAGACATCACTCGCACCCGGCGTGCGCATACCGCGTCGACCGACACGGTCATGACCCACCGCATGATCATGTTCGTGATCTTCGGCCTCATGGCCGGCATGTTCCTATCCGCCCTCGACCAGACGGTCGTCGGCACCTCGATCCGCACGATCGGCGACGACCTCCAGGGTCTGAGCCTGCAGGCGTGGGTCACCACGGCATACCTGATCGTGTCGACCATCTCGACGCCCATCTACGGCAAGCTCTCCGACATCTTCGGGCGCCGGCCGCTGTTCCTCATCGCCATCCTCATCTTCATCATCGGGTCCGTGCTCGCGAGCTTCTCGACCTCGATGATCGAGCTCGCCGCGTTCCGCGCGATCCAGGGCCTGGGCGCCGGTGGCCTCATGTCGATGCCCCTCGCGATCATGGGCGACATCCTCGCGCCGCGCGAGCGCGCGAAGTACCAGGGGTACTTCCTCGCCGTCTTCGGCATCTCGAGCGTCATCGGCCCCCTCGTCGGCGGTATCTTCGCCGGCGCGAGCGAGATCCTCTTCATCACCGGCTGGCGCTGGGTGTTCCTCATCAACGTGCCGATCGGCATCGTCGCTCTCGCGATCGTGTGGCGCTTCCTCCACATCCCGAAGCAGCCGCGGCACTCGGTGCGCATCGACTGGTGGGGTGCCACGACCGTCATCGTCGCACTCGTCCCCCTCCTCCTCGTCGCCGAGCAGGGTCGCGAATGGGGCTGGGGCTCGCCGATCGCCCTCGCCTGCTACATCGTCGGGGCTCTCGGCATCCTGGCCTTCGTCATCGCCGAGACCTACATGAAGGACGACGCGCTCATTCCGCTGAAGCTCTTCCGCTCGTCGACCTTCTCGATGGCCACGGTCATCGGCGTGCTCGTCGGCTTCGGCATGTTCGGCGCGATGCTCACGCTGCCGCTCTACCTGCAGCTCGTGCTCGGCTCCACGCCGACGCAGAGCGGTTTCGAGATGCTGCCGATGATCCTCGGCCTCATGATCGCGTCGATCGTGAGCGGCCAGCTCATCGCCCGCACCGGCCGCTACCGCATGTTCCCCATCCTCGGCACGCTGCTGATGTCGGTCGGCTTCTTCCTGCTGACGTTCCTGAAGTACGACACCCCGTACTGGCAGGTCGCGCTGTCGATGCTCGTCATCGGCCTGGGCCTCGGCCAGCTCATGCAGACGCTGACGATCGCGAGCCAGAACTCCGTGGGCCTGCGCGACATGGGTGTGGCGACCAGCGGGTCGACGTTCTTCCGTCAGATCGGCGGCACGCTCGGCACGGCCGTGCTGCTGTCGCTGCTGTTCACGCTCATGCCGTCGAACATCATCGGCTCGTTCAGCGACCGCACGACGCTGACCGACGCGCTCGACGCCGCGTTCGATCCCACTGTTTCGTCAGCCCCGGCCAACGCGCAGATCATGAACGCGATCTACACCCCGATCGTCACGAAGACCTCGGATGCCGTCACGCAGCAGGTTCAGCAGGGCGTGCAGCAGGCGACGGATGCCGCGACCCAGGCGGTCGCGCAGCAGGTCGCCGCGGGCCAGATCCCGGCGGCGGCGCAGGCGCAGGCGACCCAGGTCGCCGTGTCTCAGGCCATCGCCGCCGCGACGACGAAGATCCAGGAGCAGGTGCCCGCCGCGCGGGTCGCCGCCGACGGAACGGTCTCGCTCGACTTCTCGGATGCCGGGCAGCGCGCCGCGTTCGTCGACACCATCGCCACGAACCTCGAGGACCAGTTCTCGGCGGGCGACGAGAACACCTCGATCGGCGACTCCACCCTCGATGACACGTCGTTCCTCGTCGGGGCGGACGCGCGTCTCAGCAAGCCGTTCCTGGTCGGGTTCAACTCCTCGGCCGTCACGGTCTACTGGGTGGCGATGTCGGTCGTGCTGCTCGCCTTCGTGCTGTCGCTGTTCTTCCGCACGCCGCCGCTGCGCTCGAAGTCGGCGCTGCAGGAGGCCGCGGACGAACGCCGCGGTCGCGACGACGAAGAGAAGCGCGCCGAGGAATCGGCCGCGCAGGCCGGCGCCCTGATCGCGCCGTAAGCGCAGCGCACACACCGAAGGGCGAGGCCATCGTTGAGATGCCTCGCCCTTCGGTGTTCTCGCGCGGTTACGCGCGCTCGCGCGCCCGAAGGTCCTTCCGCAGGATCTTGCCCGAAGCCGACTTCGGGATCGCCTCGATGAACTCGACGCGGCGCACCTTCTTGTGCGGCGCGACCTCGGCGGCCACGAACGCCATCACCTCGTCGGCCGTGAGCCCCGAGTCCGGCGCGGCGACGACGAAGGCCTTGGGAATCTCCTGCTTGTCGTCATCGTCCACGCCGATGACGGCGGCATCCATGATCCTCGGATGCGACAGCAGCAGAGCCTCGAGCTCGGCCGGGGCGATCTGGTACCCCTTGTACTTGATCAGCTCCTTGAGCCGATCGACGATCGAGAAGTACCCGCTGACGTGGTGCACGCCGATGTCGCCCGTGTGGAGGAAGCCGTCGGCGTCCAGGGTCTCCGCCGTCGCGTCGGGGCGGTTCAGGTAGCCGAGCATGACGTTCGGGCCGCGCACCCAGATCTCCCCCGGCGCGGTGAGACCGTCATCGCCGTGGGCCTCGATCTCGACACCCGTCTCGGGGTCGATGAGCTTGGCATCGGTGTTCGGCAGAAGCACGCCCACGGAGCTGGCCGGCATGTCGACGCGATCCTCGGGGACGGCGTGCGACACGGGGCTGAGCTCGCTCATGCCGTATCCCTGCAGGATGCGGGCGCTCATCCGCCGGGCCGCGGCCTCGGCGGTCTCGCCGTCGAGAGGGGCAGCCCCCGAGAAGACGGTGCGCACGGACGAGGTGTCGAACTCGTCGACCAGCGGGTGCTTGGCGAGGGCGACCGCGATCGGCGGGGCGATGAAGAGGAACGTGCAGCGGTACTCCTGGATGTTCCGGAGGAACTCGACGAGATCGAACCGCGGCATCGTCACGAGGCTCGCCCGCTGACGCAACGCCAGATCGAGCAGGACCGTCATGCCGTAGATGTGGAAGAACGGCAGGACCGCGAGCACGCGGTCATCGCGGTGGAGCTCGATCACGACCCGACACTGGTGGACGTTCGCGACGAGATTGCGATGGGTCAGCATGACGCCCTTCGGGTTCCCCGTCGTGCCCGACGAGTACGGCAGCACCGCCACGTGCGTCGCCGGATCGAAGCGGACCTCCGGCGGCGTGCGCCCCTCCGCGAGCAGGCTCCGAAGGTCGGGATGCCCCTCGGCTCCGTCCAGGACGATCACACGCTCGTCGGGGATCCCCGCCGCCCGCGCCGCCTCGGCCGCCGGCCCGAGCAGCGGCGACACCGTCACGAGCCAGGTGGCCGCGGCATCCTGGATCTGGTTCTCGATCTCGTGCGCCGTGTAGAGGGAGTTGATTGTCGTGACGATCGCGCCCAGGCGCAGGATGCCGTGGAACACCGTCGCGAAGGCGGGAACGTTCGGGCAGAGCAGAGCCACGACGGTCTCGGTGTCGACACCGCGCGCGGCGAGCGCTCCCGCGAAGGCGTCGACCTGGGCGCGGAGCGATCGGTACGTGGTCTCGGCTCCGGTCGCCGGGTCGATCAGGGCGACACGGTCCAGGTCGGCCTCGACGAGCGAGCCGAACAGGTCGTCGTAGATGCTGTCGTCGGGGATGTCGACGGGCGGGTACGGGCTCTGGAACACGGGCTTCTCCTTCGAAACCGGGCGGCGTGCGCCCATCCTGGCACCGACGAGACGCGGTGTCACGGATGCCGACACCGAGAATCGATCTGCTACGTGAGCAGTCGAATCGCCACTCCGCCCACGGCGCCGATGATCACCACCGCCCACGCGGGCACGCGGAATCGCGTGAGCAGCACGAATCCGAGCAGTGCCAGCAGGAACGGCGCGGGTCCGGTCACCGCGGTCGTGAACACCGGCGTGTAGAGAGCCGCGCCCAGGATGCCGACGACCGCGGCATTCGCCCCGCGCATCGCCGAGCGGACGAGCGGCCTCTCGCGCACGGCGTCCCAGAACGGCAGCACGCCCACCAGCACGAGGAAGCCCGGGAGGAAGATCGCGGCCAGGGCGATCGCAGCACCCGCGATCCCGCCGGGGCCGACAGTGCTCACTGCGCCGAGGAACGCGGCGAACGTGAACAGCGGGCCGGGCACGGCCTGCGCAGCCCCGTAACCGGCGAGGAATGTCTCGGGCGAGACCCACCCCGTCTGCACGACCTCCGCCTGCAGCAGCGGGAGCACGACGTGACCGCCACCGAAGACGAGGGCGCCCGAGCGGAAGAAGGCGTCGGCGAGGGCGAGGGCGCCCGAACCGCTGACGGCGGCGAGCGCCGGGAGACCGAGAAGTCCCACACCCGCGAGCACGAGGCATCCGATCGCCACCGCCCGGGGGACTCCGAAGGAGGGCAGCGGTGCGGATGCTGCTTCGGTCACGCCGCGCAGGAGCACCAGGCCGGCGACGACTCCGACGCCGAGGGCCCCGAGCTGGCCGATGGCTCCCGGCGCGAGCAGGGCCAGAGCCGCCGCCACGACGGCGATGCCCGCGCGGGTCGCGTCGGGGGTGAGAGTTCGCGCCATCCCCCACACGGCCTGCGCGACGATCGCGACGGCGATGATCGTGAGGCCCTCGAGCACCCTCGGCGCCGATCGGTCCGCCGAAGAGCGCGGCCCCTCCGGCGAAGGCGACGAGCAGCACCGCCGAGGGAAGGGTGAACGCGAAGAAGGCCGCGACCGCACCGAGGAACCCGGCGCGCTGCAGCCCCATCGCGAAGCCGACCTGGCTCGATGCCGGCCCCGGGAGGAACTGGCACAGCGCGACGAGATCCGCGTAGGCGCGATCGTCCATCCACTTTCGGCGGACGACGAGATCGTCGCGGAAGTACCCGAGGTGCGCGACGGGGCCACCGAACGAGGTCAGACCGAGGCGGAGGAACGCCCGGAACACCTCCCACGGGCTCCCGGTTCTGTGCATCGGTCCGTCCTATCGGCCCCGAGAGAACAGCAGGTGAACCGTCAGCAGGTGAACGTCAGCGGAGCGGCTCGGCCAGCAAGGCATCGACGAGACGCAGCGTGGCGGTCGTCCGCTCCTGGTCCGCACGGATGTCGGCGCCGCCGATCGCGTCGCGCAGGCGCTCGACCTCTCGCCGACCATGACGTTCTCGTGCGCCTCGACGCGGATGATCTCGGCGTCTCCCCCGCGCGGCGTGAACTCGAGGACGCGTGGGGCGTCGATCGTGTCGATCCGCAGCGAGGCGTCCTCGCCCTGGATCTCGCTCGACAGGGAGGTGTCGGTGATCTTCGACCAGGCGATGTCGGCGACGAATCCGTCGTAGGCAGCCAGGGCGCTCCCGAGCCCGTCGGTCCCCGAGGCGATGCCGATCCGGACGCCCTGCACCGCCCGCGGAACGCCGAAGAGCTGGACGAGCGCGTGCAGGGGGTACACACCGAGGTCGCGCAGCGCGCTGCCGCCGAGGGCCGGGTCGAAGATGTTCGTCTGCTCGCCGGCGAGCACGTGGTCGTAGCGCGCCGAGCGCTTCTCGTAGCGCAGCGAGACCCGGCGCACCGTCCCGAGCTTCGGCAGCACATCGGCAACGGCCGCGAGGCCCGGGTCGTACGCGGTCCGCATCGCCTCCAGCAACACGACGCCGCGCGTGGCCGCGCGCCCGACCAGCTCTTCCCACTGCGGCGCGGTCAGCGTCGCCGGCTTCTCGACGAGGGCCGGGATGCCGGCATCCAGAACCGTCTGCGCCTGCGCGACGTGCGCGGAGTTCGGGCTCGCGAGGTACACCGCGTCGATGTCACCGGCATCGAGAAGAGCCCGGAGCCCGAGGGCGATGCCCGGGGCGCCGATCTTGTCGGCGAAGGCGCGTGCGCGCTCCTCATCGCGCGAGGCGACGCGACCCACCTCGACCCCGTCGACGACGTCGACGGCCTCGGCGAAGCGTTCGGAGATGCTGCTGGTGCCGACGATGCCGATGCGGATCATTCCTCCATCATCGCGGCTCACCCCGACCGATTCGGCAGGACCGTCCGGGGAGTGCGCAAAACGTCCCGCTAGGATCGCGATGATCGCACCAGACCCGAGGGATCATGACCACGACACGCGCCCAGCATCGCCGCCGCACCACGCGTCGGACGCGCCCTTCGCCGAACCCTCGTCGCCACGACGGCGATCGTGCTGATCGCGGGCGGAGTGACCGCCTTCGCCCTGACACGCGGAGCATCGACTCCCACCGCGGACGGCACGACCGCACCCTCGGTCGAAGACACCCCGACCCCGACGCCGACACCCAAGACGGCATCGGAGCAGCTCCTGGCGACGACGACCGACCCGAAAGCGTGCGCGGTGTCCTTCGCGGGCGACGGGATCGCTCTCGCCCCGCAGTTGCAGACACAGGACACGCTGTACGCGGCTCTGCCCCTCCCCCAGGCCGACGGTCGCGTGTTCGCCGGCTGGTACGAGACCGCCGCGGACGCCGCCGCCATGACGCTTCCCGCCCGGGTGAACGGGTCCGATGTCGTCACGTGCACCGCGCAAGAGAAGACGTTGCACGCCGGCTGGACGACGCCCGACGCGAACGCGGCCGAGGATGCCAGCATCCCGATCTTGATGTACCACCAGTTCACGACGAAGCCCGAGGGCGAAGACAACTGGCTGCGCCTCAACTACGCCTACATCGGCGACTTCGACGCGCAAATGGCCTACATCCAGGAGGGCGGCTTCTACCTGCCCACCTGGGATGAGCTCAGCGCCTTCATCGACGGCAAGGTGTTCCTCCCCAAGCACTCGGTCATCATCACCGACGATGACGCCGACAGCACGTGGCTCGAACTCGCCGCCCCCATCGTCGACAAGCGCCACCTGCTCACGACATCGTTCGTCATCACCTCGGCCCGCACCGAGCCGACCCCGAACCGCTTCGTGCTCCAGCGCTCCCACACGCACGACATGCACCGCGCGGGCGAGAACGGCAAGGGGCGGATGGTGAACGACGACGCCGACACGATCGCCGCCGACCTCGAGCAGTCCGCGACGATCCTCGGGGCGAAAGAGGTCGTCGCGTACCCGTTCGGTCACTACAACGACACGACGAAGGAAGGGGTGCGCAAAGCCGGCTTCGAACTGGGGCGCACCATCGAGAACGGGTACGTGCGCATCGGCACCGACAAGCTCGCTCTTCCGGTCATCCGGATGAACTACGGGATGACCGTCGACGACCTGAAGGATGCCATCGGCTGATCGGCGGGGCGCACCCTATCGGGGAGGAGTGGGGTTGAACATCTGCTACCTCCCAGGTAACTGATCCACAATACCAAGTTGAGCACGCGTCGGCCGGTCTACGCTGTGTCTTCCTGGCTTCCCTTCTGAAACGCGAGAGCCCATGATCCTTTCCGTCATCGTTCCGACCTTCAACGAAGGTCCGAACGTCGCCGAACTCGTTCGACGGACGGCGGCCGCGCTCCCGGGTCGTGACATCGAGATCATCTTCGTCGACGACTCCACCGACGACACCCCCGAGATCATCCGCGGTGTCGCGCAGAACGCGCCGGTCCCGGTGCGGCTGATCCACCGCGATGCGCCCCAGGGCGGACTCGGCGGCGCGGTCGTCGAGGGCATCAAGGCCGCGGCATCCGATTTCTGCGTCGTCATGGACGGCGACCTGCAGCACCCGCCGGAGGTCATCGCCGATCTGCTCGCGCGCGCCGAGGTGGGCGACGCAGAGGTGGTGGTCGCCTCGCGCTACGTCGACGGCGGCACCTCCGACGGCCTCGCGAACGCCGTGCGCACGATGGTCTCGCGCGCCTCGACGCTGCTCACCAAGGCGATGTTCCCGAAGAAGCTGCACAACTGCTCCGACCCGATGACGGGCTTCTTCCTCATCGACCGCCGCTCGCTCGACATCGAGGAACTGCGCCCGCGCGGCTTCAAGATCCTGCTCGAGATCCTCGCGCGCAAGCAGATGCGCGTCGCCGAGGTGCCGTTCGACTTCGCTCCCCGCTTCGCGGGCGAGAGCAAGGCCTCGTTCAGCCAGGGCATGCGCTTCATCACGCAACTGACCATGCTCCGCTTCGGCCGCATGTCGGCCTTCGCCGTCGTCGGCGGCCTCGGAGCCGTGGCAAACCTCGCGATCATGTGGGGTCTGCAGACCGTCGGCGTGCAGTACCTCGTCGCCGCGGTCATTGCGAGCGTGCTGACCATCATCGCCAACTTCATCGCGCTCGAGTACCTCGTCTTCGCCGACATGCGCGAGGAGTCGGGGCTCATGCGGCACCGCTTCATCAAGTCGTTCACGTTCAACGGCATCGAGGCGATCGTGCGCATCCCGGTCATCTGGCTGCTCGTCAACGAGGCGCACATCCAGAGCGTGCTCGCGGCGGCCCTCACGCTCATCGCGGCGTTCATCATCCGCTTCGTGTTCCACGCCCTTGTCGTGTACGCGCCGAAGAAGGCTCAGGCCGCGCCCGCCGTGGCCGCGGTGCGCGAACCCCTCGAGGACGAACTCGCGGCCTGACTCCTCGGCCGCCTTCGGCCCCGCTCTCCGGCGTACCCTGGAGGCATGTCCTCTGACGCTCCCATCCGCATGTTCGGCGCCGACTGGTGCCGCGATTGCATCCGCACGAAGAAGCAGCTCGACGACCTCGGCATCGCCTACGAGTACGTCGACCTCGTGGCCGACCCCGCCGCCGCCGACGTGGCGAAGGAGATCTCGGGCCGGACGAGCATCCCGGTCGTGGTGTACCCCGACTCGAGCCACCACGTCGAGCCGAGCAACGCCGACGTCGAGGCGAAGCTGCGCGAACTGTCGCTGATCTGACCCTTGTCGACGGATGTGACGGCCGCTTTCGCGTCCGAGGCGGCAGCTCTCGACGCCGCCGACCCCCTCGCGCAGAACCGCGACGCCTTCGTCGGCGCCGAGACGTCGCTGATCTACTTCGACGGCAACTCCCTCGGGCGGCCTCCGCGGGCGACCGCGGAGCGTCTCGCGCGCTTCGTCGAAGACGAGTGGGGCGGTCGCCTCATCCGGGGCTGGGACGAGTCCTGGATGCAGCTGCCGTTCGAGATCGGTGACCGCATCGGCGCCGCAGCCCTGGGCGCTGCCGCAGGCCAGACCGTCATCGGCGATTCGACGACGGTGCTCCTCTACAAGCTCCTGCGTGCCGCCCTGGACGCGCAGATGGCCGCCGACCCCGACCGCGTCGAGATCGTCGTCGGCCGCGACGACTTCCCGACCGATCGGTACCTGGTCGAGGGCATCGCCGCAGAACGCGGGGCGCGCGTGGTGTGGGTCGAGGTCGACACGACGCGCGGCGTCGAACCGGGGCTCCTCCGCGCGGTGGTCGGCCCCCGCACGGCGGTCGTCCTGCTGAGCCACGTGTCGTATCGCTCGGGGTTCCTCGCCGACGGGGCCGAGCTGACACGCATCGCGCAGGATGCCGGAGCGCTCGTGCTGTGGGACCTGTGCCACTCGGCGGGTTCGGTGCCGGTCGAGCTCGACGCGTGGGGCACCGATCTCGCCGTCGGGTGCACCTATAAGTACCTCAACGGCGGACCCGGGTCCCCCGCCTTCGCCTACGTCGCCACGCGCCACCACGACACCCTCGCCCAGCCGGTCCAGGGGTGGATGGGGGCGGCCGATGTCTTCTCGATGGGCCCGGAGTACCGGCCCGCGACGGGGATGCGCCGCTTCCTCTCGGGGACGCCGCCGATCCTCGGCATGATCGCGATGCAGGACACGCTCGACCTCCTCGAAACGGCGGGGATCGCCGCCGTGCGTGAGAAGTCCGTCGCGCTCACCGAGTTCGCTCTGCGCGTGAGCGATGGCATCCTGTCTCCCCTCGACGTCCGTGTCGCCTCACCGCGGGACGCGGCGGAGCGGGGCGGGCACGTGACGCTCTCGCACCCGGCGATGCGCGCGGTCACCGCCCGCCTGTGGACGCAGGACGTCCTGCCCGACTACCGCGATCCGGGGGGACTGCGCATCGGCCTGTCACCGCTGTCGACGAGCTTCGCCGAGGTGCTCACGGGCCTCGAGGCGGTCGCCGAGGCGTTACGCGCCGAGGCCTGAGCCCGCCCCTTCCCGGCGCGGCGCGGCGGGTCTCACCGCGAGGTTGGACATCGAGTGTCCACGAAACGCCGTAACCGGGGGCGCGGTTGCGGCGTGTCTTGGACACTCGACGAGATCGAGGGTCGCGGGTGGCACGGCGCGGTCAGCGCGCGTCGACGTGGTCGCGCAGAACGGAACCGGCGGCGGCGACCGCGCCCGCGTCTCGCTGGTTCGCCGAGACCGCGACGACGAGATTCGTGCGGCCGAGGGCGCGCGCGTGGTCACGCACGCCGTCGAGGTAGCGATCGAGAAGCCGGCCGTAGCCGCGGCCCGAGAGCACGAGCCGGTCGAGGTCGAGCACGTCGGCGAAAGCGACCACTCCCCGGCTGAAAGCGGCCACCGCCTCGTCGATCGCCCGAGCGGCGAGGGGGTCCGTGCCCGCGCGCGCGGCGATGCGATCGGCGGTCAGGGCGGTTCCCGCTTCGTCGACGTAGCTCTTCACGATCGCGTGGGGTGTCGCCACGACGCCGAGACACCCCCGCTGGCCGCAGCGACACGGGGGGCCGGCCGGATCGTTGGGAAGGTGCCGGATGTCGCCCGCGCGTCCGCGCGACCCGCGGACGAGACGCCCGTCGACGACGATCCCCGCACCGAGCTCCCCATCGAGATGGATGACAGCCAGGGCGCGCGAGTCGGCCGCCGCGCCCGTCCACACTTCGCCGGCGGCGGAGAGGAGCGCGGCGCTCTCGAGCCGGACGTCCAGGCCCGTCGCCGCCTCCAGCGCGGACCGGAGGGGGAACCCCTCCAACGCGGCGAGAGAGGGCGTATCGAGGATCGCTCCCGCGTCGTCGTGCGGCCCGGGCACGGCGACGCACAGACCCTCGACGAGTCCATCACCCAGCGATGTCGCCGCGAGCAGCTCGGTGACGGCTGCGGCCACGGAGGCGACGATGTCGTTCGGGTCTGCGTCCGCCGCGCCGGCCACGCCGATGCGGCCGACGACGGCACCCCAGAGGTTGGCCACGACGACCTGCACCGATTCAGGACCGAGCTGCACCCCGAGGCCGTAGCGCGTCGTCGGGTTGACGTCGAGCAGCTCGCGGCGCTTCCCCCCGGTGGACTCGCTGTGACCCACCGACATGACGAGCTTTTGGTCGATCAGGTGGCGCACGGCGTTCGTCATCGTCGCGGGGGTGAGGCCCGTCGCGGCGGCGAGCTCGATGCGGCTGATCGGACCACGCGTGCGGATGACGTCGAGCACCAGCGACGGCGTGGAGACGCCGGTCGTCTCTCCCGGCATACTTTCTCTCACCCGCTTAATTTAGTAGGTTGAATAACACCCGTGACCGTTCTGATACTACCGTCCACCCGGATCCGCGTGGGCGTGACGGCGGGCCTCTCCCGGAAGGAACACCGACGCTGATGTACCACCCCCTCGACGAAGGCTGGAGCCTGACCCTCCTCCGCGGAGACCGCCCGGACGCCTATGCGGCCCTCGACGACGGCATCCCGGCGACCGTTCCCGGGGTCGCGCACACCGACCTCCTCGCCGCCGGCCTGATGGCCGATCCCTTCCCGGGCGCGCAGGAGGCCGAACTCGCGTGGATCGGAGAATCGGACTGGCGTTACCGATCGACGTTCTCGTGGCACCCCACCCTCGATGACGCGCGCGTCGACCTCGTCGCGGACGGACTCGACACCGTCGCGACCGTCCGCATCAACGACGTGGTCGTGCTCGAAACGGTGAATCAGCACCGCAGCTACCGTGCCGACCTCGCCGCGGTGCTGCGCGAGGGCGAGAACACCCTCGAGGTCGACTTCCGCTCTCCCGTGCGTTACGCCCGCGAGCGGGAAGCTGTCCTCGGCGAGCGCCCCCACTCGTACGCGCACCCGTTCAACACCATCCGCAAGAGCGCCTGCAACTTCGGCTGGGACTGGGGTCCCGACTTCGCCACCGCCGGCATCTGGCGCCCCCTGGGCCTGCAGGAATGGGCGCACGTGCGCATCGCGGCGGTGCGCCCGGTGGTCGATGTCGTCGACGGCATCCCGCATCTCACCGCGAATGTCGACCTCGAGTGGCAGGGCGACGACGAGGAGCCGGTCACGGTCGAGATCGAGGTCGCGGGAGCCTCCGCGCGAGTCGAGGCGCGGCCCGGTCAGCCCGTCGTGATCGACCTCGATGTCCCGGATGCCGAGCCCTGGTGGCCGCGCGGCTACGGCGAGGCGAGGCTCTACGACCTCGCCGTGCGGGTGGGCGACGGTGTCGACGAGGCGACCCGGTGGTCTCGAGCGATCGGATTCCGCCGCGTCGAGGTCGACATCGCGCCCGACGAGCAGGGCAGCCCCTTCTCGGTGCGCATCAACGGCCGGGACGTCTACGTGCACGGGGCCAACTGGATTCCCGACGACGTCTTCGTCACCCGCATCACGCCCGAGAGCCTCGCGGCCTCGATCGCGGATGCCACGGACGCGGGCCTCAACCTGCTGCGCGTGTGGGGCGGCGGCCTCTATGAGAGCGACGACTTCTACGACATCTGCGACCGCGAGGGCGTCCTCGTCTGGCAGGACTTCCTGCTCGCGTGCGCCGCGTACTCCGAGGATGCCGAGCTGTGGGACGAGTTCGAGGCGGAGGCGCGCGAGGCCGTCACGCGTCTGACGAGCCACCCGAGCCTCGTGATCTGGAACGGTGGCAACGAGAACATCTGGGGCTACGTCGACTGGAAATGGCGCACTCGTTTGAACGGGCGCACGTGGGGCGAGGGCTACTATCGCGACCTCTTCCCCCGCATCGTCGCCGAGCTCGCACCGACGACCTTCTACTCGGACGGGAGCCCCTTCTCGTTCAGCTCGTACGTCCACCCCAACGACGACGCCCACGGAACGATGCACATCTGGGACGTCTGGAACACGCGCGACTACGACGGCTACCGCGCCTACCACCCCCGGTTCGTCTCGGAGTTCGGATTCCAGGGCCCACCCGCGTTCTCAACGCTCGAGAGCGTCGTGCGCGACGAGCCCCGCAGCCCCTTCGGACGCGAGATGCTCGCGCACCAGAAGGCGAACGAGGGCAACGACAAGCTCGAGCGGGGCCTGGGTGCGCACCTGCCGGCGCCCGACGACTACGCCGACTGGCACTGGACGATGCAGTTGAACCAGGCGCGGGCGGTCTCGTTCGGCATCGAGTGGTTCCGCTCACTGTTCCCCCTGAACCGCGGGTGGATCGTGTGGCAGCTCAACGACTGCTGGCCGGTCGTGTCGTGGGCCGCGGTCGACAGCCACCGTCACCGCAAGCCCCTCTGGTACGAGCTGCGACGCGTCTCCGCGCCGCGACTGCTGACGATCCAGCCCGCGCTCGACGGAGACGGCCTGCGCGTCACCCTTCACAACGACAGCGACGAGGCGATCACCGGCCGTGTCGAGCTGCGCCGCGAGGACCTCGACGGCACCGTCCTGGCATCCCTCACTCTCGATCTCGAGGTGGCGGCGCGCTCGGCCTGGACAGCACCGATCGATGCGTCGCTGGCCGCAGCCGGCGACCCGTCGCGCGAAGTGCTCGTCGCCGAGTCGTCCTCGGGGGAGCGCGGTCTGCACTACTTCGTGGAGGACACCGCCCTCGCCCTCGTCGACGCGACGGCGGTGGACGCGCGCGCCGTCGCGGACGGCTACGAGGTCACGCTGACCGCGCAGACTCTGGTGAAGGATGCCACGCTCCTCGTGGACCTCGTGGACCCCGCCGCTCGCGTGGATTCGGGCATGGTGACCCTGACCGCCGGAGAACGACACGTCTTCCGGGTGAGCGGCCCCGCGGGGATCGACCCCGCGGCCTTCACGCGAGCCGGTGTCCTGCGCTCCGCGAACGACCTGGTCGCCCGCGCGCTCGCGAGATAGGCGATACTGGCGACGATGATGGTCGAGCCCGCACCCCCCTCCGCTCTGCGGCGCTCCGTCGGCCTGGTGCTCCGGCGCCCCGTGCGTCAGCTCGGCGTCGAAGCCTTCTACAGCGACTTCATGAGCGGGCTCGAGGAGGTGCTCACCGAGCACCGTCGCCCCTTCGTGCTGCAGGTCGTGCCCGACCTCGACGAAGAGCTCGACGCGTATCAACGCTGGGCGCAGTCGGGTCGGGTCGCGGGGGTGGTACTGGTCGACATCCTCGAGCAGCACGACCCCCGGCTCGAGCTCGCCGACCGTCTCGGATTCGCGAGCGTCGCCCTGGCCCACCCCAACGACGCTCCCGACCACGCGGTCGTGTGGGTCGACGACGAGGCGCCCATGCAGACCGCCGTGGAGTACCTGCGCGAACTCGGCCACACGCGCATCGGACGAGTCTCGGGCCCGGACGACCTCGCCCACACGATCCGCCGCACGCACGCCTTCGAGGCGGTGGCGGCGCGTCTGGGCCTCGACGCCCGCATCGAGGTCGGCGACTTCACCGCTGCCGGGGGCGTCGCCGCCGTCGATCGCCTGGTGGCGGGCGCGAACGCCCCGACCGCGATCGTCTTCGACAACGACGTGATGGCCGCGTCCGCGGCATCCGCTCTCACCTCGCGCGGGGTCGACGTGCCGGGTGAGCTGTCGCTGCTCGCCTGGGACGATTCGGTGCTGTGCCGCTCGACGGTGCCGTCGCTCAGCGCGATGGCCCGTGACATCGCTCTCTTGGGAGAGCGCGCGGGGACGGCGATCCTGCAGGCGCTCGGGCACGACGCCCAGCCGGTGATGACCGCTCCGTCACCGGAACTGATCGTGCGCGACTCGACGGCTCGGGCGCGCTGACCGGACACCCCTCGTCGTGGGACCAGTCCGTGAACCCCGGGGCAGACCCCGTCGTCGCGGGCATACGCCAGGACATCGGGGGCATACGCCAGGACAGAGAGCGAGAGGCGATGCCAGAAGAACCGAGGACTAGCCTCGAATCGTGACCGAACCCCTCTTGATCGTGGTGGCCGGTGTCGTCGTGGTGGCGCTGGTGACGGTGATCGCGCCGCGCTTCAACGTCGCCGGGCCGCTGGTGCTCATGGCGATCGGGCTCGGGGTGAGCCTGCTGCCGTTCTTCCCGCCGTTCGTCCTCGACCCGGAGGTCATCCTGGTCGGGGTCCTCCCGCCGCTGCTGTATTCGGCGGCGGTGCAGTTGCCGGCCATCGAGTTCCGCCGAGATTTCGTCCCGATCGCGGGGCTCTCGGTCCTCCTCGTCGTGCTGAGCTCGGTGGTGCTCGGACTCTTCTTCTGGGCGGTCATCCCCGATGTCGGTCTCGCCCTCGGCATCGCCCTCGGCGCGATCCTCAGTCCCACGGATGCCGTCGCCACCTCGATCGCGAAACGACTCGGGATCGCGCCACGCGTCGTCACCACCCTCGAGGGCGAGAGCCTGCTCAACGACGCCACCGCGCTGGTGCTGTTGCGCACCGCGGTGGCGGCTCTGGCATCCGGATTCGCCTTCGGCGACGCCGTCGGCAACTTTGCATGGGGTGTCTTCCTCGCCCTGCTGTTCGGCGCGGTCGTCGGGTGGGGCAACCTGCGCCTGCGCGAGCGGGTGACGAACTCGGCGGCCAACACCGCGCTCAGCTTCACCATTCCGTTCATCGCCTATCTGCCGACGGAGCACTTCGGCGGATCGGGACTGGTCGCGGCGGTCGTCGCGGGGATCGTGACCGGCCAGGGCGCCGCACGACGGTTCACGCCGGAACAACGACTGAGCGACCGCGTCAACTGGCGCACGATCGAGCTGCTCCTCGAGGGCGGAGTGTTCCTCGTCTTCGGCCTCGAGCTGAAAGACATCGTCATCAGCAACCTGCGCGAGAACGAAGGTCTGTGGCACGGCGCGTGGCTGGCGCTGTCGGCCCTCGGGATCGCACTGGCGGTCCGCGCCGTGTACGTCACAGGTCTGATCTGGGTGCAGGGCCGACGCAGCCGCGACCTGGCACGCCACCGATGGCGGGTGGATGCCGCCCAGCAACGACTCGACCGCTTCGAAGACGCGTACCGCAACGACCCCGCGAGCCTCTCGGGTCGGGCCGACGACCCCGCTCGCGCGGCCCGGCGGATCGGCTGGATGCGCTCGCGCATCGCCCGCACGGTCGCCGACCTCGACTACTACCGCGACACGCCCCTGGGCTGGCGACACGGCGTCGTGATCGTGTGGGCAGGGATGCGCGGCGTCGTCACGCTCGCCGCCGCGCAGACTCTCCCGCGCGACGGGGTGACCGACCGACCGCTGCTCATCTTCGTGGCGTTCCTCGTCGCGCTGCTGAGCCTCGTCCTGCAAGGCGTCACACTCCCCGCGGTCGTGCGGGCAGTAGGCCTGGGAGGCGAGGGCGGCGAAGGGCCGTCGCGCGAGGAGCAACGAGCGCTCGACGCGGAGCTTCGGGATGCCGCGGTCTCGGCGCTGCGCTCGGGCTCGCTCACCCGACGGAACGGTGAGAGCTTCCCCGCCGAGATCATCGACCGCGCCGGATCACGACTGACCGAACCGCCCGACGAGGAAGCGACCGCGCGCGTGCGGGACCTGCTGCAGTTGCGCCTCGCGTCGATCGAGGTGATGCGCGACCGCCTCAACGATCTCGCGAGCGACGGCCGCTACAGCACGGCCGCCCTGCGTCACGGCCCTCGCGGAGCTCGACGCCGACCAAATCAGCCTCGAGTTGCGCATCGACGACGAGGACGTTGACTGACGGGGCTGGTGCGCAGGGGACGCAGTGTGCGCGGGACGCGGTGTGCGCTCTGCGCGGGACGCCGCGTGCGGCACAATGGGAGCGGAGGTTTCCATGAGCGATCCGATCCCGACGACGACGTCACCCGCGGATGCCGCCGGGACCGGCGCCGTGCCCATCGCGCACGCCGCGGCTGAGTGTCCGAAGTGCTTCACCGAGCTGCAGAGCGACCGCGACTGGTGGCGCGCCCGCCCGGCCGGGTCGCGCCTCGTGGGTTTGGTGGTCTCGCGACCCGGGATGCCCAGTGTCGTCCAGCAGCGCGATGACCTCACCCGTTTCGGCGTGCCGATCGAGGGCTTCCGGCACCCGGCCCCCGAAACGCTCGAGGGGTGGGCAGCGCGCCTGGACCGGTTCTTCAGCACGCTGACGCGCGGTGACGTGCTCGTCGTGACGAGCGCTCGCTCTCTCGGGGTGACGCGCGACGACGAGACGCGGGCGGTCGCCGAGCTCCGCCAACGGGGCGTGATGGTGAAGGTCCTCTCGCACGGGGAGCGTCACCTGCACGATGCGGTCGCACCCCTCTGACGTCCGTTCCGGGTTTCTGACGGCGGTTCAGGCCCCCACGTAGCGGGCGAGATGTTCGCCCGTGAGGGTGGAGCGGGCGGCGACGAGATCGGCGGGGGTGCCCTCGAAGACCACCCGTCCGCCGTCATGGCCGGCCCCGGGTCCGAGATCGATGATCCAGTCGGCGTGCGCCATGACCGCTTGGTGGTGCTCGATCACGACGACCGTGTTTCCGGCATCCACAAGTCGATCGAGCAGACCGAGCAGGTTGTCGACATCGGCGAGATGGAGCCCTGTGGTCGGCTCATCGAGAACGTAGACAGCCCCGGACTTCGCCATCGAGATGGCGAGCTTGAGTCGCTGCCGCTCGCCGCCCGAGAGGGTGTTCAGCGCCTGGCCGAGCGTGAGATACCCGAGCCCGACATCGACGAGTCGGCCGAGGACCGCGACCGCCGGCCCGGTGGTGAGGAACGCGGATGCCTCGGACACCGACATCGCCAGGACCTCGGCGATGTTCTTGCCGTGGAGTGTGTACTCGAGCACCTCGTCGGAGAAGCCGCTCCCACCGCACAGCTCGCAGTCCGTTTCGACGGTCGATTGGAAGCCGAGCTGCGTGACGATCACGCCGAGACCCTTGCAGGCGGCGCAGGCCCCTTCGGAGTTCGCGCTGAACAGGGCGGGCTTCACGCCGTTCGCCTTCGCGAAGGCGGCGCGGACCGCGTCGAGGATGCCCGTGTAGGTGGCGGGGCTGCTGCGGCGCGAGCCCTTGATGGGCGTCTGGTCGACGACCACCACGTCGTCGAAGGCGGGGAGTGCGCCGTGGATGAGGGACGACTTGCCGGATCCGGCGACCCCCGTGACGACGGTGAGCACCCCCAGGGGGACGTCGACGTCGATGTCGCGGAGGTTGTGCCGGGTCGCCCCGCGGATCGGGAGTGCGCCGGTGGCGGAACGCACCGCGCTCTTGAGCTCGGCCCGGTGGTCGAGGAAGCGACCCGTGAGGGTGCGAGAAGCGCGGAGGCCGGCGACATCACCCTCGTACTGCACGGTTCCGCCGTCGCGTCCCGCGCGAGGGCCGAGGTCGACGACGTGATCGGCGATGTCGATCACCTCGGGCTTGTGCTCCACGACGAGCACCGTGTTGCCCTTGTCACGCAGCTGCAGGAGGGTTTCGTTCATCCGCTGGATGTCGTGCGGGTGAAGACCCGCCGTGGGCTCGTCGAAGACGTAGGTGATGTCGGTGAGGCTCGAGCCGAGGTGGCGGATCATCTTGGTGCGCTGCGCCTCACCGCCTGACAGGGTGCCGCTGGCACGGTCGAGCGAGAGGTATCCGAGCCCGATATGGACGAACGCGTCGAGCGTGTCGCGGAGCCCCTGCACGAGCGGAGCCACCGAGGGATCGTCGACCGTGCGCACCCAGGCGGCAAGGTCGGTGATCTGCATGGCGGCGGCATTCGCGATGTTCACCCCGCCGATGCGCGACGACCGAGCGCCCTCATTGAGACGGGTTCCCCCGCACGCCGGACAGGCGATGAAGGTGACGGCGCGATCGACGAACGCACGGATGTGAGGCTGAAGGGCGTCACGGTCTTTCTGCAGCATGCTCTTGGTGACCTTGGGAACGAGCCCCTCGTAGGTCATGTTGGTGTTCGCGATGCGCACCTTCGTCTGCTCTTTGTAGAGCAGGTCGTGGCGTTCTTCGGCGGTGAACTCTGAGACGGGTTTGTCGCCGTCGAAGAAGCCCGACTCGCTGAAGACCCGGACCATCCAACCGTCGGCCGTGTAACCGGGCACGGTGATCGCTCCGCCGTTCAGCGACTTCGTTTCGTCGAGGAGCTGCGAGATGTCGATGTCGCTGACGTGACCGAGACCCTCGCAGTCGGGGCACATCCCGCCCGTGATCTCGAACGAGCGCCGCTCCTTCTGCCCCTTTCGCGCCCCGGTGGCGATCGTGACGGCACCGGCCCCCGAGATCGAGGGGACGTTGAAGGAGAACGCCTGAGAAGACCCGACGTGAGGCTGACCGAGCCGGCTGAACAGCACGCGCAACATGGCGTGCACGTCGGTGGCAGTGCCGACCGTCGACCGGGCGTTGGCGGCCATGCGCTCCTGGTCGACACGGATCGTGGCGCTGAGATTCTCGAGCGCGTCGACGTCGGGGCGGGAGAGCTGCCCCATGAACTGCTGAACGAAGGTGGGGTACGTCTCGTTGATGAGCCGCTGCGACTCGGCGGCGATCGTGCCGAAGACGAGCGACGACTTGCCCGAGCCGCTGACACCGGTGAAGACCGTGAGCCGGCGCTTGGGAACGTCGAGGTCGACGTTCTGCAGGTTGTTCTCGCGGGCACCGCGCACGCGGATGACGTCGTGGGCGTCGGGGTCGGTCATGGGCGCCTCCTCGGGATCGTCCCAGTGTGGCGGAGACCTCCGACATTCGCGACGGCGCCGCTTGCGCTGCGGGCGCCCGGGCGTACCGTCGCGCGGAGTCCCGGGCGACGGTCTGTGCCGTCAGGCGGAGACCGGGGCGAAACGCCGAGGCCGCGGCATCCGCAAGCGGCGGGTCGCGGCTCAACTCCGCAGGACGGCACGGCATACGCACGCCGGCACCCACGGCGACCCGGGCGTACCGTCACGCGGAGTCCCGGGCCGCGACGCGTACCGTCCCGCGGTGTCCGGGGCGAAACGCCGAGGCCGCGGCATCCGGAACCGGCGTGTCGCGGCTCAACTCCGCACGACGGCACGGCACACGCACGCCGGCCCCCACGGCGACCCGGGCGTACCGTCACGCGGAGACCCGGGCCGCGACGCGTACCGTCCCGCGGTGTCCGGGGCGAAACGCCGAGGCCGCGGCATCCGGAACCGGCGTGTCGCGGCTCAACTCCGCACGACGGCACACCCCCGGCCCACGGTGCGGCACACCCGTGCCGATCGGCGCCGCGCCGGCGCCGAGGCTCGCTCCGGAGACGACGGTGCCCCCCGCGGACGAATCCGCGGGGGGCACCGGATGAAGACTCAGCCCTGGGCGCGACGGTTCGTGCGCGAGTTGCGGGCGCCGACGACCATGCCGGTCGTGGGAGTGCCGGATGCCGAACGACCGGCGCCCTGCGGACGACCGGCGGACGCACCGGTGCGCTGCGCACCCGCGCCGCCCTGACCGCGACCCGCGCCGGAGCGCTGACCGCCGCGACCGCCCTGGGGAGCGCGCCCCGCGGCCGGAGCATCGGATGCCGCGGCACCCGCGCCGCGACGACGACCGCCGCCGCCCTGACCACCGGAGCGGCCGGCGGGCTGCTGGCCCTCGCCGCGCGCCGCGCGCTTGCGCTGCGCGTTGGCGCCCTGCGAGCGGCCCCCGCCCTGGGGCTGCGCGACGACGGGCTCGGGCTTGACGTACGGGGCGACCTCGCCCACGAGGGCGACGACCTCGGGCGAGGTCGAGGTGACCTGCTGCGGGGTGGCCGAGATCTTGGCCTTGCGGAGGATGTCGAGGGTGTCACGACGCTGCTCGGGGAGCATGATCGTGACGACGTCGCCGGCCGAGCCCGCACGGGCGGTGCGACCCGAGCGGTGCAGGTACGCCTTGTGCTCGACGGGCGGGTCGACGTGCACGACGAGCTCGACACCGTCGACGTGCACGCCGCGCGCGGCGACGTCGGTGGCGACGAGGACCTTCGCGCGGCCGTCGCCGAAAGCGGCGAGGTTGCGGTCACGCGCGGGCTGCGAGAGGTTGCCGTGCAGGTCGACGGCGGGGATGCCCGAGGCGGTCAGCTGCTTCGCGAGCTTCTTGGCCTGGTGCTTGGTGCGCATGAAGAGGATGCGTCGCGCGGTGCCCGAGGCGAGCGTCTGCACGAGGTCCTTCTTGGCGTCCGCGTCAACCGGCGCGAAGACGTGGTGGGTCATCGCGGCGACGTGCGAGTGCGCCTCGTCGACCGAGTGCAGGACCTCGTTGCGGAGGAACCGCTTCACGAGCTTGTCCACACCGTTGTCGAGCGTGGCCGAGAAGAGCAGGCGCTGGCCGTCGGCGGGCGTGCGCGCGAGCAGGCGCGTGACACCGGGGAGGAAGCCGAGGTCGGCCATGTGATCGGCCTCGTCGAGGACCGTGATCTCGATGTCGCTCAGGTTCGCGAAGCCCTGACCGATGAGGTCTTCGAGGCGACCGGGGCAGGCGACGAGGATGTCGACGCCCGCGGCGAGCGCGTCGACCTGACGCTTCTGGTTCACGCCGCCGTAGACGGTCGTGGTGACGAGGTTGAACGCGGCGGCGAGGGGTTTGATGACCTCGTCGATCTGGTTGGCCAGCTCGCGGGTGGGGGCGAGCACGAGCGCGCGGGGCTTGCGGCCCCGGCGGCGGTCGGTCGACGCGCCGAGGCGCGCGACGAGCGGCAGCGAGAACGCGAGGGTCTTGCCCGAGCCGGTCTTGCCGCGGCCAAGCACGTCGCGCCCGGCGAGGGTGTCGGGAAGGGTGTCGGCCTGGATCGGGAAGGGCTCGTTCTTGCCCTGCGCGGCGAGAACGGCGATGAGGGGGGCGGGCACGCCGAGGTCGGCGAAAGTCTGGGACGTCATGAATACTCCTGCCGCGGCACACGCGCACACGGCGATTCGGGATGCCGCGATGCTGCGGCTGCAAGGGGCGAAGGCGCCGGGTGGCGCATCCGTTCGCCGTGAAGGTCAAAGGCCCGAGAGAAAAGGGGCCGGTGCGTTCGACGACGCGAGGAGCGAAAGCTCCGCCCACCAGTCTAGCGGGTGAGGCGCCATCTCCGTCGCGCGGGGGATCCGCGAGCGCATCGGCGCTCGTAGCGTCGAGGACATGGACGTCTCATCGATGATCATGGGCGGCGCGATCGCATCGATCGCCTGGATCGCCTTCTATCCGTGGGCGCAGATGCGCCGCCTCCGCGAGATCGACGCCCACGCCGCGGCGGAGGGCGGGGAGGCCGGGCAGGGGACGACGGAACGCTAGACGCCCCGCGCGAGGGCCCGGCGCTGATCGGCCGCGCGCTGATCGGTCGGCAGGAGGCGACCCGGTGCTGCCCGCCCGGCGCCGGCCGGCCGGTCGGAGGGTCGGGCGCGCGGAGGGGCAGCCGGCGAGCGGCGGCCCGCCGCTACATGCCCGGGCTCGAGGCGGCCGCGCGCCAGCAGCCCGCGACGTGGTCGTCGACCATGCCGGAGGACTGCATGAGCGCGTACATCGTGGTCGGCCCGACGAAACGGAAGCCGCGACGGCGCAGCTCTTTGCTCATCGCCGTGGACTCCGGCGTCACCGCGGGGACCTCGGCGAACGTGCGCGGCGGCTCGTGCGTCGCGGGGGCGAACGACCACATCAGGGTGTCGAGTTCTCCTTCGGCCATGCCCGCCACGATGGTCGCGTTGCCGATCACGGCCTCGATCTTCCCGCGATGGCGGATGATGCCGGCATCCTGAAGCAGTCGCTCGACGTCGTCGGGGCCGAAGGCGGCGACGGCGGTCGGCTCGAAGCCGTGGAACGCCTCGCGGAAACGCGGACGCTTGCGCAGGATCGTGATCCAGGACAGACCCGCTTGGAAGCCCTCGAGGCTCAGCTTCTCGAACAAGGGGCGGTCGCCGCGCAGCGTCGTTCCCCACTCTTCGTCGTGGTAACGCTGGTACTCGGCGTCAGAGCCGGCCCACGCGCACCGCACGACACCGTCGGCCCCGGTCACCAGATCACTCATGCCCACAGGCTACGGGTGCGCTCCGACACCGGTCCCCGGCGGCCGGACACCGGCGTCCCCGCCGACGTCACCAGAACAGGGGATGCCACGAAAACAGGCCGCACCGCGCGCAGACGCCCTGTTTTCGCAGCGTTCCCTGTTCTCGACGCAGCGATCGGCGCGTCACAGTACCCGCGTCGGCACGGCCTCCTCGACCGCCCCGTCGCCGACGCGATTAACGCGATGCACCGCGCCCCCGGGCAGCTCGGTGACGAAGTCCACCGCGCGGGTCCCCTCGTAGAGCACCCCGGTGCCCTCGTCGAGGCCGAAGCCGCCGGGGAGCGTGCCCTCGGCGATCGCGCGGTGCAGCGCCGGCCGTCGCTCGACTTGCGAGTCGTAGTGCACCCCGAGCGACCCGGGGATGAACCCGAGGCCATCGGTGATGGTGCGCACCTCACCGAAGCCCGAGGTGGGGCCGCCGGCGTGCCAGCACAGGGCGCCCGCCGAGGTCCCGGCGAGCAGGATGCCGCTCTCCCACGCCGCGCGCAGGACGGTGTCGAGACCATGGGCGCGCCACACCGCGAGGAGGTTCACCACACTGCCGCCGCCCGTCCACACGAGGTCTGCGGACTGCACAACCTCGGCCAGGTCGAGCACCGTGCGTCCGAAGAGGCGCAGGTGCACGGCATCCACGCCCGCCGCCATCGCCGCGGCGAGCTCGCGGCCTTCGTCGATGCGCTGGTCGCCGCCCGCGGTGCCGAGGAACACGATCCGAGGGCGCCCCTCGACGCCGGTGAGATCGAGCGCGTGCCGGAGCAGCGGGCCGAAGGCCAGGTCGCCCCACGAGGCGTCGGCCCACCCGCCGCAGGTCGCGAGGATGCGGGGCACCGTCACAACGTCACCGCCACGGCATCCGCGTTCCACGCCCGCACGCGCGGGTCGTCCCACGACGCCCCCGCCAGATCGAACGCGACGAGACGCTCCTCGCCGGGTTCGAGGCCGAAGGCGTTGTCGTCGAGCCACGCGCCCGGCGCCGTCGGGAATCCGTCGACGAGCACGATCGGCGCGGGCACCGCGCCGACATTGCGCACGCGCAGCACCCCGTCGGAGAACCGCGCTTCCAGACGCGTGCGGGGCTGCTCCTTCAGCGGCGCGGGGCCCGTGGCGTAGGGGGCGAGCAGTTCCTCGATCGGCCGGTCGGTCAGGCTGTCGAGCGGCTCGGCCTCGAGGGCCGCGACCTCCGCGCTCTTCGGCTGCGCGTTGATCGCGTACCAGGCCGACGAGAGGAGCTCGCCGCGTGCGTCGCGAAGGTACACCGCCAGGACGAGCACCTCGTCGGCAGGAACCTCAGCCCCGAGCGTGAACGCGAGGGCGTGGGAGTCGGCATCCAGATCCACGGATGCCGCCCGCTCGGCGATCACGCCGAACCGGGCGTCGTAGAGGCGGGCGTTCACCGAACCGGTCAGCCCCGAGGGCGTGTCGTTCGCCGCGTGCACCTCGGCCGAGAACGTCTCGCCCGCGCCGAGCGACGTGCGCTCGTACACCGCGAACGCCGAGCGTGCCGCGCCGAACTGGCGCGCGCGGTAGTACGACAGCTTCGCCCGGCCGTAGTAGTCGACGATCGCCCACGAGGCGCCCGGGAACACCTCGCCGACCTTGTAGAACCAGTACGCCGAGGTGCGCGTGCCGGCGTGCGCGCGCAGGCGCTCCGAGGCGAAGCGCAACGCGTCGCCCTGCGCGAGCTGCGAGTACTCCACGAACGTCGCCCAGTCGGTGAGGGGTCCGTAGTGCGCGTAGCGCGCCTGCTTGAAGAGGTCGAACAGCGAGAACTGCGCCTGGTGCTGCAGGATCGCGCCGTGCGCGGGCGGCGGCCACTGCTCCAGCAGCGCGGGGTCGAGGAAGCGCGCCATGCTGTCGAGGTCGCACTGACTCGACAGCCCGTACTCGCCGAACACCGGCGGCACGTGCGTCGCGTACGCCTCGACCGGCTGCCCCTCGTGATAGACGCCGTAGTAGTGCTCGCTCCCGCCCCACGGGTCGGTGCGGTGGAAAGGCCGCGTCGGGTCGTACTGCCGCACGCGCGTGCCGATCACGGTGAGCAGGTCGTCGCCCGAGACGGTCTCGGGGTTCTCGTTGCCGCCGCCCCACATCACCAGGGACGGGTGGGTGCGCAGACGCCGGACGATCCGCGACGCCTGCTCGTCGACGACGGCGAGGGTGGCTCCCGTGGCGTCGAGTCCGAACGAAAGCGGGAACTCCTGCAGCACCAGGATGCCGCGGCGGTCGCACTCGTCGTAGAACGCGTCGCTCTCGATCGTCCCGCCGCCCCACGCCCGGAGCATCTGGAGGTTCGCACGCACGCACAGGTCGAGGATGTGTCGGTCGACATCGAACCCGCGTCGGGCCATCGGGTCGGTGAAGCACCAGTTCGCGCCCTTGAGGAAGAGCGGACGCCCGTTGACCACGAACTGCCAGTCGTAGACGTCGTCGCCCGACACCTCGGGCAGCGCCCGCATCTCGACGGTGCGGATGCCGACACTCGTCGAGCGCGATGACCCGTCAACGCTCGCCTCGACGCGGTACAACGGCTGCGCGCCGTAGCCGAACGGCCACCACAGCCGGGCGCCGGGGACGTCGATCTCGATCGCGTGCCGGGACGTGCCTCGGGATGCCACGGTCTCCGCCGTCACGTCGGCGACGACGGCGCCCTCGGGGTCGAGCACGCGGACGCGCGTCGGAGCGGGACCGCCGTCGGTGTGCGCGATCAGGTCCCACTGCACCCGGATCCGCGCCGCCACCTCGGCGGCGTGCACCGTCGAGACGAACAGGTCGTCGAGCTCGAGGTCGGGCACCCGTTCCAGGCGCACGCCGCGCCAGATCCCGATCGAGATGAGGTGGCCGTAGTGCCACCCCCACCCCGGCGAGGGCTTGAGCACGCCGTGCCAGTCGCGCGGGGGCGTGTCGATGCGGACGACGATCTCGTCGGTGCCGTCGCCGCGCAGCAGGGCCGTCACGTCGATGTCGGGTCCGCCGTACATGCCGGTGTGCCGGGCGATCGGCTCGCCGTTGAGCCAGAAGGATGCTGCGTCATCGACGCCGTCGAAAGCCAGGCGCACCCGATCCCCGCGCCACTCGGCCGGCACGTCGAAACGCCGGGCGTACCACCACTGCTGCTCCTCGACGCGGGTGCGACGGAAGTACCACGGCCACTCTCGCGGCACACCGTGCTCGGTGAGCTCGGCGTGCGTGTGGTCGTGGAGGAGCGGGTCGGGGATCTCGCCCGCCGCGGTGAGGGCGGCCTGAACCGTCCCCGGAACGGTCGCGCGGATCCACGACGAGCGGTCGGTGTCGGGGCGGTGCCAGCCCACGGGCGCGGGAGGGGCCTGCCCGCCGAACCAGCGTTCGATCGCGAACTCGCGGCCGGCGGGAGCGCCGGCGAGCAGCCATTCTCCGTCGAGGGAGACCGTCTCGCGCGTGGGCGGTGCGTCCGTCGCCGGCGCCGGGGCCCCGGCATCCGGGGCTCGCCCGACTCCGTCAAGAACGGATGCCGGGACGACCTCCAGCACCGGAAGCGTCGCGTGCTCCCGCACCCACCGGTCGCCGAACAGCGGCGAGGCGAGCGACTGCGCCCGCTCGCGATCGTCGAGCGAGCTCATGCCCTCACTTCACCGCCCCGGCGTAGAGGCCACTGACGAAGAAGCGCTGCGCGAAGACGAACAGCAGCAGGATCGGCAGGCTCATGATGAGCACCGCGGCCATGATGTTGCCCCAGTCGGCGAGGTACTGCGCCTTGAAGTAGAGCACGCCGGTGGTCAGAGTCCGCTTCGAGGGGTCGGTGAGCAGCAGCTGCGGGACGAGGTAGTCGTTCCAGACGCCCACGCCCTGCAGCACCCAGAAGGTCGCGATCGCGGGGCGGGCGAGCGGGAGGAAGATGCGGCGGAAGAGGGTGAAGTAGCCCGCGCCGTCGATGACCGCGGCTTCGACGATCTCCTTCGGCACCTGGCGCATGAAGGCCGCCATGAGGAAGACGCCGAAGGGCAGCGCACCCGCGATGTAGATGAGGATGACCCCGGCGTAGTTGTTGATGAGGCCGAGGTCACGGACCACGCGGAACTGCGGCACGAGCGCGAGCTGCATCGGCAGGAAGATGCCCGCCGCGAGCAGCAGGTACACGCCCGAGCCGATGCGCGTGGCCTGGCGCACGATCGCGTACGACGCGAGGGCCGCGACGAAGGTGGCGACCGTCATGCTCGTGACCGTCAGCAGCACCGAGTTGAAGAAGAGGTTGGTGAACCCGGCATCCTTCCACGAGGTGACGAAGTTGTCGAAGGTCGGCGCCTGGGGAAGGCCGGTGGGGTTCGTCAGCACCTCGAGGTTCGGCTTGAACGCCGTGATGACGATGATGACGATCGGGTAGATCATCGCGATGCTGAGCACGATCAGCAGCAGGTTGATCGGGATGCGGCGGGCCAGGCGGAGAAGGGACCGCGTGTTCACGCGGGGGGTGGCGTGCGTGCTCATCGGTTGCCCTCCTCGGCGGCGACGCGGTTGTTGAGTCTGTTCTGCACGGCGGCGATCCCGATCAGCACGATCAGCACGAGCACGGCCATGGCCGAGGCGTAGCCGAAGTTGTTGTTGACCAGGCCCTCCTGGAACACCTGCGTCATGAACAGCTGGGTCGAGTTGCCCGGTCCCCCTCTCGTCATCAGGTAGACGGTGTCGAAGGCCCTCAGGGCACCGTTGATCGACAGCACGAGCACGAGTCCGATCGAGGGGATCATGAGCGGGATCGTGATGAAGCGCATCGCTTTCCACCCGCGTGCACCGTCGACTTTGGCCGCCTCGAGGATCTCGCCCGGGATCGTCGAGAGTCCCGCGAGGAAGATGACGACGTTGAAGCCGAGACCGCTCCACAGGTCGACGAGGATCACGCTGTACAGGGCGAGGTCGTAGTTGCCGAGCCAGTCCTGCGCGAGACCGCCGAGCCCGATGCTGCGCAGCAGCGTGTTGAACGTTCCCGTGGTCGGGTCGTACATGAAGCTCCACGTGAACACGATCGCCACGGGGGAGATGACCATCGGTGCGAAGAAGATCGCGCGGTAGATGTTGCCGAGCCGGAGCTGGCGGTGCAGGAGCACGGCGATGAGGAACGCCAGGATCGTCTGCACGACGATCTTGAAGAACCCGTAGATCGCGGTGTTGCCGATCGCCTCCATGAGCACGGGGTCGCCCGAGAAGATGCGCACGAAGTTGTCGGCACCGACGAAGTCCCACGCGCGGTTGAACCCGCGGGCGTCGGTGAAGCTCGCGACGATCACCTGTCCCATCGGGTACACCGTGAAGACGGTGTAGAGGATCAGCGCGGGAGCGACGGCGATCCAGAAGGTGCCCGCGGTCGATCGGCCGGTCCACAAGCGCGCCTTCAGCGAGCGCGTCGTCACCGCCTGGGTGGCGGTGGGGTCGTCCAGGGCGAGGACCCGCGGGTCCTCGACGCGTGTGCTACTCATAGCGATCCAATCGAGTCGAGAGAGGGGGTGACGACGGTCGCGCTCCGGGCGGGCACGTCGATGCGCCCGTCCGAGACCGGCGCGCGAAGCCCGTCGAGGTCGTCGGTCTCGGCATCGCCGAGGCCGGGCAGATGCAGGGAGAGCACCTCGTCGCGATAGTTGGCCACGACGAGGGCGCGGCCACCGTCGTCCCCCTCCCACACGGTGAGGAGGTCGTGGACGGAACCGTCCGGACGGAGGGCGACGACGTCGTGATCGACGACGAGGCGCCCGTTCCACAGGCGGTCGCGGTGGCGATCGCGCAGGGCATCGGCCTGTCGGGCGAGCGAGACGGTCGCGGGCATGTCACCCGGCCGGCCCTTGAAGTTGTAGGGCTCCAGGCTGATCGCGTACCCGTAGAGGAGGCACTGCGCGATCATCGAGCGGTCGTCGAACCCGGTGAGGGCGGTCACGATGCGGGCGTCGGGGCGCAGCTGGCGACCGAGCGGGCGGTGCGTCGGCGAGGCACTGCGGAAGTACGACACGTCGTAGTGCGCGAACTGGTCGTCGTACGCGCCCTCGGCGGCGATGACGAACGTGTCGGCGCGGTCGCCGAGCCCTGCGCGGATGTCCTCGACGAAATCGGCATCCCACGTGAACGCGCTGGCACCCACGGGGTGGCCGTGATCGTCGGCGAAGCACAGCAGAGCGCGACCGTGATACAGCGACTCATCGGCCAGGATGCCATCGGCCCCCCACGCGGCCATCTCGGCGACCTCGTCGGCGAAGCGCCGGCGCAGCGCCTCGACGCCGAAGCACAGCGGCACGTACCAGGGGGTGTTGATGCCGTAGCGCTTGCGCGACGAGTGGTACACCGGGCCGGGCTGGGCGTACGGCTGGCCGTTCGGGTCGCGCGAGACGAAGGACTCGAGCTCGTCCCAGAGCGGTCCGGGCTTCTCGACCCACACGTACTTCACGTACAGCACGGTGGCGACGTCGAGCTCGCGCGCGCGATCGAGGGCGCGGCGCAGGCCCTCCTCGCCGCCGAGCTTCTCGGCGGGCCGGTGCTGAGGCACGAGACCGTCCTGGCCGCCCTCGTTCCACCCGACGATCTGGATCGCGCCGATGCCCTCGCGCGCGCACTCCTCGATGATGTCGACGAGCGCGTCGAAGTCGTACCGGGGTTCGCCCTCGGTCGACATGAGCTGCACCTGCAGCCACGAGCGGGGCTCGCGGAGCCAGGATGCCGCGCTCCGCCGCGTCGGATCCTGCGTCGGAAGGTACGCGTCGAGACCGCGCTCCCACTCCCCCGCGAACGGGACGACGGCCATCTCGGGCAGCTCGGCGGCGGACCCGTCTGCCGCAGGGAAGTGGATGGCGTCGAGGGTCACGGCCGCATCCTCCGCCGCGGTGCGACGCAGACTGTCGGCGAAGCCGGGCACGAGGCTCGCCCGCCACCCGATGAACTCGAGGGTACGCGCGGCTGGCTGCACCGTGATCCCCCCGGTCTCGCTCGCGAGCACCACGAAGGGCGATGTCGGCGTGCCCACCAGCTCGGGGCGCAGGTTGCCGCTGGCGTAGTCGGGGTACAACGTTCCCCAGTACGGGGCGTTGGAGTCGAACACCGGCAGCAGCGACACGCGCGTGCCCGTGGAGTAATCGACGCCGCGGAGTTCGAGCGTGCCCTCGACCGGACGGATGCCGCCGAGCGAGGGGAAGCGCACGGCCTCCACGCCGCCCTGGTCGAGGCGGAACGACAGCGACAGCCGCAGGCCCCCGTCACGCACGCGCGCACCGACGACGATCTCGCCGGTGAGCCGCTCGCCGGCGGAGGTCACGGGATCGCGCCACACCAGGCGCAGCGCGTCGTCGCCCTCGCGCTCGACGTTCGTCAGCGTCTGCGCACCCGTCTCGACGACGACCGTGCGGTCGCCGCCCCGCGGAATCTCGACCACGAACAGCGACGGGCGCCCGCCGGAGAGGGGCGCGAGCCCGGTCTCCGGGCCGTCGAGCGCGAGCAGTCCGCCCGTCTCGGGGTCGAACGTCGCGGTGGTGCGATCGTCGGTGATCGTCAGCAGGGAGGTCACAAGCACATCCTCGTTCTCGTCGTGTAGCCATACTACATCTTCTGGTCGATCCTGCCGCTGCGGATCCGGAATCCCTCGCTGGCGCAGCTGTTTCGCGTAGCTGCGCTACCGCCCACGCGGTGGCATCCGGCCCCCACCGCGCGCGTGGGGCGTGTTCTGCCGTTCGGGGCGGGAACTACTCGCCCCGAACGGAGAAACACGCCCCAAACCCGGAATAACGGGGAGGGATGCCACGGGCCACCGACGCGGCAGGCGACCCGTCGCGCCTCAGTCGGCGTTCGCGCGGACCTCGGCGAGCGTCGCGTCGAGCTCGGTGATCACCGCGGCGACGTCGCTGCGCCCGGCGATGAGGTTCTGCATCCCCACGAGGAGCGTCTCCTGCAGCTGCGGGTGCGCGGGGATCACGACGGGGCGGAAGGTCTTGCCCTCCCACGCCGCGACCATGTCGGGGAAGAGCGGGTCGTTCGCCGAGACGTCGATGCCCCCGGTCGTGGGGAACGCCTTCACCGTGGTGAGGAAGTCGGTGTACACCTCATCCTGGAAGAAGAAGTCGATGAAGCTCTCGGCCGCCTCGACCCGGTCGTTGCCGGGGTTGATCCCCCATGCCACCAGGTAGCTTCCCCACATGTCGGCCACATCGGCATCGAGCGTGGGGAAGTTCATGTAGCCCGGCTCCACCCCCGCGGCACGCGCGTCGGAGAGGATCCGTCTTTCGAAAAGGGAACCGCCTCGCCCGGGCGCTCCCGAGCGAGGCGGTTCGAAGGGGTCAACCGTTGTTGGCGCGGTACTGCGCGAGGGCGGCGTCGAGGTCGCCCAGCACCTGCTCGGTGCTCTTCTGTCCGCTGATGATGTTCTGCAGCCCGACCAGGAGAGCGTCCTGGATGCTCGGGTCGGTGGGCGAGAACGCGGCGACGAAGGTCTTGCCCTCCCACGCGGCCTGCATCTCGGGGAAGAGCGGGTCGACGTCAGCGCCGATCTCGACGTCCTTGGTGGTCGGGAACAGCTTCACCTTGTCGAGGAACGCCTTGTAGGTGTCGTCCTGGAGGAAGAAGTCGAGGAACTTCTGCGAGGCGGCGAGCTTGGCATCCCCGTTGTTCGGGTTCAGGCCGAACCGCACCTGGTACGTGCCCCAGATGTCATCGGACGGCTTGTCGACGGTCGGGAAGTTCATGTAGCCGAGGTCGAGGCCCGCCTCGCGCGCGTCGGACAGGATCCACGTCGCGGGGAACATCGCCGCCTGCCCGCCGAGGAACGCCGACTGCGCAGCGGTCTGGCTCGTGCCGACCGGGTTGGGCATGTAGTACGGCGTGAGCTCCTTGACGACGTCGAGCGACTCGGCCCAGGCCTTGCTGTCGGAGAAGGTCGTCTTGCCCGCGGCCATCTCGGCGCCGAGCTCTTCGTTCGCGCCGTGCTCGGCGAGGGCGTAGTACACGATGAACTGCGGCCACCAGTTGTCCTGCGCGCTCATCGCGAAGGGGATGACCCCGGCGTCCGAGAGCTTCTTGGAGTCGGCCAGCAGTTCGGTGTAGGTCGTGGGCGGAGCGTCGATACCCGCCTTCTCGAACAGCGCCTTGTTGTAGATGATGCCGTTGCCCGAGAGCGAGATCGGCAGGTTGTAGGTGCCGCCGGCGCGCTGGCTGTCTTTCGCAGCCTCGGGAGTGAGCTTCGACAGGTAGCTCTCACCACCCTGGGAGAGGTCGGCCGCGAAACCGTCGGCGACGAAGGTGTCGATGTTGCCGAGGTCGAAACCGTAGATGTCGGGACCGGCCCCACCGGAGAGGCGGGTCTTGAGGATGTTGTCGTAGTCGTTCGTGTTGAAGAACTCGGCGTTGATCGTGATGTCGGGGTTCGCCGCCTCGAACTCGGTGATGACGTCTTCGTACGCCTTCTGCGTGTCGCCGCCGTCTCCCCACATCAGGAAGCTGAGCTCGGTGGGACCGCCGCCGGCGCCTCCCGCGCAGCCGCTCAGCGCGCCTACGGTGGTCAACGCGACCGCCGCTACCGCCGTGTGCTTCAGCCACTTCGTCATGGCCACTCCCTCATCTCCGTCGATCGTCGCGCGGCTCTTTCCGCGGAACGTGGTGTCGGTAGCAAGACTACACAAAATCGGTTCATTCGCCCATATCGAATGCGCAACGGTGCCCCATCCTGCGAATATTGCTAGTGGAACTACGCAGGCGCGTGCGTCGGCGGATAGGGTGAGGCCCCATGCAGACACGCCCGCCACTCGGCCGACGACTGACCATCAACACCATCGTCCGCCGCCACCAGATCGAGGCGACGAGAGACACCTCCCTCTGGGAAGACGAGACCGAACTCCACTCCGCAGCCCTCGTCGAGCGCTTTTCCGACGCCGTGCGCAGTGCGGTCCCCGACGCCTCTCTGACGTGGGCCCTCTCGTGGGGCGCTCTGACCGACGACTCCCCGCGCTACCGCGACATCCGCCGCACGCTCGCGCGCCTCGCGGCCGAGCACGGCGACGACATCACCTTCGTCCCCGGCGGCTTCTTCGCCAACCTCTACGGAACCCGCGACGAGGTCGCCCGCGACATCTCCGACGCGGTCGACCTGCTCCACACCCACTTCGACCGCCCGACCACGGCGCTGGTCGCCGGGTTCCTCTCGGCCGCGAACATCGCGGGAGCGCGCGATCTCGGCATCCGGACCGTCCAGGGCAACATCTGGAGCCAGTTCGACATCGATCTGCAAGACGGAGACGGCTCGCTCGCGTACCCCTACTACCCCTCCCGGAACCACTTCCTCGTGCCCGGCCGCGGCGACGATCGCATCGACGCGGTGCAGCTCGACGGCTGGACGGTCGACCTCGTCGCCGCGCGCACCGCCGGCATGTCGTCCGATTACAACTCCCGACTGGGCCTGGGGCCGATCGAGACGCTGCACCGCCTGCCGCGCGCCGAGGCGCTGAGAGAACTGGATGCCACCAGCGAGGCCCACCTGAACGAGCGCAACGTCGCGCGCAACGGCCTCGGGTGGCTCACGGTGAACTACGAGATCAGCGAGGTCGCGCGCGGGCTCGCGCACGACCCCACCACGCTCGACGCCTGGGCGGGCTGGCTCGGAGGCCTCCGCGAGCGGTGGAACGATCTCGAAGTGACCACGATCAGCCGATTCGGCGACGAGTGGCGCGCCCGGCACGCCGACAACGAGGACCTCGCCTACCTCCTGCAGCAGAGCGGCAGCGGCGTGCAGGCGTCGCGCGCGGGAGAGACGGTGACGTGGTTCATGTGCGCCGACTTCCGCCTCGGCATCGTTCAGGTCGGCGACACGGTCGAGGTGTTCGACTACACGTCCTACGCCGGTGCTTTCGCCGAGCCCGCGGAGCGCGGCGACCGACGGTGGAGCCTGCTCGGCGAGATCAACCAGAAGCAGACGCGCCCGCAGGACCGACCGGTGGCCCTGGCCGCCTTCCTCGCGCAGCATGCCGACGTCGACGCCGCCCTCGACCGCCACTGGGGCGATGCCCCCGAACTCCGCGAACTGCGAGACGCCGCATGATCTCCGTCACCGACCTCACCGTCGAGCACGCCGTCGACCCGGTCGGCGTCCCCACATCGCCCCGCTTCGGCTGGACTTTGCGCTCCGACATCGACGGCGTCCGGCAGCTCTCCTACCGCCTGAGCGTGCGCACCGGCACCGAGACGCGGTGGCGGAGCGGACCCGTCGCGTCCGACCGCAGCGTCGACATCGCCTACGAGGGGGCTCCGCTCGCCCCGCTCCGCCGCCACGAGTGGACGGTGGTGGTCACCACGACCGCCGGCGACGCGGTCGCGACGGGAACGTTCGTCACCGCCGTCACCGACGGCGACTGGCGCGGCGCGACCTTCATCGGTGCCGCGGACGACGGCGCGGCCGCTCCGCTGCTGCGCACCGAGTTCGAGGTGGATGCCACCCCCGACGAGGCGTATCTCGTGATCGGGGCGGGTGGTCTCGCCCGCGTCGAGATCGACGGCATCGCCCCCGACGACAGCGTTCTCGGGCCCGGCTTCACCGACTACGAGGTGAGCGCGCAGTACACGGTCGTCGACGTCACCGAACGGATGACCCCCGGTCGCCACGCGATCGGCGTCGAACTCGGTCGCGGCTTCTACGGCATGCGCGGCCGCAACACCTGGAACTGGGAGACCGCGCCCTGGCACGCCGACCCCTCGGCGCGTGTGCTGCTGGTGTGGCGCGACGACCGCGGCGAGCACGTCGTCGTGAGCGGCCCCGCGTGGACCACCATTGCGGGTCCGACCCGCTTCGACGATCTCTACGCCGGCGAGGACTACGACGCGCGTCTCGAGCAGCCGGGGTGGAGCACCGCCGGATTCGATGACAGCGCCTGGGCCGCGGTCCGTGAAGTCGAGGGGCCGCGCGGCGTCCCCGTGCCGCAGCGTCAGCCTCCGATCGTCGACGGTGAGACGCTCGAGCCGACGCACGTGACCGAGCTGTCCGACGGGCGCTGGGTGGTCTCTTTTGCCCGGGTCATCGCTGGCTGGGTCGAGGTCGACGCGGAGGCCGACCCTGGAGCCGAGATCGAGCTGCGCTTCGGCGAGACCCTCCGCGCCGACGGGACGCCGAACTCCGACGACGAGAAGGGCTACTTCGACGGCCGCTTCCAGACCGATCGCGTGATCCTCGCGGATCGGCCGCTGCGGTGGCATCCACGATTCACCTGGCACGGGTTCCAGCACGTCGAGGTGCGCGCCCGGTCCCTGCCCACCCTTCGCGCTCGGGTGGTCCACACGCGCGCGGAGCGCACGGGCCGCTTCGAGTCGTCGTCGCCGATGCTGAACACCCTGCACGAGCTCACGGTGCGGACGATCCTCAACAATCTGCACGGCATTCCGACCGATACGCCGAAGTACGAGAAGAACGGGTGGACCGGCGACGGCATGGTCGGCGCCCGCATGATGCTTCTCAACCTCGACACGCACGAGTTGCTGGCGAAGTGGGTCGACGACATCGCGGCATCCCGCCACGGGCAGGGAGCCCCCGAGGTGATCGCCCCGCACGGCGGGTGGAGCATGGACTGGACGCCCGCGCCGACCTGGCACTCCGCCCTGCTGCTCGTTCCGTGGGACATCTACCAGCTGCGCGGCGACGAGCGGGTGCTCGCCGACGTGTGGCCCGACGCGCGTGACTACCTGCGCTTCGAGCTCGAGCGGGGAGTCGACGGTCTCTTCGACACCACCCTCGGCGACTGGGTGAGCCCCGAGACCGACCCGGGCGGCGGGAACGCGCCGGAGGACACCCGCATCGCGGCCACGGCGTTCGTCATCGCGATGTGCGACACGGCGGCCGCGATCGCGCGTGTGCTGGGCGAGGATCCGGGCGAGTGGGAGGCCGCCGCCGCACGCTCGCGCGACGCCTTCTTAGGCGAGTTCTGGGATGCCGAGACCGCCGAGGTGCGCGGACGGGGCGACGCCGGGTATCGCCAGGCCCACACGACTCTTGCCCTGGCCTTCGACATCCTTCCCGCCGGGGACCGCCAGCGCGCGGCCGACCGCCTGGCCGCCGACGTGGTCGACCGCGGACACCACCTGTCGACGGGTGCGCTCGCGACCAAGCACCTGCTCCCCCAGCTCACACGTTTCGGCCACGCCGACGTCGCGGTCGGGGTGGCGCTGCAGACGACGTTCCCGAGCTGGGGCTTCTGGGTCGAGCAGGGCGCGACCTCGCTCTGGGAGCACTGGAAGGAGGAGTCGCGCTCGCGCGGCCACTACTTCCTGGGCACGGTCGAGGACTGGTTCTACGCCGACGTGGCCGGGCTGCGAGCGGTCTCGCCGGGGTGGCGCGAGGCGCGGATCGCTCCGAGCGTCCTCGGGACGGCACTGTCGTCGGCCTCGGCTGCCGTACGGACGCCGTACGGCGAGCTGTCGGTGCAGTGGCTGGTCGAGGACGGCGCGGTGACGCTGTCGTGCGAGGTTCCGATCGGCGTGCGCGCCGAGATTGAGCTGCCGGGACTCCGCCGCCGGGTCGAGGCGGGGAGGCACGAGGTGCGGGTGGCGCTGGACTGAGGGCGGGGCTGGGCTGGGGGCGCGGCGATCCGCAGCCTGCGGGGGCCCACTCGGGCATAAACGCGATCCGCGCACAGAAACACGCTCTGCTCGCGTTTATCGGCGTGGATCGCGTTTATGCGTGCGGTGCGCTGCCCTCTCGCGGTTCACCCGACGGACACCGAACGGCGCTACGGTGTCGGCCATGTCGAAGCCTCTTGCGTGGGCCGGTCTGAGCGCCCTTCTGCTGCTGCTGGTCCCCGTCGTGTACAACGGCGCGATGGCGTACGGGGCCGAGTTCCTCGTGTGGGATGAGCAGTACTCCACGTACTACTACGACGAGCGGCCCGGCGGTTTCGTCGTGATCGTCGCGGGCCTCGTGGCATCCGTGGTCCTGATCCTGCTCGCGGTCGGCGCAGCGCTTCGCGCGGGAGTGCTCTTCGTCCGCCGCGCACGCTCGCGCGGTGACGAAGCGACAGCGGGAGCCTGAGGCAGCGGCGCGTTCGCCCCGCGTTCACCCGCCCGTGTGAGGGTCGTCCCGAGACGACAGGGAGGTCGACGGATGCCGATGACCACACGTGCCCGCATCGGGATCGCCGCCGCCGTCGTGGGGGCGATCGCCGTCGGCGGCGCTGCCGTGGTGGTGTTCGGCTGGATGATCGACGAGACGCGCTTCGACCGGCCCGAACCCGCGTTCGACGCGCTGACCGCGGAGATCGCGGCCGTTCCCGGGGTGTCCGACGTGCAGAAGCAGCGCTGGGTCGAGGCGCCGCTGTTCGCGAATCCCTCGTCCTGGGTGCAGGTCACGGCCGATGCATCCGCGTTCCCGGAGATCCGCGAGATCGCCTGCGACACCGCCTATCCGGATGCCGTCGAGTGGGGCTTCGACCTCGAAGGCGCCGGAGCCACCCGGGTCTCGGCGTACGCCGACGCCGTGCGGGGATGCCCCGAGTTCGGGTTCGACCTGGAGGCCGTGGCATCCGAGATCTTCCGGGTCGCCCCGGGGAGCGTCATTCAAGCGGCGATCTGGGATGCCGAGCGCTTCGCACTCTCGTCGCTCGACGGGCGCCCCGACGAGGTCGGGGCGCAGCTCCTCCCCCTCGTCGCTCACGCCGACACGCTGCGCGCGGCCGCGGGAGTCGATCCCGAGATGCCGGTCGAGGTCTCGGGTCCACGGCTCGGCGTGGAGATCGGCCCCGGCGAAGCCGCGGGGTACCACGCCCTGCTCACGACGCTCATCGACGAGCACGACGTCACGTACTTCGCGTTCGGGGGCGGCGGAACGCCGATCGACGGCGTCGAAAAGGTGCAGGTGACCGCCCCCGACGCGCAGCACGACGCGATCGAGCGGCTGATCGCCGACTCGGGTCTGCCGGTCGCCGCGCTTCCGGTGGCGTTCCTGGAGTGACGCGGAGCGGGGCGGCGGGGGACCCCGGCGCGCGCGGCGCGGGGCGGCGCGGCGCGGCGCGGCGGGCGCGGGGCGGCGCGGCGGGTCGCCCATAAACGCGATCCACTCGCATAAACACGGGGAGAGCGCGTTTATGCGCGCAAACAGCGTTTATGCGTGGTGCGGAAGCGCCTGCGCGCGAGCGCGCGGAGCGGCGCGACGGGGTGGCGGATGCGCGCGGCGGGCGCGGGGCGGCGCGGCGCGGCGGGCGCGGGGCGGCGCGGCGGCGCATCCATAAACGCGATCCACTCGCATAAACACGGGGAGAGCGCGTTTATGCGCGCGAACAGCGTTTATGCGTGGCGCGCCCGGACCGCCTGCGAGGGAACGCCCGCACGGTAGCGCCCGTGCGGTAGCGCCCGTGCGGTAGCGCCCGTCCGTGCGCGGGGGCGGCTGGACGCCGGCGCGGGACCGCGGGTCGGCACCCCGTGTCACCGATAAACGCGATCCACTCGCATAAACACGGGGAGAGCGCGTTTATGCGCGCGAACAGCGTTTATGCGTGGCGCGCCCGGACCGCCTGCGCGAGAACGCCCGTGCGGTAGCGCCCGTCCGTGCGCGGGGGCGGCTGGGCGCCGGCGTGGGACCGCGGGTCGGCACCCCGTGTCACCGATAAACGCGATCCACTCGCATGAACACAGGGAGAGCGCGTTTATGCGCGCAAACAGCGTTTATGCGTGACGCGCGGGCAGCGCGGCAACGCCCGCGCGCGGCAGGCAGCGCGCAGTAGCGGCAACGCCCGCGCGCGGCAACGCCCGCCCCCGCCCCGCGCGGCGCGAGTCACCAGGCCGAGTAGCCGCCGTCGATCAGCACGACCGAGCCGGTCATGTATGACGCAGCGTCCGACGCGAGGAACGCCACGAGCGAGCCGATCTCTTCCGGAGCGCCGAGGCGGCCCATCGGTGTGCGACGCACCCAGTCGTCCCACCAATCGCCGGGAACGCCCTCCTTGGTCAGCTCGGTGCCGACGTAGCCGGGGGCGACGGCGTTGACGCGGATGCCCTGCTCGGCGAACTCGATCGCGAGCGACTTCACGGCGAGGTGCACCGCCCCCTTCGAGGCGTTGTAGGCGGCCTGACGCTGGGGCGCGTTCGCGAGCTCACCCGACATCGAGCCGATCGCGACGATGGAGCCGCCGCGCTCCTGCATGTGCCGCGCGGCCTCGCGCGCGCACCAGAACGTGCCCGTCGCGTTGACGGCGAGAACCCGGTCCCACGTCTCTCGCTCGAGCTCGAGCGACGGCTGGTGGTTGGCGATGCCGGCCGAGGTCACGAGGATGTCGACCGATCCGAGACGACCGGCCACGTCGGCGAACACGCGCTCCACCTCGGCGGCGTCCGTGACGTCGAGGTGCACGTACGACACGCGCCCGCTCTCGAACGACCCCGCGGCGGCGGTTCCGGCCTCGTCGAGCACGTCGGCGATCACGACGATCGCCCCGAACTCCTCGAGAGCGGTCACCACCGCGAGCCCGATGCCGCGGGAGCCTCCCGTCACAACCGCCACACGGTCGGTGAGTTCCAGCCTTTGTCGGTACATCTTCGTCCTCCTGTGCTGTCGCGCTGTGCGGAGAAGCCCGCATCGGCTAAGATGTAGCCATACTACATGGAAGGAGCTCGCGATGACCCTCGACGTCGAGCAGGCCAGCGAAGAGTCCACCGACACGCTTCTCGAGCGCATCACCCGCCAACTGCCGCACCTGCGCCGCTCCGAACAGCGGGTCGCCGCGATCGTCCTCGACAATCCCGTCGGCGCCGCCCAGTTCACGATGGCCGGCCTCGCCGAAGCCGCCGAGGTCAGCGAGCCCACCGTCATGCGATTCTGCAGCTCGGTCGGCTGCGAGGGGTTCCAGGACTTCAAGATCCAGCTCGCCCAGACCCTCGCTCTCGGCCTGCCGGTCACCCACTCGACCATCACCTCGTCGGACTCCTCGGGCGACGTCGCCGAGAAGATCTTCGACCACACCATCTCGAGCCTCGACCGCGCGCGCCGCACCCTCGCCCCCGCCGCCGTCGAGCGAGCGATCGAGGCGATTCTGGATGCCAGCGACATCCTCTTCGTCGGCTTCGGCGCGAGCGGCATCATCGCGCAGGACGCCCAACAGAAGTTCCCCCTCTTCGGCGTCCCCTGCCAGGCACCCGAGGACTTCCACCAGCAGTTCATCGCCGCGACGATGTCGGGTCCCCGCAGCGTGACCGTCGCGATCTCGAACACCGGGCACACCGAGCAGACGCTCACGGTCGCCCGGGCGGCGCGCAAGGCCGGGGGAACCGTCATCTCGCTGACCGGTCGCGTCAGCCCGCTGTCCGAGATCGCGGATATTCCCCTGATCGTGCGCACATTCGAAGACACCGACGTGTACACGCCGTCGACGAGCCGTCTGGCGGGTCTCGTGGTCATCGACATCCTCGCCACCGGTGTCGCCCTGCGTCGCTCGCCGGCCCACAGCGAAGCCATCCGCCGCATGAAGAGCGAGCTCGCGGCCATGCGTCACGCCGAGGGCGACGCCACCGAGGCCGACTCGTGACCGGGGTCGTGCTGGTCACCTCCCGCTCGTTCGGGTCGGGCGAGTACGACCCCGGAGCGGTCCTCGCGGAGGCGGGATACCGCGTCGTCCGCGCCGGCTCGTCGCACGACCTCGAGGAGCTCGCTCCCCTGCTCGCCGAGGCCGACGGGTGGATCGCCGGCACCGGCCCGGTCACCGCGCCCCACCTCGACCTCGCCCCGAAGCTGAGGGGGATCGCTCGCTACGGCGTCGGCGTCGACAACGTCGACCTGGCTGCGGCCGCGGCGCGCGGCATCCCGGTCACGAACACTCCCGGCGCGAACTCGGCCGCGGTGGCCGAGCACACCCTCGCCCTCCTCCTGACGGCCCTGCGGGGCATCCCGGCCGCCGATCGTCGCGTGCGCGCGGGCGACTGGTCGGGAAAGCCCGCGCGAGAGCTGTCGGCGCTGACCGTCGGGGTGGTCGGACTGGGCCGGATCGGACGCCTCGTGACCGAACGCCTGCGCGCGTTCGGTGCCACGGTCCTCGGGGCCGACCCGTGGGTCGACGCCCGCGATCCGCTGTTCGAGGCCGTGGAGCGCGCCGACACCGAGACACTCTCGACCCGCTGCGATGTTGTGACACTACATGCGCCGGGCGGGCAGAAGGTCATTGATGAGCGGTGGCTCGCCGCCGCCGACCGGCCCGTCCTGCTCGTGAACACGGCTCGCGCCGACCTCGTCGACGAGGAGGCCGTCGCCCGCGCCGCCCGGCGTGGACGCGTGGCCGCCTACGCCGCCGACACCCTCGCGATCGAGTCGACCGGTGACGCGGCGTCGCCCCTCTTGGCCGACGACCTGGCCGACCGCGTGATCGTCACCGCCCATCTCGGCGCGCAGACCCGCGAGGGCGTCGACGGCATGGGGCGAATGGCGGTGAACGACATGGTCGCGCTCCTGCGCGGGCAGACTCCCGCTCACCCCGTGCCCGCATGAGCGGGTTCGTCCGGTCCGTCATCGGCGACCTCGCCCCCGACGCGCTCGGCACCGTCGACTACCACGAGCACCTCTTCCAGGTCTCGCCTCTGCTGCCCGACGACGATCTCGACGACGAGGAGGCCAGCACCGAGGAGACCCGCCAGTTCGCGGCATCCGGATTCCACACCCTCGTGGATGCCACACCCCTGGGCCTCGGCCGTCGCCCCGCCGCCGCGCGTCGCATCGCGGAGGCCACCGGGGTCGCCGTCGTGCTCACCACCGGCCTGCACCGCCGCGAGCACTACGGAGACGGACATCCGCTCCTCTCGGCGGACGTCGACACACTCGCCGCGGCGTTCGAGGACGACCTGGTGCGGGGAGCTGCGGAGCCCGGCGGCGAGCGCGACCCCGCGGTGCGCGCGGGCGTCCTCAAGGCCGGGATGGGCTACTGGCGACTGGATGCCATCGCCCGACGTTCGATCGAGGCGATCGGCCGCGCGCACGCGGCGACCGGCGCTCCGGTCATGGTGCACCTCGAGCACGGAACCGCGGCCTTCGAGGCGCTGGAGGCGCTCGCATCCGTCGGCGTGCGGGCCGACCGCGTCGCCCTGGCGCACGTCGATCGCAATCCCGACCCCGGGCTGCACGCCGAGCTCGCTGCCACGGGAGCCTTCCTCGGCTACGACGGACCCGCTCGCGCGCGAGAGCACCCCGACTCCGTGGTGCTCGCGTGTCTGATCGCCACCGCCGCGGCCGGAGGCGGGGACCGCATCCTGCTGGGCGGCGACGTCGCTCGCCGCACCCGCTACGTCGCCTACGGCGGCATGCCGGGGCTGCGCTACCTCGGCGACCGCTTCGTCCCGCGCCTGCGCGCCGAGGGCGGCGCCGACCTGGCCGACGCGGTCCTGCGCCGCAACCCCGCCGCCTGGCTCACTTGGCGCTGAGCCGGGGCGCCGCGAGCCGACGCGCGGCGAGGCGCCGGGCATCGCGCCCCCGGCCGTGCGCACCCCGGGGCTGTGCGCGGCGCGGGCCGTGCGCACCCCGGGGCTGTGCGCGACCCGCGCCGCGAGTCGATGGGGCCCCGCGCGCGCTCATCGCGTGGCGACGGGAGGAGATCTGGCGCGCGGAGGACGCGGGAGCGCTCACACGTCCTCCGCTCGCCAGGTCTCCTCCGTACACCCCAGATCGGCACCGCACACACGGACGAAGTAGCCGAACTACGCGCAAAGCCTCGCCACTGGCACCAAAGCGTCGGAGATTGCCCAAACTCCCCCACTTCTTGTAGTGTTACTACGCACGACGACGTACCCCAGTCGTCGGCGAAGGGAACGACTGCATGTGCGCCGCTGCACGACTGGCCGAACCGGCCCGGCTGACCGTCGATATCGCCCGTGGCCTCCTCGCCGGAGGATCCGAGCGCTACGAGAAGCACCTGCCCGACCTCGCGGGCGTCTATCGCGATGACGCGGCCTACGCCGAAGCGATCACCCGCGACGGCGGCGAGCCGGTCTACTGGGTCGAGAGCAGCACCCCCGAGACCGGGCGCGGAGCGCTCACCATCGGCCTGAGCGTCCTCCGTCCCGGCCGGATCGGCGACGAGTTCGCGATGACGCGAGGGCACCTGCACGCGCAGGCCGAGTTCGCCGAGCTCTACTACGGCGTCGCCGGTTCCGGCGTGATGCTGCTCGAGTCGGTCGAGGGCGAGTCCCGCGCTCTGCCCATCGCTCCCGGCGTCGTCGTCCACGTCCCCGGCGGCTGGATCCACCGCAGCGTGAACGTCGGCGACGACACGCTCGTGACGCTCTTCACCTACGCCACCGAGGCCGGTCAGGACTACGGGATCATCGCCGACGCCGGAGGCATGCGACAGCTCGTCGTGGCCGACGGTGACGACTGGACGACCCGCCCGAACCCCGACCACGGAGGCTACCGTGCCTGATCCCGGTCCCGTCCTCGCGGACCTCGCCCGACACATCGACATCAGCTGCGTCCAAGCGCAGCACGCGCGCGCCGACATCGACGAGCTCGTGCGCCAGGCGGTGGCGGGCGGTTTCGTCAGCGCCCACGTCCTCCCCGAGTGGCTCGGGTACCTGCGCGAACGCCTGGAGGGCACGGGCGTCCTCGCCGGCTCGCCGGTGTCGTTCCCGAGCGGCGGTGCCACGACCGCGACGAAGGTGGCCGAGGCATCCGAGCTCCTCGACCTCGGCGCTCAAGAGCTCGACGTCGTCGTCGCGATCGGACGCCTGCGCTCCGGAGACGACGCCTACGTGACGAACGAGCTCGCCGCGATCGTCGAGGTCGTCGACGGCCGCGTGCCGCTGCGCGCGATCCTCGAAGTCGGCCGCCTCGACGACGACGACATCCGGCGGGGGGTGGATGCCGCCATCGAGGCGGGCGTGCCCTGGATCAAGACGGGCACCGGCTGGTCGGGCGTTGCGACCACGATCGAGCACATCCGACTGATCGCCGACCGGGCCGACGGTCGCGCAGCGCTCAAGGCCGCGGGAGGAATCCGCGACCTCGACACCGTCCGAACGATGGCCGAGCTCGGCGTCACCCGATTCGGCATGAATGCCACGGCCGCGCTGGCCGCGGTCGCCGCCACGAAGGACCAACGATGACGTTTCCCACCCTCACCGCCTCGACCCTGCGTCCGGCGACGGCCCCTACGCTCTACTTCATCGGCGTCACGACGGGGAGTTCCTCGATCCAGCACGTCTTCCCCCGGTGGGCCGCGCACCTCGGATTGCAGGATGCCGTGCTGCAGGGCATCGACCTGCCCCTGCACGCACCCGCCGACGACTACCGCGCAGTCGTGCAGTTCATCGCGGACGACCCCCTGAGCCTCGGGGCCCTGGTCACCACGCACAAGATCGATCTCTTCGCCGCGTGCCGCGACCTCTTCGACGAGATCGACGCCTTCGCCGAGCTGATGGGTGAGACGAGCTGCATCTCCAAGCGCGACGGCCGGCTCATCTGCCACGCGAAGGACCCGATCTCGAGCGGTCTCGCCCTCGACGCCTTCCTACCGGCCGGGTTCTGGTCGCGCGGTCCCGCCGACGCGCTCTGCCTCGGCGCGGGCGGATCGTCGATCGCGATCAGCTGGTACCTGTCTCGGCAGGAGCGGGGCCTCGACCGGCCCGCGCGGGTCATCGTGACGAACCGCTCGGCGGCGCGCCTGGACCACCTGCGCGAGATCCACGCGTCGCTGCCGACCGACACGCTCTTCGAGTACCACCTCACCCCCACCCCGGCCGACAACGCCCGCGTGCTCGCCGACCTGGCGCCGCGCTCGCTGGTCGTCAACGCGACCGGCCTCGGCAAGGACGCCCCGGGCTCCCCCCTTCCCGACGACGCCGTCTTCCCCCTCGACGGGGTCGCGTGGGATCTCAACTACCGCGGCGATCTCGTCTTCCTCGACCAGGCGCGGGAGCAGAGCGCCGAGCGCCGCCTCCGGGTCGAGGATGGGTGGATCTATTTCGTGCACGGATGGACGCAGGTCATCGCCGAGGTCTTCGACATCGAGATCCCGACGTCGGGCCCCTCTTTCGAGCGGCTGAGCGAGCTCGCCCTGGCCACCCGCTGATCGATGGGTCCTCTCGCTCTCGCTCTCGACCTCGGTACCGGGGGGTGTAAAGCGTCTCTCTGGTCGGCCAAGGGCCGCTCGGTCGCCGAGACGGTCGTGTCGTATCCGACGCGGCATCCCGGTCCCGGCCGTGCCGAGCAGCGGCCGGAGGAGTGGTGGGATGCCGTGGTCTCGGCGACCCGCGAGGTCGTCGCCCAGACTCCCGGCGCGCGTGAAGCCGTCATCGGGATCGCCCTGTCGGGGCAGAGCCTCGGCGTCGTGCAGGTCGACGCCGCCGGAGAGCTCGTCGCCCGCGACACCCCGATCTGGTCGGACACCCGCGGTCGGACCGAAGACGTCTTCGCCCACCTCGACGAGGACGCGTGGTACCTGCGCACGGGCAACGGCTTCGGCGCGCAGTTGTACCCGGTGTTCAAGGCGCAGACGATGCGCACCGAGGATCCGGAGGGATGGGCACGCACCCGGTCCCTGCTCGGCTCGAAGGACTGGATCACCCTGCGGCTCACCGGCGAGGTCGCGACCGACCACTCCATGGCATCCGGGTCGGGCGCCTACGACCTCACCCGCGGCGACTACGACGACGCGATCCTCGACGCGGCCGAGCTCGACCGCTCCCTGCTCCCCGTCCCGCGCGAGTCGTCCGACGTCGTCGGGACGCTCCGGGCCGACGCCGCGGAGGCACTTGGGCTCCCCGCAGGGGTACCCGTGCACGCGGGGGCGGTCGACAACGCGGCGATGGCACTCGGCTCCCGCGGCACGACGGACGGTCGGATCTACGCCGCCCTCGGCTCCTCGAGCTGGATGACGGTGACCGCGAGCGCCCCCGTCCTCGACGTCGAGACCCGCCCCTACGTCTTCCGTCACGCCGTGCCGGGGCTCTACATCAGCGCGCTGTCGACGTTCAGCAGCGGCACGACGCTGACCTGGCTGCGCGACGTGATGCGTCCGGGTGCCGACATCGGCGCGTTCATCGACGGTGCGGCGGCGAGCCCGCGCGGCGCGCGAGGCGCCGTGTTCGTCCCGACGCTCGCGGGCGGCACCCCGCTCGAGGGCGGCAGCGGGGTGCGGGGACTCCTCGCCGGTGTCGAGCTCGGCACCGACGCCGACGACCTCGTGCGGGCATGCCTCGAGGGGGTGGCGTTCGCGCTCGACCGGAGCCTGCGTCACATCCGCACGCTCAGCGGACTGCCGTCCGACACCGACCTGCTCGTCTCGGGCGGGGGTAGTCGGTCCGCCGTCTGGAACCGGATCTACGCCGACGTGCTCGACACCCCGCTCGTGCGCACCACCGTCGACCAGCAGGCGGCGACCCTCGGCGCCGCCGCCCTCGTCTTCGCCGGGTCCGGGGTGTGGCCCTCCCTCGCCGCGGCGGACGACGCGCACGAGGTCGTCGACCGCGTGATCCCCGACCCCGACGGGGTGCGCGCTTATGCCGCGCTCCGTGACCGCTACACCGCGGCGGCCGACGCCGCGGTGGTCTTCGCCCGATCCACCCCTTCCCAGGAGAACGCATGACCTCCCTTCCCCTCGTCGTCATCACCGGAGCCAGCTCCGGCATCGGTGCCGCGACCGCGCGCGCCTTCTCGGCCGCCGGACACCCGCTGCTCCTCATCGCGCGGCGCCTCGCCCCGATGCAGGCCCTCGGTCTTCCGGATGCCGAGCTCGCCGAGGCCGACGTCACCGACACCGCCGCGGTGGCCGCGGCCATCGCGCGCGCCGAGGAGCGGTTCGGTCCGGTCGACCTGCTGGTCAACAATGCCGGGCTGATGGCGCTGTCAGCGGTCGCCGAGCAGGACCCCGCGCTCGTGCAGGAGCAGTTCGACGTCAACTGCGTCGCCCTGGTGAAGAACAGCCAGCTCGTGCTCCCGGGCATGCAGGAGCGCCGTCACGGCACGATCGTCAACATCGGCTCGATCGCCGGCAAGCAGCTCTACGAGAACCACGTCGTCTACAACGGCACGAAGTACGCCGTGCACGCGATGACCGAGGGACTGCGGCGCGAGAACGCCGCGCACGGCGTCCGTGTGCTCCTCGTCGCCCCCGGAATGGTCGACACGGCCCTGCTCAGCAACACCGGCGAGGGCGACGTCCTCGACGGCTACCGCGAGTACAAGCAGAGCATCGGCGGCGGACTCGTGCCCGACGACATCGCCCGCGCGATCCTCGCCGCGTACCAGCTGCCCCAGCACGTGAGCTTCCGCGAGATCGTGGTCGCCCCGACGTCGCAAGACGCATGAGCGCCGCTCACGACGTGCTGCACGGCAGCCGGATCGTCCCCGTGGTGGTGCTCGACGATGCGTCCTTCGCGCCCGACCTCGCCGACGCGCTCCAGGCCGGCGGCATCCCGACCGCCGAGATCACCCTCCGCACCCCCGCCGCCCTCGATGCGATCCGCGCGGTCGCCGGACGATCCGGCTTCGCCGTCGGTGCCGGCACGGTGACGACCGTCGCCCAGGTCGAGGCGGCCGTCGACGCCGGCGCGACCTACCTCGTCTCACCGGGGTTCGACGACGCCGTGGTCGAGCGGGCGGCGGAGCTCGGCATCCCGTTCCTCCCCGGAGTCGCGACCGCGACCGAGATCCAGCGAGCGATCGCCGCGGGACTCGACCGACTCAAACTCTTCCCCGCGGGCGCCGTGGGCGGACCCACTGCGCTGAAGGCCTTCGCCGGGCCGTTCCCCGACGTGCGGTTCCTCCCGTCGGGTGGGGTGTCCTCCGCGAACGCCGCCGAGTACCTCGCCCTGGGCAACGTCTTCGCGGTGAGCGGGTCGTGGATGGTGCCGGCCGCAGCCCTCGCGGCACGGGATGCCGAGACCGTGCGCGCCCTGTCCGCCGAGGCGTCCGCGGCGGCCTCGGCGATCTGACGAACCGTCGCGGGGCCGCCGGGTGGGAGCCCGCGCGGCCCATACCGTCGCGCGGAGTTCCTCCCCGACACGCCGGCCCACGGCACCCCGAACCGGCGCGTCGCGGCCCGACTCCGCCCGACGGCACATCGGCACATTCGCCGCCGCGACCCCGGCCCCGTACCGTCACGCGGAGTCCGTGCCCGACACGCCGAGTTCCGGCATCCCGAACCGGCGTGTCACGGCCCGACTCCGCCTGACGGCACACCGGCACGTTCGCCGCCCCCGTACCCTCACGCGGAGTTCCACCCCGACACGCCGGCCCACGGCACCCCGAACCGGCGCGTCGCGGCTCGACTCCGCCCTACGGCACATCGGCACCAACGCCGCTGCGACCCCCGCCCCGCACCGTCACGCGGAACCCGCACCCGCCACGCGGGGTTCCGGCGTCCGGGATCGGCGTGTCCACCCTCGACTCCGTAAGACGGTACTCCGCGCACCCATAAGACCTCACGTAGAGTAGTACAACTACAAACAGTAGTGACGATCAGCGTGAAAAACCATGACAATTCGGGCTTGCGCGACCATTGCAACCCTCATAGCCTCGCTGATACATCCCCCCGGCGTAGCATTACTACCGATTCAGTGATGAGTCACCGCGACGCCTCCCATCACCGGCGATAGGAGAACCCATGAGACGACGGCGCACAGCCCTCGCCTTGACCGCGACGACGAGCGTCGCGGCCGCCCTGCTCGTTCCCGCGACCGCAGCCTCCGCGGCCGACGAACAGCGCACCGTCACCGTCCACCTCGACCAGACCGTGCAGGAGGACTACCTCGGCGTCGGCGTCAACGTCATCCCGTGGAGCCTCCTCGAGGGCACCACGAAGTACGGCTACGACGACGCCGACTGGGAGGTCGACGTCGAGCGCATCCACACCCTGCAGCCCAAGGTCGCCCGCATCTGGTTCCAGATCGACTGGATGGAGCTCGAGAAGGGCCAGTACGACTTCGAGAGCCCCGAGATGCTCGCGTTCTACCGCTACCTCGACGCGTTCAAGGACGCGGGCACCGAGGTCGAGCTGAACTTCGGATGGAAGGTCGGCGCGCGCGTCCACGACTGGTTCACCATCCCCGGAGCCCCCGACCCCTACATCTCGGCCCCGGCCGACCTGCCGGCCTACGGCGCCTCGGCATCCGCTTTGCTGCAGAACCTCTTCGACCGCGGCTACGACAACGTCGATCACCTCACGTTCTACAACGAGCCCAACGGCAGCTGGGACTTCTGGGCCCCGGGCGACGAGAAGGCGTACTACGCCGACATGGCTCGCGCGGTGAGCGACCGGCTCGCCGCCGACGGACTGCGCGACGACGTGCAGATCTGGGGCCCCGAAGAGGTCAACGCGGTGGCCTGGACGCAGTACATGGCCGAGAACGCCGGCGACGTCTTCGACCAGTACTCGTTCCACCTGTACGGCGAGTCGTACGACGCGATGGGGGATGCCATCGCCCAGCGCCGCGCCGTCATCGGCGATGCTCCGCTCAACCTCTCCGAGATGGGCTGGACCAACCCGGGCACCAGCGTCTGGGAAACCGGCTACGCGAACTACATCATCCGCAGCGCCAACGACGGCGTGCACTCCAACCTCATCTGGCAGCTCAACGGCGTCATGACGGGCGACCCCGCGGGCGACACGAACGGCTCCTACAACCTGTGGGACTCGCTCATCCTCGGTCTCGAGCCCACGGCCGCGTTCTCGGAGGCGGGCCCCCTCATGCGGTACGTGCCCGCGCACAGCACGGTGCTCGGCACGGAGGTGTCGGATGCCGATGTGCGCGCGACCGCGTTCCGCGCACCGGACGGCGAGCTCACCGTCCTCGTCGAGACGCAGTCGGGCTCGCCGAAGGACGTGCGCGTGCAGTTCGACGGCGGCGACGCGACCGCGGACTTCACCCGCATCGCCTACACGGATTCGATCGCGCAGCCCGGCGAGAACGCCCTGTTGCCGGCTTCGAGCGGAACCCTGACCCCGGATGCCAACGCCTTCACCGACTCGGAGATCGGCGACGAGCACACCTACGCCATCTACACGACGGCCCCCGCGGCCACGCAGGTCGAGATGACCCCCGTGCGCACCTCGGTCGCCGGCGGTACGCAGGTGCAGCTCGGGGCGAACGTCATCGACGGCACCGGCACGCCGACCTGGTCGGTGGTCGGAGACGACAACGGCACCATCGACGCGAACGGTCTGTTCACGGCCCCGTCCGTGACCACCGAGCGCACCGTCGCCGTGCGGGCCACGCTTCCCGACGGGGAGTACGGCGTCGCGCAGGTCGAGGTCACCCCGGCCAGTACGGCCGGTGTCACCGACGCTCCGGTGTTCAGTCTTGAGCGAGGCGTCTACGACTCGATCGAGGCCGTGACGATCACGAGCGCCACCCCCGACGCGCAGATCTTCTACACGACGGACGGCAGCGAGCCCGCGGCATCCTCCACCCCGTACACCGGGCAGATCTTCCTCGAGCCACTCAAGACGACCTACCTGCGCGCCGTCGCGGTGGCACCCGGGGCGGACGCATCGGGAGTCACGTCACGCCTGTACAAGGTGAGGGACGTGCAGAACGCGCCCGACGGGTACACCTTCTGCCAGTACGCGGACGGCGGCGAGTGCGCCTTCGACGGGGAGGCGAACGTCGCGTTCGGGTCGGACGGGCTCTTGGTCTTCGGCACGTTCACCGACGGCGTGGACTGCGCGGTCGCCTCCTTCGGCTCGAACCCGAACCCGGGCGGCGACAACCGCTGCTTCGTCAACCCGGACGTGTCGGAGGAGCCGCCGCTGGTGAGCATCCTCAACGCCGGGTTCGAGCGCCCCGCGACCGGCGGGACGGCGAACGGTCCGATGGTGAACGGCTGGACCTTCAGCGCTCGCGCCGGCATCCAGCACAACAACAGCGTGTTCGTTCCCGCCTCGCCCGCCCCGCAGGGCGAGCGGACGGCGTACTTGAAGAGCGACTCGGGGCTGGCCAGCCGCATCGACCAGACCGTGGTCTTCCCAGCCGGCACCTACGCGATCACGTTCGCCGCGGCGAACCGCGTCGGCTTCGGCGGCCAGCAGGAGTTCGACGTCGAGGTCGACGGGCAGAAGCTCGGTCACTACGTGCCGGTCGGCGGCGAGTACCAGTACTACGAGACGGCGCCCTTCACGGTGACGCAGGGCGAGCACACCATCTCGTTCGTGGCGACCACGACCGAGGGCGACAACACGGGATTCGTCGACGACATCCGCGTGGTCGCTGCCGGCGACGCGGACACCACGGCCCCGACAGTCACGGTGAAGGAGGGCGCGGAGTTCACCCAGGGCGACGCCGACGCCTACGACAAGGTGAGCTTCAAGCTCTACGACGCCGGCAAGATCGACCGCGCGGTCATCAACGGCATGGTGAAGGATCTGACCGACAACACCTGGTCCGACGTCAACTTCGTCGCCCCGGGCGTCTTCGGTGCGGTCTCGGGCGAGAACACGCTCGTGGTGTACGACGTCGCCGGGAACAGCACGACGGTGACGTTCACGCTGCGCTGACGCTCACGCGAGGCCCGTCTCGCCCTTCGGGGCGGGGCGGGCCTCTTCGCGCATGGGCGTCGGGGGTCGCCGCGGTCCGGCTCCGGTCGATCGCGGCGGCCCCGTGTCACGAGAACAGGCGATGCACCCGGAACAGGACGGCATCCTCCTGATCGTCCTGTTCTCGGCGCATCGCCTGTTCTGATGCCGCCCGCGCGGGCGACGAGCGCGCGGGCGGCAGTCCCCCACGGCCGCCGCCCGCGCGCGCTTACTTGGCCGGCTTCTTCTCCGGGACCGGCGCGTTGCCCGAGGCGCGCAGTTCGGCGTAGTACGCCGCGGCCTCGTTCTGGCGATCGTCCTCGACACCCGTCGCGATCGAGGCACGCACGTGCTCGGGGCCGTAGCCGAAGGCATCCACGAGATCCTGCGCGTGCGGCCGGAGGCGCGCACACAGCCGATCGATGTAGCTCGAGACCGCCGCCGCACGCTGGGTCGACAGACGCCCGTTGATGAGGTGCCACGCGAGGTGCTTCTCGATGAGCTGCAGGCCGAACAGATCGCGCAGCCACGTCATCACCTGCAGGGTGCCGCGGTCTTCGATGCGGTTGATCGCGTCGGTGAACGCTTCCCACTGCAGCAACTCGCCATGGGCTCGAGCCGCCTCGATCAGCTCGGCCTGGTTCGCGTTGAACAGCGCCGCCGCGTCCTCGCGGGAGAGCTTGGATGCCGGACGCAGGCGCCCCGCGATGTCGGCGATCATCTGCTGGACGCGACCCGCCAGCAGCTCGTGCTGCTGATCGGCGCGGAGTCCCCGCTCGACCGAGCGCGCCGTGGACCCGAGGTCGGTGACGGCCTGCCCGAGCTGACGCAGCCCCGCTCCGTGAAAGAGCTTGCCCGCGGTCTGCCCGACGGCGAACGCGGCGAGCTGCTTGGCATCCTTGCCCTTGAACTGGCGGGCGTAGTCGGCGAGCAGGCGCTTGCCGACGAGCTGCAGCAGGATGTTGTTGTCGCCCTCGAAGGTCACGAAGATGTCGAGGTCGGCGCGCAGCCCCACGAGACGGTTCTCGAAGAGGAAGCCCTGACCACCGCATGCCTCGCGCGCTTCCTGCAGGGTGTCGAGCGCGTGCCAGGTCGACAGGGGCTTGAGGGCCGCCGCCAGGGTCTCGAGGTCTTCGCGGTCGGCGTCCGTGTCGAGCGCGCCACTGAAGACGCCGTCGAACTTCTGCAGGAACTCGTCGTGCGCGAAGATCTCGGCGTACGTGGTCGCCAGGCGCGGCAGCAGGCGGCGCTGGTGCTTGCCGTAGTCGAGCAGGGTGACCTCGGGCGTGCCGCTTCCCGAATCGAACTGGCGACGCTGGTTGCCGTAGGTGATCGCGATGATGAGGCCGATCGCCGAAGCCCACGCGGCTGCACCGTCGAGCGAGACGCGGCCCTGCACGAGGGTGCCGAGCATCGTGAAGAACCGCCGACCGGGGCTGGCGATGTCGCTCGAGTAGGCGCCGTCGGGGGCGACGTCGCCGTAGCGGTTCAGGAGGTTCGTGCGCGGGATACGCACCTGGTCGAAGTGCAGACGTCCGTTGTCGATGCCGTTCAGACCGCCCTTGAGCCCGTCGTCCTCGCCGCCGATGCCGGGGAGGAAGTTGCCCTCTTCGTCGCGCAGGGGCACGTAGAAGCAGTGCACGCCGTGGTTGACCCCGTTGGTGATGAGCTGGGCGAACACCGTGGCGGCCTTGCCGTGGAGCGCGGCGTTGCCGAGGTAGTCCTTCCAGGCGCCGCGGAAGGGCGTGTGGATGACGAACTCTTCGGTCTGGGGGTCGTACGTGGCCGTCGTGCCGATCGCGGCGACGTCGGAACCGTGCCCGGTCTCAGTCATGGCGAAGGCACCGGGGATCTCGAGGCTCATGATGCCGGGAAGCCACTTCTCGTGGTGCTCGGCGGTGCCGAGCTGCAGCACCGCGGAGCCGAAGAGCCCCCACTGCACGCCCGACTTGATCTGCAGGCTCGGGTCGGCAGCGACCAGCTCCTCGAAGCCGGCGATGTTCGCGCCGTTGTTCTCCTCGCCACCGAAACGCTTCGGGAAGGCGCGGTGCACGGCGTTGTTCTGCACGAGCAGGTGCAACTGGCTCAGGGTGCGCTCGCGGTGCGCGTCCATCCCCAGGCTGTCGTCGCGCCACAGCGCGGGGTCCTTGAGCATCTCGCGCGCCTGGCGGCGGGTGTCGCCCCACGTGCCGAGGAGCAGGTCGGTGACCCGATCGATGTCGATGCGCGCCTCAGCGGCTTCGGCGGCGGAGTGCGGAGCGGACGGGGCACCCCCGACGGGCGTGCGCGTGCTCGTGGCGGGCGTGGTGGGACGGACGGCGGCGTCGGTCATTTCGGCACCTTTCGACGTTGCAAAGGGATGCCACCACGGTAGGAGTCCCACAACGTACCGGCAAACGGTGTGTGCGGTGTCGACAATGCCGCCCGGCGACGGGCGGCGGGGTCGTTGTGGGGGGTCAACATTCCCGTGCAGGGGCTGTGGGCCGGGCGCGGCGCGAACGCCCGGTGGCTTCGACAGGCTCAGCCACCTCCCGTCGGACCACCCCACGACAAGGTCCCTGAGCTCGTCGAAGGGACCGGAAACACCGCGGCACCGCGCGATCGCGCGGTGGCTTCGACAGGCTCAGCCACCTCCCGTCGGACCACCCCACGACAAGGTCCCCGAGCTCGTCGAAGGGACCGGAAACACCGCGGCACCGCGCGATCGCGCGGTGGGCTTCGACAGGCTCAGCCACCTCCCGTCGGACCACCCCACGACAAGGTCCCCGAGCTCGTCGAAGGGACCGGAAACACCGCGGCACCGCGCGATCGCGCGGTGGCTTCGACAGGCTCAGCCACCTCCCGTCGGACCACCCCACGACAAGGTCCCCGAGCTCGTCGAAGGGACCGGAAACACCGCGTCAGTTCGCGGCGACCACCGTCAGGATGCCGTCGCCGTACGCCTCGCGCTTCTTGGCGCCGATGCCGGTGATGCCGTCGAGGTCGCCGATCGACGCGGGGCGCGCAGCGGCGATGGCCCGGAGCGTGGCGTCGCCGAAGACGATGTACGCCGGAACGCCCTGTTCGCGGGCCTTCTCGGCGCGCCACGCGCGCAGGGCCTCGAAGAGGCCGCGGTCGTCGGGGGCCACGTCGTCGGCGCCCGAGGTCCGCGGGCGCGAGGAGCCCCCGCCGCTGCGACCCAGGACGTCGCGGCGGAGCGGCACCGGGGTCTCCCCGCGCAGCACGCCCGCCGACGCCTCGCTCAGCGCGAGGGTGCCGTAGTCGCCCTGTGCGACGATGATTCCCCGGGCGAGCAGCTGACGGATGACACTTCGCCAGTCCTGATCGGAGAGGTCGGCGCCGAGCCCGTAGGTGCTGAGCCGATCGTGCCCCTGCTGGGAGATGCGCTCGGTCTTCGCGCCGCGGAGGATGTCGATCAGGTGCCCCGCTCCGAACGCCTGACCGCGCTCGCGCTGTAGGCGAACGATGGTCGACAGCAGCTTCTGCGCGGCGATCAGACCGTCCCACGTGTCGGGCGGGGTGAGGCACGTGTCGCAGTTGCCGCACGGTTCGGACTTCTGCCCGAAGTAGTCGAGGAGGTTCTGGCGGCGGCATCCGACCGTCTCGCACAGGGCGAGCATGGCGTCGAGGTGCTGGCCGAGTCGCATCTTGTAGGAGCGATCGCCCGGTGACTGGTCGATCATGCGGCGCTGCTGCACCACGTCGCCGAGGCCGTAGGCCATCCACACGACCGAGGGGTCGCCGTCGCGGCCGGCGCGGCCGGTCTCTTGGTAGTAGCCCTCGACCGACTTGGGCAGGTCGATGTGGGCGACGAAGCGCACGTCGGGCTTGTCGATGCCCATGCCGAACGCGATCGTGGCGACCATGATCACCCCGTCTTCGCGCACGAACCGGGACTGGTTCGCGGCGCGCACGGAGGCGTCGAGACCCGCGTGATACGGCAGGGCGTCGAGCCCCTGCGTCGAGAGATAGGTCGCCGTCTGCTCGACGCTCTTGCGGCTCAGTGCGTAGACGATGCCCGCAGAGCCCTCGGGCTGACTCTTGATGAACTGCACGAGCTGGCGCCGGGGATCGACCTTGGCGTCGATGCGGTACTGGATGTTGGGCCGATCGAAGCTCGCGACGAAGCCGCGGGCGTCGCGCAGCCGCAGCCGTTCGACGATCTCTTGCGCGGTGGCCGGGGTCGCCGTGGCCGTGAGCGCCATGCGCGGCACCCCGGGGAAGCGGTCGGCCAGATCGCCGAGCGCGAGGTAGTCGGGACGGAAGTCGTGACCCCACTGCGACACGCAGTGCGCTTCGTCGATCGCGATCACGCTCAGACGACCGCGCGAGAGCAACCCGAGCGTCTGAGCGCCGTTCAGTCGCTCGGGGGCGACGTAGAGCAGGTCGAGCTCGCCCGCGAGGTACGCCTGCTCGACCGCCTGGCGCTCGGCCGGGGCCTGCGTCGAGTTGAGGTACCCCGCGCGCACGCCGTTGGCGATGAGCGCTTCGACCTGGTCGTGCATGAGCGCGATCAGGGGGCTGACGACGAGTCCGGTGCCCGGCCGCACGAGCGCGGGCACCTGGTACGTGACGCTCTTGCCTCCGCCGGTGGGCATGAGCACGACAGCGTCTCCCCCGTCGACGACGTGCTGCACGATGTCGGCCTGGTCGCCGCGGAAGGCGTCGTACCCGTAGACCTCGTGAAGGACCTCGCGCGGGTCGCGACCGGTGAAGTCGCGCACCGCCGGGAGTTCGCGCGCGGTGCCGGTCGCGGCCGCGGCGCGCGCGAAGGCGGAGGTGGGGTCGACGGGCGGCGGCGGAGCATCGAGATCGTCGGGCGGGGCGAAGAGATCGGGGTCCCAGTCGACGTCGGCGTACGGGTCGTCGTACCCGCCGAACGGCTCGGGCGGCGCGTCGGCGTAGGGCTCGGGGGCGGCGCCGGAAGAAGTCACCCGTCCACGGTAACCCGGGGCACCGACACCCGCGCGGGCCCGTCCGGGTATCTGTGGAGGGAGCCTCAGGAATCCGGGGTGTGCAGACGTGCCAGGTAGCGTTCGACGCGGAACGGAACCCCCGCGCGATCGCTCAGCGACACCGCCACGATCACGGCGGTGGTCAACGGGATCGTCCAGGCCGCAGGCTGAGCGAGGACGGCGCCCCAGCCCTCGGCATCCGGGATCATCCCTCCGGCCACGAACGCCGCGCCGCACGCGACCGCGCCCACCACCATGCCCGCGACCGCGCCCCGCGCCGTCAGACGCGGCCACCAGACCCCGAGAAGGAGAACGGGCGAGAGCGTGGATGCCGCGAACACGAACACCGCGCCGACGCTCGACACGAGACCCTCGGGTTCGGTCAGCAACGCGACCGCGAGGGGCACCACCGTGCACAGCACCGCCGACAGACGGAACGAACGGACGCTGCCGCCGAACACGTCCTGGCTGACGACGCCCGCGAGCGAGACGACCAGACCCGACGAGGTCGCGAGGAAGGCGGCGAAGGCTCCCGCGACGATGAGCGCCGTGAGCAGCTCGCCCACCACGCCGGGGAGGAGGCGCGAAGGCAGCGCGAGGACGACCGTGTCGGCGAGACCGCGCACCGCCAGATCGGGTGCCACCACCCGCGCGATGAGTCCCATCGTCGACGACACGGCGTAGAACGCGCCGATGAGCACGATGACGACGACGGTCGTGCGTCGGGCCGACCCGCCGTTCGGGCTCGTGTAGAAGCGCACGAGCACGTGCGGGAGCCCGATCGTCCCGAGCAGGAGGGCGAGCAGCAGCGACACCGTCGCGTAGGTGTCGACGGCGCCGGGCCCGTAGTCGGCGGGGAAGATCGCGGCGGGGTCGAGGTCGCGCCCGCCCTGCGACAGCACGACGAGGAGGAAGACCGCGGGCACGAGCAGCGCGGTGAGCTTGAGCCAGTACTGGAACGCCTGCACGGCGGTGATCGCTCGCATGCCTCCCGCGGCGACGATCCCGGCGACGAGGGTGGCCACCACCACGGCACCGGTCCACCGGGGCACGTCGGCCACGACGCCGAGGGCGAGGCTCGCCCCGTGCAGCTGCGGCACGATGTACAACCAGCCGATCATCAGCACGACGACACTCGTGATCCGCCGGGCCGCGCGCGACTCGAGCCGCGCCTCGACGAAGTCGGGGATCGTGTACGCGCCGCTGCGCCGGAGCGGCGCGGCGACGAAGAGGAGGACGAGCAGATATCCGGCCGCGTACCCGATCGGGAACCAGAACCCCTCGGAGCCCGAGAGCAGCACGAGGCCCGCGAGCCCCAGGAACGTCCCGGCCGAGAGATACTCGCCGCTGATCGCCGAGGCGTTCCACACGCTCCCGACGCTGTGCGAGGCGACGAAGAAGTCACCCGTCGTGCGCGACAGGCGCACGCCCGAGAAGCCCAGCACCGCGGTGACGGCGATCAGCAGCCCCACCGCGGCGAGATCGAACACCGGGTTCACGCGTCGGATCCGGGGTCGGCGAGGTGGCGATAGCGCCGTTCGTTGCGCGCCGCCGCGCGCACGAAGATGAGCGCGAAGACGAGGATCAGCGGATAGAAGCCGTACGCCTGCGCGAGCCACGACAGCGGCACGCCGAACAGCACCGGGTCACCCAGCGCGGGAAGCGCTGCGATCGCGACCGCGAATGCCCCCGCGACGACGAGGAACGCGGCGACGCAGCCGATCGCGAGACGGAGCTGCGCCCGCACGAGCCCGCGCGAGAACACGTCGTCGGCCTCGTCAGGGGCGTGTCCCGGCAGCGCGAAGCCGCGCGTCGCCGGGCGCGGCATCCGAGCGGATCCGGATGCCGTGACCCGGACGCGAGGACGGCGCGGCGTCTCTTCGGTCATGGCCTCCCATCGTGGCATCCGGGGCGGTCGGCGTCGACGCGCGTCCTCCCGTTCTCACACCTCGCGGGACAGCGGGACCGGGGGCGTCGCGGCGGCGGGGTCGAGGTCGACGCGACGGGCGCGGCATCCGGTGCACTGCACGTAGCGCACGCGCCCCTCACTCGTCGCGTGCACCGATTCGGTGACCCACGCGTGTTCGTGGACGGATGCCGTGACGGGAAGCGAGAGGGTGTCGGGGGCGCTCATGGAGCCAGCGTGCTGTAATGCCCTTATGCATCTCAACCCTTACGGCGAGTACGCGGTCCTGCTCGCCGCGTCGCTCGCGAACGACTGGCCCGCCGACCGCGACGGCGTGGAGCAGAGGGCGAGGGATCTGGGCATGTCGATGGAGTTCCCCGTCGGCACCGACGATCACGAGCGCACGCGCGAGGTCATCGACGCGTGGTTGCGGGTCGTCGATGAGCCCGATGAGGACGCCCGCGCCGCTCTACTCAACGCCCAGATGGCCGAGGTCACGGCCTACCCCCGGCTCACCAACCACAACGGCGAAGGCTGGCACCTGCACTACCGCGACGAGAACGACGCGCTCCCGCGCGTGCTCGCCGCGGTCATCTCGGTCGGCACCGCGCTGCACCTCGTCACCCGCGGTCAGGACCGCCTCGGCCGCTGCGAGGCGGAGCCGTGCGTCAACGTCGTCGTCGACGTCACGCGCAACGGACGCCAGCGGTACTGCTCGGTGCGCTGCGCGAACCGCGCGGCCGTACGGCGGCATCGCGCGCGTGCGTGATGCCGGCGCACGCGAGAGCATGTCCCACTTTTTGCCGCCTGAGACCGTCCCCCGCAGCACATTTCGGGACATACTCCGCGAAAAGTGGGACATGCTCTCGCCGGGCGCCTCAGCGCAACAGAGCGTCGCGCACCGACGGGACGAGCCGCCGACTGACCGGGAGCTCGATCTCGGCCAGGACCACCGACGGCGCCGCACCCGACAGGCGCACCTCGACGATGGCATCCCGGTGCACGAGGTACGACCGGTGCACGCGGACGAAGCCGGCGTGCGCCCAGCGATCGGCGAGATCGGACAGCGGCAGGCGCACCAGGTGGTCGCAGGTCGGGGTGTAGAGGCGCGAGTAGTCGCCACTGGCCTGGACCCAGCGGATCTCGGCACGACGAACCAGGCGCGTCGTCGACCCGATACTGACCGCGATCGTCTCGTCGTCGTCTGCGTTGGCGTCCGCGCGCGCCGCGAGGGCGCGCCCGAGCGATCGGTAGAGACGTTCGACACGGACGGGTTTCAGCACGAAGTCGACGGCCTCGACGTCGAACGCCTCGACGGCCCCGGCATCGTCGGCGGTGACGAAGACGATCGCGGGGCGCTCGCGCAGGCGCGCCAGACCGCGGGCGAGGTCGAACCCCGAGAGCCCTGGCATGTGGATGTCGAGGAACGCCACCGCGACGTCGAACCTGTCGAGGATGCGCAGCGCCTCGGCCCCGCTCGCCGCCGCGTGCACCTCGGCCACGCGCGGGTCGGCCGAGAGCAGCGCGACCAGTTCGGCGCGCGCCGGCGCCTCGTCGTCGGCGACCAGGACCGCGACGCTCACGGCAGCGCCGTCTCGTGTCGCGGCTGCGACTTCGGCACCCGCAGGCGCACGGCCGTTCCCGAGCCGACGTTCGTCTCGACCACGAGACCGCCGGCGGGTCCGTAGAGCTGGCGCAGTCGCGCATCGACGTTGCGCAGCCCCACGTGGGTCGACGTCGCATCGAGGTCGAGCAGGGTCGCGAGCTCCTCGGGGTCCATGCCGACCCCGTCGTCGTCGACCACGACCTCGGTGTGCGTGCCGTCGTCGATCGAGGTCACCGTGATGACCCCGCCGCGCTCCCCCGGTTCGAGGCCGTGCCGCACGGCGTTCTCGACGAGGGGCTGGACGGACAGGAACGGGATCACCGTCGCGAGGGTCTCGGGAGCGATCCGCAGGCGCACCGACAGCCGGTCGCCGAACCGGGCGCGTTCGAGCTCGAGGTACGAGTGGATGCTGCGCAGCTCTTCGGCGAGCGTCGTGAACTCCCCCTGACGGCGGAACGAGTACCGGGTGAAGTCGGCGAACTCGAGCACGAGGTCGCGGGCGCGCGGCGGATCGGTCGAGATGAACGAGGCGATCGCCGTGAGCGCGTTGTAGATGAAGTGCGGACTGATCTGCGCCCGCAGGGCGCGCAGCTCCGCCTCGGCGAGCGCGGCACGAGAGGCGTCGAGACCCGCCAGCTCGAGCTGCGCCGCGCACCACTCGGCGACGTCGCCCGTCGCGCGCACGAGCGGTCCGCGCACGGGCGACGCGAAGGCGATCACCGCTCCCCAGACGCGCCCGTCGACGACGATCGGCGCCCCCACGGCATCGCCGTCGCTCTCGGTGAACACCTGTCGGCGTCCGGTCTCGCGCACGCGCGCAGCGATGCGGCGCGCCGACGCCGTCAGCGTCTCAGGGCCGTCCAGCGCGACCCGATCCGCGGTCGCGTCGACGATCGCCACCGCGTCGGCGGCGAGGAGCGTCCTCAGATGCTTGGCCGCGCGGGCGGCATCCGGTTCTTCCCGTCCCCCGCGGAGGGCGGATGCCGCTGCGGCGGCGAGGTGCAGGGTTCGGTGCGTCGCCCGCTCGGCGTCGCTCCCCAGGTCGCGCGGCGCGAGCGCGAAGCGGCGCGCGAAGACGAGCGCGAGGGTCAGCGCCGCACCGACGACGACCCCCGCAGCCCCGGCGAGCAGCGGTGCGTCGAGCATGGTCGCAGCCTAGTCAGCAGCAGCGCGCGCCGGGATTGGCATCCTGATCCGCCGCCCGCTGCCGCCAGAACTGCCGTTCGGTCAAAGGCGACTCGCCCGGGTGGTGCACCCGGTGGTGCGCGACGTACACGTCATAGGCGCGGTCGCCCATGAGCGTCGTCACGTACCACCGGATGCCACGCGCGAGCCGCGCGAGGCGCGCCCCCACGCGGGCGAGGGCCGAACCGGATTCCGCGCGCACCAGAGCCATGACGACCTCAGTGGTGCGCCGACGCGGTCGGACGGTCGGGGTGGTCGGCCGGCAGGGCTTCCCACTCCTTCTCGATCTCGCGCTCGGGCTTCGTGGCGAGGAAGCCGGCGGGGGCGAAGCGACGGGATGCCACGGGGGCGTCCTCGAGGTCGGCACCGCCGCCGTTCCGCAGGGCCTTGATCGTCACGATGACGGCCATGACGATCACGACGATCGCGAGCGTGACGAAGATCACCGACAGCACGCCCTGCACGAACGTGTTGCGCACGACCGCTTCCATCGCCGCGACCGTCTTCGCGGTGCCGAACTCGGTCTTGCCCGCGGCCAGCGCGTCGCGGAACGCGAAGTGGTTCGCCCAGTACCCCACCGCCGGAACCGGCGAGAAGATCTTGTACATCGACGCCGTGATCGTGACGACCGCGGCGAAAGCCAGGGGCAGGGCGACGATCCACAGCCAGCGGAAGTAAGACCGGCCGCGCTTCGCGACGATCGCGAGCACCACGGCGAGCGCGATCGCCGCGAGCAGCTGGTTGGCGATGCCGAACAGCGGGAAGAACGTGTTGATGCCGCCGAGCGGATCGGTGACACCGAGGATCAGGATCGATCCCCATCCCGCGACCATGACCGCCGTGCAGATCCAGACGCCGGGGCGCCACGACAGATCCTTGAACTTCGGGAGGACGGTGCCGATCGAGTCCTGGAGCATGAAGCGGGCGACGCGGGTTCCGGCATCCACCGCCGTGAGGATGAACAGGGCCTCGAACATGATGGCGAAGTGGTACCAGAACGCCATCATCGCCTGACCGCCGAGGGCCTGCTGCATGATGTGCGCGAGGCCGAGCGCGAGGGTCGGGGCGCCGCCGGTGCGCGAGACGATCGAGGTCTCACCGACGGCCGCGGCCGTGGTCGTGAGCATGTCGGGCGTCAGATTGACGCCCGCGAGCCCCAGCCCGTTCACGAACGCGACGGCACCTTCGACCGTGCCCAGGGTGGCCGCCGGCGAGGCGTTCATCGCGAAGTAGATGCCGCGGTCGATCGAGAGGGCGGCGACGAGCGCCATGATCGCGACGAACGACTCCATGAGCATGCCGCCGTAGCCGATGAAGCGCGTCTGACGCTCCTTCTCGACGAGCTTGGGCGTCGTTCCCGAGGCGATGAGCGCGTGGAATCCACTCAACGCGCCGCACGCGATCGTGACGAAGAGGAACGGGAAGATGGGGCCGCTGAACACCGGTCCAGTCTGTCCGCCGGCGAACTCGCTGAACGCGGGCACCGAGATCTCGGGGCGCACGAGCACGATCGCCCCCGCCAGCATCACGATGACGCCGACCTTCATGAAGGTCGAGAGGTAGTCACGGGGAGCGAGGAGCAGCCACACCGGCAGCACCGCCGCGACGAAGCCGTAGATGATGATGCCCCAGGCGATGACGGAGCGGTCAAGGTGGAAGGCGGCGTATCCCCACTCGGTCGAGGCGACCCAGCCGCCGGCGATGATCGCCCCGATCAGCAGGACGAAACCGATGATCGAGATCTCGGTGATGCGACCCGGGCGGATGTAACGCAGGTAGAGACCCATGAACAGCGCGATCGGGATCGTCATCGAGACGCTGAAGACGCCCCACGGGCTCTCGCCGAGCGCGTTGACGACGACGAGCGCGAGGATCGCGACGATGATCAGCATGATCAGCAAGCTCGCGAGGATCGCGGCGGTGCCGCCGATCTTGCCCAGCTCGTCTCGCGCCATCTGCCCGATCGTGCGGCCGCCCCGGCGCATCGAGAAGAAGAGGACGAGGTAGTCCTGCACCGCGCCGGCGAGGATCACGCCGACGATGATCCAGATCGTGCCGGGGAGGTAGCCCATCTGCGCGGCGAGCACGGGCCCGACCAGGGGACCGGCGCCGGCGATCGCGGCGAAGTGGTGGCCGTAGAGCACACGGCGATCGGTGGGGACGTAGTCCTTGCCGTCCTGCTTGCGCTCGGCGGGGGTCGCTCGACGGTCGTCCGGGCGCGTGATGTAGCGCTCGATCACCTTCGAGTAGAAGCGATAGCCGATGAGGTACGTGCAGACGGCGGCGAACACGAACCAGATCGCGTTCACCGTCTCTCCGCGCACGATCGCGAGCATCGTCCAAGCGAGGCCGCCCAGCAGCGCGATGCCGACCCACAGCGCGATCTTCGCGGGGGTCCATCTGCTCCGGAGCTTGTCGGGAGGGACGGCGACCGGGGGAAGGGTCGGGTCGGTGACGACATCGTCGTCGACGGAAGCGCTCATGTTGTCTCCTGCTCGCGGCGTTGCGGACTCGCATAGTGAACCGGATGCCGCGCGCCCGAGGCCGTGGCATCCGCCGATCGTGCGGTGAGCGGCGTGAACGGTGCGGTGAGCGGCAGGGCGGGGTTCTCACCCTGCGACTGTCCGGGCTCGCTGGAGGGACCGGAGGCTTCGACAAGCTCAGCCACCTCCGCCCCACCCAGCCACGCGAGGTCCCTGAGCCTGTCGAAGGGACCGGGGGCTTCGACAAGCTCAGCCACCTCCGCCCCACCCAGCCACGCGAGGTCCCTGAGCCTGTCGAAGGGACCGGGGGCTTCGACACGCTCAGCCACCTCCGCCACACCCCGCCACCCGAGGTCCCTGAGCCTGTCGAAGGGACCGGAGGCTTCGACACGCTCAGCCACCTCCGCCACACCCAGCCGCGCGAGGTCCCTGAGCCTGTCGAAGGGACCGGAACCGACCTCGACGTTTGCCGAGGGGGTGCGGAACACGGCGAGGCCCCCGTACGTTGCTGGAGAGACCGACGACAGGAGGCGCCATGACCGACGCACTGACCGTGACCCGCAACGACGACACCCACCGCTACGAGATCCACGTGGGCGAGGAGCTGGGCGGGTTCCTCGAGTTCCGTCCCGCGGGCGAGGGCCGCGTCGTCCTTCCGCACACCGAGGTCGATTCCGCGTTCAAGGGACGCGGCCTCGGCTCGACGCTCGCAAGCGAAGCCTTGGGCGATCTCGCCCGCCGCGGCGACAGCGTCATCCCCTCGTGCCCGTTCGTGGCGCACTACCTCCGCGAGCACGACGTTCCCGGCCTCATCATCGAGTGGCCGCACGACACCGACGCGGCCGATTCGGCCGACCCCAGCGAACCGGCATGACCCGACTCGACGTCGCGCCAGAGGCATCCGAAGGCCCCGTCGAGTGCGACGGGCCTCGCGCCCTCATGATCGAGGCGCGCGAGGTTCCGCTGGGCGGCGTGCGCGCCATGGAGGTGCACCGCACGCTCCCGCACCGCGCGTTGCCGATGGTCGGCGCCTGGTGCTTCCTCGACCGATTCGGTCCGCAGGAGACACTCATGCGCGTCGAGCCGCACCCGCACATCGGCCTGCAGACCGTAACCTGGCCGATCATCGGCGAGGTGCGTCATCGGGATGCCGTGGGCAGCGACGTCGTGGTGCGCCCGGGTGCGCTCAACCTCATGACCAGCGGTGAGGGCATCGCACACTCGGAGTACTCGGTGGGCGACGAGGCGATCCCGCTGGACGCCCTGCAGCTGTGGGTCGCGCTCCCCGAGTCGCGCCGTCACGGAGCTCCTGCTTTCGAGCGGCACGAGGATCTCCCCGTCCTCGATCTCGGCGACGGCGCGGACGCGGTCGTCGTCATGGGCGAGCTGGGCACGGTGACCTCCCCCGCGACCGTGCACACGCCGATCGTCGGCGCTGAACTGCGCCTCCCGGCCGGCGTGAGAGTGCGCATCCCTCTCCGACCCGACTGGGAGCATGGACTCTACGGAATGATCGGCATCGCGGATGTCGAGACGGGAATGGATGCCGTCGACGCCGACGCCGCACGGCGCTCTTCCCCCTCGGCGAGGGACGACGGCACGGCATCCGTCGACGGATCCCGCCTGCTCTACCTCGGCACGGGACGGGACCACGTCGACGTCGTCAGCGCGGACGGCGCTCGGGTCTTCCTGCTCGGCGGCGAGCCGTTCGAGGCGGACATCGTCATGTGGTGGAACTTCGTCGGTCGTTCGCACGACGAGATCGTCGAGGCGCGCGAAGCCTGGGAGGCGCGTGCCCCGCGCTTCGGGCAGGTCGTCGACCACGGCCCCGAGCGCATCCCCGCTCCGCCGCTCCCGGCGGTGCGCCTGACGCCGCGTCGGCGGCGCTGACCCGCCCGCCCGAGCCACCCTCGGCGCCCCGCGCCACCGCCCCGCCCAGCGGTGCGCACGCCTGTCGAGTGTCCAAGAAACCCGGGAATCGGGCGCGTCCTTTCCGGGTTTCTTGGACACTCGACGTCGAGAGACGCGAGCACCGACGCCGCGTGACCGCCGATACGCTGGCCCCATGGCCTCGGCATCCGTTCTCTCGACCCGCGTGCTGCTCGTCTGCGCGGCCATCGGGGTGGGGACGGGCATCCTCGGCGGAGCGGCCGGATGGCTGACCCTCGCGGTCCTCGCCGCGGCACCGTGGGCCTACGGGCTGGTGCTGGGCTCGCATGTTCTGCCCGGGATCATCGCGCAGCAGGTCATCCGCCGCCCCTGGGTCGCGCTCGTCACCCACGTGCTCGCCGCCCTCGTCGCGAGCGCGATGGCGCCGCAGTGGACCTTCCGCTTCCTGGGCACCGCGATCCTGATCGGCGGAATCCAGGAGGGCGTGGCGGCCCTCACCCGTTACCGCGTGTGGGCCGCGGCCCGCTTCTTCATCTCGGCGGTCATCGTCGGCGTCGTGATCGCCGTCCCGGTGTGGTTCGCGGGCGACATCGCGAGCCTCGCCCCGATCGCGCGGGTCGCGGCGGTGGCGATCAGCATCCTGGGTCCGGTGGCGTGGACGGCCGTGGGCCTGGCCATCGGCTCGGGACTGCGCGGCGCGGGCGTGGCGCGCGGTCTCTCGACGCCGAGATGAGCGCGAACCACCCGAGTTAGGGTGCACTAAGTTGGGGGGCGTACGCGCTTCCGAGGACTCGCCCGTGACCACTCGCCCCCACCCCGTCGTCGCCTCCGCCGCGGCGGACACGGCGGCACTGCTGAGCCTGCGCGACGTGACGATCACGCACCTCGACGCCCCGCGCGCGACGCCCTCCGCCGTGAGTCTCGACGTGCGACCCGGCGAGGTCGTGCTTCTTCTCGGTCCGAGCGGCTCGGGCAAGTCGACGCTCGCCCTCGCGATGAACGGCCTCGTCCCGCACGCGGTCCCGGCGACGGTCGAGGGCACGGTGCGGGTGGCGGGACAGGATGCCGCGACCGCGACGGTCGCCGAGCTCGCCACCACGGTGGGCATGGTCTTCCAAGACCCGGACGCTCAGCTGATCACCGGGACGCTGCTCGACGAGGTCGCCTTCGGCCCGGAAAACCTACGCCTCCCCCGTCGACGAGGTGCTCGCGCGCGCCGAGGCGGCCCTGCGGCGGATGGGACTCTGGCACCGGCGCCGCGAGTCACCGGACGTGCTCTCCGGCGGCGGGCGGCAACGCCTCGCGATCGCGTGCGCCCTCGCGATGGGATCGCCGCTCCTCGTGCTCGACGAGCCCACGGCCAACCTCGACCCGGCCGGCGTCGACGACGTGTATTCGGCGCTGCGCGACGTGGTCGCCGCGGGCGATCGGGCCATCGTCCTCGTCGAGCACAACCTCGATGCGGCGGTCGAACTCGTCGACCGCGTCGTCGTGTTGGACGAAACCGGATGCCTCGTCGCCGACGGCCCGGTCGACGCGATCCTGCGCGACCGCGCCGCCGATCTTCACGCGCTCGGCGTGTGGCTCCCCACCGCGACCCTCGCGGCGCTCCGCCTCGAAAAGAGCGGCCACCGTTTCGACCGGCTGCCGCTCACACCGGCCGAACTGCGCGCGGCGCTCGACGACGCCCCGGCAGGGTCTGCCGCGCCCGCAGCGGGCTCGGCAGACGCTCCTCAGCCGCAACCGCGCCGCGGCGACGTCCTGGTGCGCGTCGAGGGGCTGCGACTCTCGCGCGGGCGCACGCCCGTGCTCCACGGGGTCGACCTCGAAGTGACGACGGGCGAGTTCGTCGCCGTGGTCGGCGCGAACGGCGCGGGCAAGACGACGCTGGCCCAGGCGATCGCGGGCGTCCTGCGTCCCCCGCGCGGGACCGTACGGGTCGACGGACTCGACGTGCGCCGCGTCGACGCGCGCACCCTGTCGCGGCACGTGGGGTTCGTCTTCCAGAACCCCGAGCACCAGTTCATCGCGACGACGGTGTTCGACGAGATCGCGCACGGCCTGCGGGCGCAGCGTCTCGACGGTCGCCGCCTCGACGACGCCGAGGTGCGCCGGCGCACCGACGACCTGCTCGTCCGCTTCGGTCTGGCCGACAAGGCCGGCATCCATCCCTTCCTCCTCTCCGGCGGCCAGAAGCGACGGCTGTCGGTCGGGACGGCGCTCGTCGGCGGTGCGCGGCTGCTCGTGCTCGACGAACCGACGTTCGGGCAGGACCGCGCCCGCGCCGACGAACTGCTCGCGCTCCTCGACGACCTGCGCGAGGAAGGCACGACGATCATCGTGGTGACGCACGACATGCAGGTGGTCGCCGAGCACGCCGACCGGCTGATCGTCGTCGACGGCGGGCGCATCGTGGCGGACGGCCCCACCGCACATGTCTTCGCGGACGACGCGCTCCTCGCGCACGCGGGGCTCCGGCCCCCGCCGCTGCGCGAGGCGTTCGCCGGACTGGAAAGCCATCCCGAACTCGCGGCGATCACCCGTCTGCGCGACCTCCCCGGCGGTGCGGGATGACCGCGGTCGCGGAGGTCGCCGCTCGCGCAGAGGAGCGACGCGGCCTCGCCGTGCTGAATCCGCTCGCGAAGTTCGCCGGGCCCCTGCCCGCGATGATCGCCCTCGTCTTCGTCCGCGACCTCGCGAGTCCGCTCGTGTTCCTCGCTCTCGCGTACGTCGTGCTGCTGCTCGGCGCTCGTCTCACCCGGCGGGTGATCGGCATCCTGATCGCCGTGATCCCGGCCGCGACCGTCGTCGTCGCCGTCGGGTTCGCGCTGTGGGTCGACCCCGCGCGCGTCGAGGGCACGAGCGAAGTCCTCCGCCTCGGCGCGTGGGCGATCACGGAAGGCGCGCTGGCCATCGGCCTCGCCACGGGACTGCGTCTCGCGGCGATCATGGCCCTCGCTTTCATCGGCGGGCTCACGACCGAGGGCTCCGACCTGGTCCGCGCGCTCGTCCAGCAGCTCCGCGTGCCGTACCGGGTCGGCTACGCGGCCCTCGCAGCGATCCGGTTCGTCCCGCGTTTCGGGCACGAGCTCGCGGTTATCCGGCAGGCGCACCGCGTCCGGGGCGCGCGCGGCGGGGTGCTGTCTGCACCCGCACGGTGGGCGGGATACGTCGTCCCGCTCCTCGCCGGGGCGATCCGGCACGCCGAACGCGTCGCGCTCGCGATGGACGCCCGCGCCTTCGGCGCCCACCCCGACCGCACCGAGCGCCACCGGGTCCCGTGGCGCCGACGAGACACGGTGTTCGTCGCGCTCTGCTGGGCGGTGTCGGCCGCGGTCTTCGTCGTCGTGCGTCCGTTCTGAGCGTTTCGCGCGCCAAAGCCGCGGCATCCGTCCCCCTAGACTCGGGGAAACCTCAGGAGAAGCCATGCCCCGGCGCCGTCGCACCGTCGCGCAACACGCTCGTCTGCGCTCCCCTCACCCGTTCACGCAGCTGGTCAAGCTGCTTGCCGTCGCGGCCACGGTCGTGCTCGTCGCGGTCGCCGGCGTCACGGCGTATACCGCGGTCGATCTGACCTCGGAGTACGTCGCCGAGGCGGTCGTGGTCGAGAACCAGCCCGCCATCCCGCCCGACCTCGGGCAGCTCGAGGGCGGCGTGAACATGATGGTCGTCGGCATCGACGCGTGCGAGGAGCAGCTGAAGGCCCTGTTCGGCGAGCGGTGCGAAGGTCCGGATGCCGAGGGCCAGCTGAACGACGTCAACATCCTGCTGCACATCTCCGACGCCCCACGCCGGGTGACCGTCGTGTCGTTCCCGCGCGACCTGCTCTTCGAGGCCCCGGCGTGCGACACCCCCGACGGAGGTCGCTGGGGCGGTGGACCCGTGCAGATCAACGAGATCTCCTCGTACGGCGGGCTGTCGTGCGTCATGACCGCGGTGTCCGACATGAGTGGGCAGCAGGTGCAGTTCGGCGCGATGGTGACCTTCGGCGGCGTGATCGAGATCACGAACGCGATCGGCGGTGTCGAGATCTGTCTCGCGAGCCCCATGCGCGACGAGAACACGGCGATCGACTGGCCCGCCGGCCCCCGCACGATCCAGGGTTACGAGGCGTTGCAGTTCCTCCGGACGCGCTACGGCGTCGGCGGCAGCGACCTCGCGCGCATCAGCAACCAGCAGCAGTACATGTCGCGCCTGGCACGCAAGCTCGTCAGCGAAGAGGTGCTCTCCAACCCCGCGACGGTGTTCCGTCTGGCATCCACGGGACTGCGCAACGTCACGCCCACGCAGAGCCTCACCAATCCGCTCACGCTCGTCCAGATCGCGTCCGCGGTCAAGGACGTGCCGTTCGAGGACATCGTGTTCGTGCAGTACCCGACGGTGACGGCGAGTTCCGACGCGAACCGGGTCGAGCCGAACTACGCCGCGGCGCAGGTGCTGTGGGACGCGCTCTCGGCGAACCAGGGGATCGAGGTCACCGGCGCGGTGGGCGCGAACGACGGCGTCGTCGCGGAGCCCGCGCCCGGCGAGACCGCGGCGCCGACCGACGCTCCCGAGGTCGAGCCGGGCACCGTCGACCCGGCCACCGGGTCCGTCGCCCTGCCCGAATCGATCACCGGCTCGAGTGCGGCGCAGCAGACCTGCAGCAACGGCGTCGTGAACTGACGCGCGAGCGCACGCGGGTCGGTTTCACGCGCGGGCAGGCGCCACGCGCGCCACTCGGACGCCGCGAGCCGCAGCCGTCAGTACGTCGGCGCGGCCGGGAGGTTGAAGAAGGCCTCGAGGGTCGAGTACCCGCCGTCGTGGTACGCCTGGGCGAGGTCGGGCCCGATGTACCGCAGGTGCCAGGCCTCGGGCTCGTAGCCCGACACGCTCTCCTGCCCGTCCACGTAGCGGACGATGAAGCCGTACTCCCACGCGTGATCGCGCACCCACGCGCCCTGCGACGAGCCGGCGATGTCGTCGAGCGACCCGCACGAACCGCTGCACGGCACGATGTCGACGGCCATTCCGGACTGGTGTTCGCTGTACCCCGCGCGCGCGCTCTCGCGGTCGGCCGCCTCGACGCCGCCCACCGCGACGCGACCGGCGTAGGTCTCTTGCTGCGTCGCGTACGAGCGGAAGGCGCTCAGGTATCCGATCTCACCCGCACCCGCATCGTCGGCTGCGCGCACGAGTGACGACAACGCTTTCGCCGCCGACGAGCGCATCGCGCTCTGCTCCAGCGCCCGCACGCCGTCGGGCATGACGAGGTCGTCGGGACGCCAGTCGACGGGGTCGTAGGGCCGCTGCTTGTTGACCACGACCCACTGATGCGTCGGATCGCTCAGCGAGACGCACGGGGCGATCCCGGATGCCACGGCGTCACGGAACTTCGCTCCCCCACCGGCCGCGGCGATCGCCGCTCCGTCGTCCTTCGCGGCGAGAGCGGCGGTGAATGCGGGGTTGTCGCAGGGCGTCGCGGCCGCGGGGGCGGCGGCGAGGGTGGGGACCGGCAGCCCCTCGGCGGGAACGGCCGGGGGTCCCTGCACCACGGCCACCGCGTCGGCCCCGGCGGCGTTGGCCGGACCCGCGGCATCCTGTCGTCCTCCGGTGGCGGCGGCACCGATCGCGACCGCGCACGCCGCGACGACGACGATCCCCGCGGCCGCGACCGCGAGACGTCGACGCAGAAGGAGTGCGCCGAGGGCCGTGCGCGGGCTCTCTTCTTCACGCCGCGCACGTCGCGTGAGGGGCTGGTCGGAGGGGACGTGCTCCTCGAAGGTGGACCGGCGGGGGCCGGAGTCGGCCTCGGCGATCGGGATGGCCGCCGTCGCCCGACGCTCGGCCTCCGCGCGCGCGGCGCGACGGGTCGGGAACGTCGGATCGGAGGAGTTCATTCACCCCATTGTCTCCCGAGCGCTCGCCCGGGTCGACCCGGGCGGGGGCGCACTCGGTGAATCCTCGGTTGCGACCCGACGAGGTCGGGGGCACGCTGGGAAGACCGTGTCCCGATCCGAGGAAGAGGAGCACCCATGCTCGACGACGACGATCGCGACCTCATGCGCGCTGTGCGCAGCTACCTGAAACACGTCGAACGACTCGCCGCCACCGAAGCCGCCGGTGAACGCACGCCCCTGGGTGTCGCGCTCAGCGAGCACTTGGGCGTGGACGCCGCGTCCGTGCCCGTCCTGACCGAGACCGTCCCGCCCCACCGGCTGGTCGACGCCGACATCGCCCTCGACGAGCTGACGACCGCGGGCGGTGGGACCCTCCTGGGCGTCACCGGCGGAGAGCAGCGTCTGCACTCTTCCGTCGCCGACCTGATCGCCAACGCGCACACCCGCTTCGCCCCCGGGCCGGTGTCGTACGAGATGCGGGCGACCGGACCGCACACCGAGCGTCGCGTGGTGGCCTTCGGCGTTCGGCTGCTGTCGTTCGCGGGACACCCGATCGTGGTCGTGCAACGCGGTGCCTCACCCCGCCACGGTGAGCAGACGGCCCGTCTCGAGGTGCTGAGTCCCGATCAGGATGCCGCGACCTCTCTCATCGCCGAGCTGCGGCGCCTGATGGTCGAACGCAGCGTCCTGAAGGGGCGCGTGCTGTCGTTCGTGCCGACGGAGTACGGCCACGACGCGGGCGCGACGTTCCTCGAGCGTCCCGACGTCCGCGCCGACGACATCGTGCTCGAGGAGGGGGTGCTCGAGCGGGTCGTCGAGCACGTGGTCGGCGTCGGCGAGCACCGCGAGGCCCTTCGCGCGGCCGGACAGCACCTCAAGCGCGGTGTGCTCCTCTACGGCCCGCCGGGGACCGGCAAGACCCTGACCGTTCGGCATCTCCTGACGCGGACCCCCGAGACGACGGCCGTCGTCCTCACCGGGTCGAGCATCCGTTTCATCGCTGCCGCCGCCGAGATCGCCCGGACCTTCCCGCCGTCACTCGTCGTGCTGGAGGACATCGACCTCGTCGCCGCCGACCGCGGATACTCGCCGCAACCGATTCTCTTCGAGGTACTCGACGCGCTGGACGGCCTCGAGGGGGATGCCGACGTCGCGTTCGTCATGACGACGAACCACGTGCACATCCTCGAAGAGGCGCTGGCCGCCCGGCCGGGTCGCGTCGACCTCGGCGTCGAGATCCCCCTGCCGGGACCGGATTCCCGACGCCGGCTCTTCCGCCGTTACGCCGCCGACCTGCCGCTGTCGGATGGAGCACTGGATGCCGCCGCCGCCCGCGCCGAGGGAACGACGGGGTCGTTCGCGAAAGAGCTGATCCGCCGCACGGTCCTCCTCGCCGCGGTCCGCGGGGACGGCACCGCGGTCACCGACGCCGACCTGGAGACGGCCCTGGACGATCTGCTGTCGTCGGGCGCCGCTCTCACGCGACTGCTGCTCGGGGCGCGGATCGGTGGCGACGACGCGACCGAGCCGCCGGAGTTCCACCACGGAGCCTCGTACCACCCCTGAGTGGGGGTGCACGGACCCGGGCGGTGCGCGGAGCCGTGCCACGGACCCCGGGGTGCGTGGACCCGGACGGTCGCGCGGAGCCGCGGCGGATCAGGAGATGAAGTCGAGGGCGATCCGACCGGCGTAACCGAAGCCGACGACGACCGTGAAGAGCCCGGAGACCAGCAGCAGACCCGGGTGGGCGAGACCGATGACGACGCGGCGCGTCCGCGGCACCTCGGCGAGCATGCGGTCGGGGATGCGGTGCGACGACGGGACCGCCGCCCACCCGCGCAGGCGCGCGAGGTAGCTTACGCATCGCAAAACGAGCGCGGCCCACAGGATCACGATCACGGTGGGGACGATCGTCGCGAAGATGCCCGCCGCCTCGTCCCACGCGACGTCGGGATCGGGTCCCGCGTCGGCGGTCAGCTGGACGGCGACGGCGGCACCGACCACGACCGACCCCATCCACAGCACGACCGCGCTCATCAGCCCGACGAATCGAGACGCGAAGTGTCCGAGGATCGACTCCTCGTATTCGAGGTGGGTGCGCGGCGTCTGCGAGAGCACGAGGAGGGTGGCGAGCAGCGACGGCAGGACGAGGCTCGCCGAGATCACCAGGCGGAGACCGTGGGGGAGGTCGAAGATGTTGCACACGACGATCAGCACAGCCATCGCGCCGACCCAGATCCACCCGGCCGCGGTGGGGTGCTCGCTGACGAATTGCGGATGCAAGGGCTCGAGCCGCCGCCCCGACCGAGCGAGCAGTCGCTCACCCCTGACACCTGAGCTCACAGGCCCGCCCTTCCGCCGGTCCGCCGCATGGGCGTGCTCTCACTCTAACCCTGCGAACGGCGGACGGGTCGTCGCATATGTTCGATACGCGACGCTTTCACCTTGCGCATCATTCGAATCTGTGTTCGACTGCTTTTATGAGGTGGCAGGGGCAGCAACTGGGCGTCGACGATACCGCCGCGCTGCCCGGCATGGAGCGGATGGACGGACTCGTCCGCTCGGTGACCACGCCGGAGTTCGCGGGGATGACCTTTCACGAGGTGCTCTGCAAAAGCGCACTGAACCGCGTGCCCGGCGTCTCGGCGATGCCGTTCGACTGGACGGTGAACCCGTATCGGGGCTGCACGCACGCATGCGCTTACTGTCTGTCCCCCGAAACGCTGATCCTCCGCGCCGACGGCCGCCACGTCCCGCTGTCCGAGCTTCGCGTCGGCGACGAGATCATCGGAACAGAACAAGGACCGACGTACCGTCACTACGTCCGCACGACCGTTCTGGCGAAGTGGTCGACGCGCAAGCGCGCGCACCGGGTGACCCTCGCGGACGGTACCGAGATCGTCGCGAGCGGCGACCACCGGTTCCTCAGCAATCGCGGATGGAAGCATGTGACGGGGGCGATGAGCGGACGCGACCAGCGTCCGCATCTCACCGCGATGAACCGACTCCAGGGGTTCGGCACGGGAGCCCGTGCGGGCGCTCCGACCGAGGGCGCGGACTGGAGGCGCGGCTATCTCACGGGCATGGTCCGTGGCGACGGAATGCTGTTTCACAAGAGTTATGACGACGGCCGTCGAGTGCGCCACATCCATCGATTCCGGCTCGCACTGGTCGACCGCGAGGCGCTCGAACTCACTCGCGTCCTCCTCGACGAGATCGAGGTGCCCACGTCGGTGCGACCGTTCGTCGTCCCCCACGGTCGACGACCCATGACGGCACTGCACACCGCCCGACGCGAAGCCATCGCACGCCTCGAAAATTTCATCGCGATCCCGCAGGACCGTTCGACGGAGTGGCTGGCCGGGTTTCTCGGCGGGATCTTCGACGCCGAGGGCTCGCACTCCCGAGGCATCCTCCGCATCTCGAACGCCGATGCGGAGGTTCTCGACCTCATCGACGAGGGGATGCGCGCATTCGATTTCGACGCGGTGAGGGAGCCGCTTCGTCCCAATGGCGTCACGAGCATCCGACTGAGAGGCGGTCACGCAGCGCGCGATCGGTTCTTCGGCATCGCCCGGCCCGCCATCACCCGCAAGCTCGATCTGATCGGCGGGGCCGTCAAGACCAGTTCAAACCTCCGGATCACCTCGATCGACGACCTCGGGCACGAGATCGACATGATCGACATCACGACCGGGACGGGCGACTTCATCGCGAACGGCGTCGTCAGCCACAACTGCTTCGCCCGCAAGACGCACGAGTACCTCGACCTCGATTACGGCAGCGACTTCGACTCGCAGATCGTCGTGAAGGTCAATGTCGCCGACGTGCTGCGCACCGAGTTGCGCCGGGGATCGTGGACCCGCGAGCCGGTCATGCTCGGCACGAACACCGACCCGTACCAGCGCGCCGAGGGCCGCTATCGCCTCATGCCCGAGATCATCGGCGCCCTCACCGAGAACCGGACCCCGTTCTCGATCCTCACCAAGGGCACGTTACTGCGGCGCGATCTGCCGCTCCTGTCGGACGCCGCCCGACAGGTGAAGGTGTCTCTCGCGATGTCTATCGCCGTCTTCGACGACCACCTGCAGGGGTCGATCGAACCCGGAACCCCCAGCGCTGAGGCGCGACTCGAGACCGTGCGCGCGGCGACCGCGGCGGGCTTCCGCGTCACCGTGTTCCTGATGCCGATCCTGCCGCACCTCACCGACTCGATCGACGTGCTCGACGACGCACTGGCCCGCATCCGGGCGGCCGGTGCCGCGCGCGTGGTCTACGGAGCCCTGCACCTCCGCCCCGGCGCCAAGCAATGGTTCCTCCAGTGGCTCGAACGCGAGCATCCGCACCTCGTGTCGTCGTACCGAGGGCTCTACCCAGGGGTCTCGGTCTCGGCCCCCAAGGCCTACCGCACATGGCTCGGCAAGCGCATGCGCCCGCTCCTGCGGATGCACCGCCTCGACGGCTGGGACGAAGACGACCACCCCCGCGGGCGACCGCAACCAGGACTCGCCGCGCGCACGCCGACGACCAGCAGCCTCGGGCCGGTGCGCGGCACCGGGGGCTCGGCATCCGTGAGACCCCGTGTCGCCCCCGCGAGCGAGCCGACGCTGTTCTGAGCGCGCGGGACTCCGAACGCACGAGACCCCCGCCGCGGAGAGCGACGGGGGTCTCGGGAACGGCCGGATCAGGACGTGACGTCGGCCAGCTGGCGACCCGAGATCTCTTCGATCAGGTCGTCACCGAGTTGCGCCGGCTCGAAGGGGGCGTCGATCTCGGCGCGGTCGAGCAGCTCGGTCATCCGTCGCTGACGCTGACGCGTGATGAGGGTCACGACGGTGCCGCTGCGACCGGCGCGGCCGGTACGGCCTGAGCGGTGCAGGTACGTCTTGTACTCGTCGGGCGCGTCGGCCTGGATGACCAGATCGATGTCGTCGACGTGGATGCCGCGGGCGGCGACGTCGGTGGCGACGAGCACGTTCACGCGACCCGAGGTGAGCTTCTCGAGGTTGCGCGTGCGCTTCTGCTGGTTCAGGTCGCCGTGCAGGGCGACCGCGGCGATCCCGGCCTCGTCGAACTGCTCCGCGAGCATCTCGGCGTACGCGCGGGTGCGGGCGAAGACGAGTGTCTTGCCGTCGCGGTCGACGAGCGACCCGAGGATCTCGGCCTTGTCGCGGTGGTCGATCACGAGGACGCGGTGGTCGATCGTGCCCGAGTCCTGGTCCTCGCCGGCGACCTCGTACACAGCGGGCTCGACGAGGAACTCGTCGACGAGGGCTGCGACCTCGCGGTCGAGCGTGGCCGAGAAGAGGAGCTTCTGGCTGCCGTCGGCGGTCGCGCGGAGAATGCGCTGCACGGGCTCGAGGAAGCCGAGCTCGCACATGTGGTCGGCCTCGTCGAGGACGGCGATCTGCACGTCGGACAGGTCGAGCTTGCCCTGGTTGAGCAGGTCCTCGATGCGGCCCGGCGTGCCGATGACGATGTCGACACCCTTCTTCAGGGCGCCCACCTGACGAGCCTGCGGCACGCCGCCGTAGATCTGCGTGGTGAACAGGCCCACGCTGCGCGCGATGACCTGGACCGTGCGGTCGATCTGCAGCGCGAGCTCACGGGTCGGAGCGAGGATGAGCGCCTTCGGCGCGCGGCCGAACTCGCGGCGCTTGCTCGCCTGCGCGCGCAGGATGCTCTCGACGAGCGGGGCTCCGAAGGCGATGGTCTTGCCCGAGCCGGTGCGGCCGCGGGCGAGGACGTCACGGCCCTCCAGGATCGGCTTCACCGTGGCGGCCTGGATCGGGAAGGGGCTCGCCGCACCGAGACCGGCGAGCGCGCGGACGATGTTGTCGCCGAGTCCGAGGTCGGCGAAGCCGGCGTCGGTCACGGTCGCGGCGTCGACGGCCTCGGCCTGCAGACGCTCGTGGACGACGTCGACGCGCTGCTCGTGCTCGGCGGAGCGCTTCGGGGTGGCGCTCCAATCGCTGCGGCTCGGGCCGTCCGTGCGTCGGGGACGGTCGTCGAACGAACGCTGCGGGCGGTCACTGCGGTCGAACGAGCGCGAGGGGCGGTCGTCGAAGGAACGACGGGGACGCTCGTCACGATCGAACGAACGGGCGGGTCGATCGCTGCGGTCGAAGGAACGGGCCGAACGCTCACCGGCATCGCGACGGGGACGCTCGTCACGATCGAACGAACGCGCGGGACGGTCGTTCCGGTCGAACGAGCGCGCCGGGCGGTCGTCGAACGAGCGACGCGGACGCTCGTCGCGGTCGAAGGAGCGTGCGGGACGGTCGTTACGGTCGAACGAACGGGCCGGACGCTCACCGGCGTCACGACGAGGACGCTCGTCACGGTCGAAGGACCGGGCCGGGCGGTCGCTGCGGTCGAACGACCGGGCGGGACGCTCGCCGGCATCACGACGAGGACGGTCGTCACGGTCGAACGAACGCGCGGGACGGTCGAACGAGCGAGACGGGCGATCCCCGAAGTCACGACGCGGGCGGTCGTCGAACGAACGCGCCGGACGCTCGTCGCGGCGGCCGGCCGTGGCATCCCGATCCGAACGACCGAAGCGGTCGTCACGAGCAGAGTGACGGATGCTGCGGGCCTCGTCGCGACCGGCGCGGTCGGACGCGCTCCAACGGCGCTTGTCGGAAGCGGCCTCGGCCTCGGGGCGGTAGCCGCGGTGGTTCGGGCTCTTGCTGCCGGGCTTGGCGGGCGCGTCGGTGCCGGGGCGGCGCTTGCGGTCCTGGAACGAGGTCTTCGCGCCGTAGCGCGGCTCGAAGTTCTTGGCGGCGCGGCCGCCGGCGGGCTTCTTGCTCTTGGGCATGGGGGACTTCCTGGGTTCTGTTCGCGCGAAACAGCTGCACCGCTCGTGGCGGTGCGAAACCCGGAACGTCGTCGGCCGGGGGCCATTCACTGATGATGGTCGAGGCCGCGATCGCGTCCTGTCCATCGGCCCCTTGGACTCACAAACCCATCCGCGCATCACACGCGGTGTCCAGAGCCGACCCGCCTACGTTACAGGTCGCGCCTGGGAATGGCATCCATGTCCCCATTCGCGCGAACTCACCTCCGCGAACCCGTGACCGCCGCATCCATGTCCCACTTTGTGCTGGTTTGCCGCCCATGTCTCGCACAATGTGGGACACGCTCCTTGACGTCCCGCACACATGTCCCGAATTGTGCAGGTTCGACAGCCCGAAACCGCACAAATTGGGACATCCCATCGACCCCGGCCGAGCCCCCGTCTGCACGAAGATGGACGCATGGCAGACACCGACGCCCACCCCATCACGGTGGCGATCGAGCGGCGCATCGACCCGACGCGCACCGCCGAAGCGACCTCCTGGATGCAGGCCGGCACCGACCTCGCGACCGCTTTCCCGGGCTTCCTCGGCTCGGGGTGGGTGCGCGCGGGCGAAGACAGCGACCTCTGGTACATGCTGTACCGCTTCCGCGACATCACGACGCTCGAGGGGTGGGAGACCTCGACACAGCGCCAGTGGTGGCTCGACTCGGGGCGGCCGTTCGCTCGCGAGGAGCGCGTCGAGCGCCGCACCGGCATCGAGGGCTGGTTCGACGCTTCCTTCGGATCGGTCCTTCACCCGACGGATGCCACCACCTCCCCCGTGCAACAGCCGGTGCCGGCGGCTCCCCCGCGCTGGAAGCAAGCCGTGACGATCTGGGTGGGCTTCTTCCCCACCAACCTGCTCGCATCGTGGCTGCTGGGCTTCATCCCGGGGTTCGCCGAGATCCCCCTCGTCGTGCGCGTGCTGGCCACGACCCTCATGCTCACCCCCGTCATGACCTACGCGGTGCTCCCGTGGGTCACCCGACTGCTGCGGCCGTGGCTGCAGCGTCCGCCCCGTACGCGAAAGGCTTCGTCATGACCGCTGACCCGACCGGACACCGCTTCCGCCTCCGCGGAGCGCACTCCTCCGCCGAGATCACCCAGGTGGGCGCCGCCCTCCGGGCCCTGACCGTCGGCGGCGTCGACCTCGTGCCGCCCTATCCTGACGATCAGCCGACGCCCGCGGCATCCGGTGTCGTCCTCGTTCCGTGGCCGAACCGCATCCGTGACGGCAAGTACTCCTTCGAGGGCGCAGAGCTGCAGCTCGCGATCAGCGAGCCGAAGTTCGGCAACGCCAGCCACGGACTGCTGCGATTCGGCACGTACCAGCCGATCGAGCACACCGACGAGCGACTCGTCCTCGGTGCCGACGTGGTGCCGCAGACGGGCTACCCGTTCCACCTGCGAACGCGCGTGACGTACACGCTGCTGGACGACGGACTGCACGTCGCTCACCGCATCGAGAACGTCGGCGCCAAGACCGCCCCTGTCGCCCTCGGCGTGCATCCGTACCTGCAGATCAGCGGGGTCGAGACCGCCGACCTGGTCATCCGGTCGACCGGGACGACCACGCTCGTGCTGGACGAGCGCAACATCCCGATCGACGAGGTGCCCGTCGACGCCGACACCGACCTGCGTGATGGTCGGCGCCTCGGGGACGCCTCACTCGACAACGGGTACCGGGGTCTGGAGAGGGATGCCGACGGTCGGGCCGTGCACACACTCACCGCCCCCGACGGTCGCGTCCTGCAGTTGTGGCAGGACGCCGGATTCGGGTGGGCGCAGGTGTTCACGACCGATCGCTATCCCGGGCAGCCGCTCGCCGTGGCGATCGAGCCGATGACCGCACCCGCGAACGCCTTCGCCTCCGGAATTGACGTGCACGCATTGGCACCGAATGCCATTCTCACGCGGGAGTGGGGTATTCGTTTTAGCGCATAACAAATCAATATGTCCCCCTTTTGGGGGACATATTTTTCCCTTACGACCTGGGGTATTTCTTCGCAAGACATTTCCTCTGGAGGCGACAGAAAAGTTAGCATTCTGCTGACGGTCTCCGTCGACGCCGGGGACCGAAGGCATTCGATTCTCGGCTTTACCCGATTAGCCGACGGGGGCCGAGGGTCTCGCGGTGCTGGGGGGCTCTCGGTCCACGCCTCAGGGAAAGTGCCCGAAAATGAGCCTCGCGGTCCGATCAACCGTTTCCTCCCCCTCCTTGCGCATCACCCCCCGTGAGGTGCTCACGGCGTCGCGCTCTCTGGCGCGGCGCGCGAGCACCCTCTCGACGATGCACCTGGCGGCGGTGGTCCTGGTCGTGCTCGTGGGCGGCATCCTGGCCTCGATCGTCACCACGACCGATCCGCTGTGGTGGCAGCTGCACTTCAGCCAGCTCGGGACCTTCCACGATGTGTCGGGCACCTTCTTCAACACCACGCTCAAGGTCGGGGGTGCTCTCGTCGTCGTCTACGCCTTCCGAGTCCGCCGCGACCTTCGTCGGCTCGGTTCACGCGCGGGTCGCCGCGGAGCCGCGACGGTGGCGCTGATCTGCCTCTCGGTGATCGGTGTCAACCTCGCGCTCGTGGGCTGCGTTCCCCTGAACACGAACAAGGATCTGCACGACAAGGTCGCCGGCATGATGGTCCTCGGCTTCGCCGCCCTGCTCATCACCACGCCCGTGCTGCTGCACCGTCTGCACCGGCGCCTGGCGATCTCGACCGCCCTCGTGTTCGTGTTCCTGTTCGCCGGCGCCTGGCTGTTCGTCACCGCGACGATCAACCTCGCGCTGTTCGAGGTGATCGCGTTCGCGGCGATGTTCGGGTGGTCCGGCGTCTTCACGCACGCTCTCGCTCAGGCCGGCGCCGTTCCCCCCACGACGGGCGCCGACGTCGCCGCGCGTCGCTCGGCTTCCGCCGGCGCTCCGGTCGTCGCCGTCGGGCGGACCCTCACGCTGCGCTGGTCACGGAGCCCGCGTCCCGCTGCGCGGTTCCACGTCGTCGCACCCCATCCCACTGCGTCGCGCGATCTCGCCACCTGCCAGCCGTCCACGGGCCGCCTCGCGTCGGTCCGCACCGGTCGCACGGACAGCGCCGGCCACAGGTCCCTGAGCCCGTCGAAGGGACCGGACACCCGCACGGCGACTTCGACGCGCTCCGTCATCGCCGCGCACCCCACGGGTCGCGCCGTCGGCGCGCTCAGTGCCGGTCGCGCAGCTCGCGTCGGCTCAGCGGGTGTCCATCCTCTGCAACGACCTCCGGCGCGTCGTCCTCATGCGTCGCGCGCGCCGCACGCCGGGCGAGGCGTCGCTCCCGCGCTCCCTCGACGAGGTTGTACAGCGTGGGCAGCACCAGCAGCGTCAAGAACGTCGACGACACCAGCCCGCCGATCACCACGACGGCCAACGGCTGCGAGATGAACCCGCCGTGCCCGGTGATGCCCAGCGCCATCGGCACGAGGGCGAAGATCGCGGCGAGCGCGGTCATCAGAATCGGGCGCAGACGCCGTGAGCCGCCGACGATGGTGGCATCGTGAACGCTGAGACCCCGCGCGCGGTACTGGTTCACGAGGTCGATGAGCACGATCGCGTTGGTCACGACGATGCCGACGAGCATCAGGGCGCCGATCATGCCGGCCACGCCCAGCGGCACCCCGGTCACCAGCAGCAGGAGGATCGCTCCGGTCGCGGCGAACGGCACGGACACCAAGAGCTCGAGCGGCTGACGCAGTGACTTGAACGTCGCCACCATGACGACGTAGACGATGAGGATCGCGGCCAGCAGCGCGAGACCCAGCTGCCCGAAGGCATCCTGCTGATCGGTGACCGCGCCACCGACCTTCGCCGTCGCCCCCTCCGGGAGCTGCACGTCGGCGAGCGCCGCGTTCACGCTCGACGAAGAGCTGCCCAGGTCATCGGTCGTGGGGGTGACGGTCACCGTCGCGGTGCGCAGGCCCCGCGCGGTCGTGATCGACGGGGGCGTCTGGCTCTGCTCGACCGTCGCGATCTCATCGAGGCGTACGGTCCCGCCGGCGCTCGGGATCTCGAGGGCGCGCAGCGCGTCGACCGTCGCGGGCGGATTCTCCGCGGCGACGTACACCGTCACGCCGCGGCCGTTGATCTCGACGGTGCCGGCTTGGCGCGGCTGCATCGTGTTGGACACGAGCGCGCCGACCGTGCGCTCCGACAGCCCGCGTTCGGCCGCAGCCGCGCGGTCGACACGCACCGAGACGAACGGTAGCGACGCGGAGAGGCTGCTGGTGACCTGCCCGATGCCGTCCTTGCCCTGCAGGCCCGCGACGACGGCGTCGTTCGCCTCCTGGAGGGACTGGCCGTCGGCGGCGGTCACGTCGACGGTGATGTCGGTGGACCCCAGGCCGCCGCCCGAGGCGGCGACCTCGATCTCGCCGGCATCCGTGATCCCCTCGAGCTCGGTGCGCACCCGCTCGCGGAGGTCGACCTGGTCGACGCCCGCCTGCGAGGTGATCGAGTAGGTGATGCCCGATCCGCCGCCCGAGAACGCGTCCCGGAGGGCGGATCCACTCGAGCCGATCGAGGTCTGCACGGTCTCGACACCGGGGGTGTCGAGGAGCACGGCCTCGACCTTCTGCGCGGCGGCGTCTTCGGCATCCAGGCTCGGAGCGGACCCGATCTTCTGGGTCACGGTGAAGGTGTTCTGTCCCGAGTCCCCGAGGAAATCGGTCTTGAGCAGGGGCACAGCGGCGAGGGTGCCGCCGAGCACCAGCACGGCCACGGTGAGCGTGACCCAGGAGTGCTTCAGCGTCCACCGGAGGATGGGCACGTACCCCTTCTGCAGGCGCGAGGGCGGCGCGTCGGCGGCCTCGGGGTCGATCGGGTTGCCCTCGGCATCCCGGATGACCTTGCCCGGTTTGAGGAACCACGACGCCAGCACCGGCACGATCGTCAGCGACACCAGGAGCGATGCGGCCATCGCGATCGTGACGGTGAGCGAGAAGGGCCGGAAGAGCTCGCCGGTCACGTCGCCCACGAACGCGATCGGGAGGAACACCGCGACCGAGGTGATCGTGGATGCCGTGATCGCGGCCGCCACTTCGCGCACGGCGCGGACGATGGTCGGGATCTTCTCGGCGTCACCGACGTAGTGCCTCTTGATGTTCTCGATGACCACGATCGAGTCGTCGACGACGCGACCGATCGCGATGGTGAGAGCGCCGAGGGTCAGGATGTTCAGGGAGTAACCGAACGCCTGGAGCCCGACGAAGGTGATCAGCACGCTCGTCGGGATCGAGATCGCCGTGACGAGGGTGGAGCGCACCGACATCAGGAAGATCAGGATGACGACGACGGCGAAGACGAGGCCGAGCAGACCCTCCTGGGCCAGCGCCTCGATCGACTGCTCCACGAAGGGGGCCTGATCGAACACGACGGTGAAGGTGGCGCCGTCGCCGAGCGTGGATTCCAGGCCCGGAAGGGCGGCGAGCACCCCGCGCGACACGTCGACGGTGTTGGCGGCCGGGAGCTTCGTGACGGCGATCGTCAGGGCGGGCTTGCCGTCGACGCGCGACAGGGTCGTGGTGGGGTCGGCCCCGAGAGCGACACCGGCGACGTCGGCGATCGTCGTGGCGCCGGCGCGGAACTGCGCGGCATCGGAGGGGACGAGGGGAAGAGCAGCGATCTCGTCGACACTGGTGAGCTTCGCGCCCGTCTGGACCGTCAGCGTCTGGTCGCCCTCGGTGATCGATCCGCCCGGAAAGAGCACGCCGTTCGCGTCGAGAGCGTCGGTGATCGACTGCTGGGTGTAACCGCGCTCCGCGAGCTTGCCGGCGTCGGGGGTGATCGTGACCCGCTGACCCGTTCCGCCGACGATCTGCGCGCCGTTGACACCCTCCACGTCTTCGAGGTCGGGGATGATGCTCGTCTGCAGCGTGGACTGGACGGCCTCGGCGTCGCTGAAGCCGGTGACGGCGAGCTGGATGACCGGGAAGTCGTCGATGCTGGCCGACGCGACGGTGGTGTCGGCCGACTCGGGGAGCTGATCCTTGATGCGCGCGATCGCGGCGAGGATCTTCTGCTGAGCCGAGGCGAGATCGGTGCCGTAGGTGAAGGACGCCGAGACGATCGACGAGTTCGTCGTGCTGGTGGCCGTCGTGGACTCGAGCCCGTCCACGCCGCGGATCGCGTTCTCGATCGGTGTCGACACGTCGGCCTCGACCACCTCGGGCGAGGCGCCGGGATAGGTCGTGACGACGGCGAGCTGCGGGAACTGGATCGAAGGGATGAGCTCCTGCTTCAGGCTCGTCAGCGCGAGGCCGCCGAAAATCGCGGCGACGATCGTGACGAGGGCGATCAGGGCGCGGTTCTTCAGGCTCAGGACGGCCAGATACGACACGAAGGACCTCTCGGGATCGCGATTCGATACAGAGTTGTATCGACGCTCAGTATCCCACGCACCCCCGAGGGCGAGGCCGCGTCAGACCAGCGAACCGATGGCCAACCCGGCGAGGGCGGCGAGAACCGACCCCACGAACGAGGCGAGGGCGTAGACCGTCGCCGTCCGCGTCCGCCCCTCCTCGGCGAACAGCGCGGTCGCCACCGCGACAGCGCTGAAGGTCGTGTAGCCGCCGAGCAGCCCCGTCCCCACGATCCACCTCCACGCCTCGTCCGCGGGAAGGCGACTCAGGATGCCGAGCACCAGCGCCCCCGAGAGGTTGACCACGAGGATGCCCCACGGGAAGCTCTCGCCCGTCCGGCGGCGGATCGCCACGTCGAGCAGGTACCGCGCCGCCGCACCGATTCCGCCCGCGAGGGCGACGGCGGCGAAGACGAGCGGGGTCACGCCCGTCAATCTACGCGGCGATCAGGCCTCGAGCGCCTCGACCCGGCGACGCCGTTCGCGCCACCGTGGACGAGCGTGCCATGCGTCCCGCTCAGCGCGACCGAAGACGCCCGCGTCCGAGGACCACGCCGCCCCATGCCGCCGCCGTCCCCACGACCACCGTCGCCGCGCCCCACCACAGCTGCGTGAGGTCGGCGGACTCGACGGCGAGCGCGCTGTACGTCGTGAAGCCGCCGAGGACCCCGGTGCCGAGGAACAGTTGCGCTCGCTGCGCGCGCGACGACTCCGGCATCCGGGCTCGGAAACCGAACACGACGCCGATCGCGAACGCCCCGACGACGTTGACGAGGGGAACGAGAGCGGGCCCGAGGTCGTCCCCCAGGGCGAGGGTGAGCCCGGCGCGCGCGGCGGTGCCGATCGCGCCGCCGACCGCGACGAGGACGACATCGCGCCACATGCTCACCGCGCCACCCTACGCCGCTCTCCCGCACCGGCGCCGGAGCGCGCGCCCGCACGAACCCCCCGTCGAGTGTCCAGAACACGCCGTAACCGGTCATCGCGTTGCGGCGTGTCTTGGACACTCAACGCCCGGGAGCGCGGCGAGGGAGCGCGGCACGGGGGCAGGGCGCGAGGGCGGGAGACGGGGCGCGCGCAACCCCCCGCGACGCGCCGGCCCCGGACGGAGCAGAATCCTCCGGCGTCCCCACACGGAAGGCGGAGTCATGCCCAGATCGAGACCCGCGGCCGTCGTCGCCGCGGCCCTGAGCGTCCTCTTGCTCGCGGGTTGCGGCATCCGGATCCCGGCCGACCCGCAGGGCACCCTCGACCGCGTCGAGGGGGGAGTCCTGCACGCCGGCGTCTCCCCCAACGGCGACTTCGTACGCATCGACGGCGACCGTCCGAGCGGGAGCGAGGTCGACGCCCTCACCGACTTCGCCGCCTCGATGGATGCCGAGGTCGACTGGACCGTCGGCTCCGAGGAGGCGCTCGTCCGCGGCCTCGAGAACGGCGATCTCGACGTCGTCGCCGGCGGCGTGACCGACGAGACCCCGTGGACGGAGCGGGCCGGGATGACGCGTCCCTACGGCGAAGTCACCCTCGACGATGGGTCGACCGCGAAGTTCGTCATGCTCGTCCCGCTCGGCGAGAACGCTTTCGTCTCGCGGCTCGAGACCTTCTTGACCGACGAAGCCGCCACCGAGGGAGTCGGCTGATGATCGCGCGCTTCGGCCACACCGAGCTCCCCGAGCGACAGGCTCAGGTTTTGCGCCGCGCGATCCGTCTCGAGTGGGTCACACTCGCGTTCCTCGCGGTGACCGCCACCCTCGTCTTCCTCGTCCTCGGCAACTCGCAGGCGATGAAGGCGGCCTGGATCGAGGACCTGCTCTCGTTCATCCCCCCGATCGCGTTCCTGATCGCCGTGCGTCTGGCGCGGCGCAGACCCACCGTCCGCCACCCCTACGGCTTCCATCGTTCGGTTGCGATCGGCCACCTCGTCGCGGCGGTCGCCCTGACCGCGATGGGCCTGTTCCTCATCGTCGACTCCGGCATCGGCCTGCTCACCGCGGAGCACCCCACGATCGGCACCGTGAACCTCTTCGGCGTCACGATTTGGCTCGGCTGGCTGATGATCGCGGTGATGGCGGTCACGGGCATTCCGCCGGTCATCGTCGGTCGAATGAAGCTCGGTCTCGCCCGCGAGCTGCACGACAAGGTTCTCTACGCCGACGCCGACATGAACAAGGCCGACTGGATGACCTCGGTCGGCACGATCGTGGGCGTCCTCGGGATCGGCGTGGGCCTGTGGTGGATGGATGCCGCGGCGGCGATCTTCATCGCCGGGAGCATCGTCCACGACGGCGTCGGCAACCTGCGCGCCGCCGTCGTCGACCTGATGGACGCGCGCGCGACGACCTTCGACGACGCCCACCCGCACCCTCTCGTGGACCGGGTGGACCAGTACCTCGCGGGGCTCCCGTGGGTACGGGAGGCGGGAAGCCGCGTGCGAGACGAGGGGGGCACGTGTTCCACATCGAGGCGTTCGTCATCCCCCATCGCCGCAAGATCGCGCTCGCCGACATCGAGAACGCCCGAGAGGGCTGCGTCGCCCTGGACGGGAAGATTCAGGACGTCGTGGTGGCGCCCGTCCCGGCGCTCCCCGACATCGTCGACGCGATCACCGTCGACGCGGTCACTCCCCGAGGATCAACCGCCTGATCGCGGCATCCTTAGACCCGCCGAGTTCCATCGTGCGCCCCTTGCGGTACAGCGAGAAGACGCGCGGGTCGATGTAGCTCGACCGCGCCACCGCGGGCGTGTTGCCGAGCGCCTCGGCGGTCGCACGAACCGCCGCGACCTCGGCCTTCTTGCGTTCGTTCTTGCCACCCGTGGCCCCGACCTTCGCGAGCGCCTCGGCCGCGAGGATCGTGCCGCGCAGCGTCCGGAAGTCCTTCGCACTGAACGGTCCGCCCGTGAGGGAGCGCACGTAGGCGTTGACGTCCCCCGGGGTGAGCGGCACGCGTCGACGCCCCCGCTTGTAGCTGAGCAGCGCGGCGCGCGAGCGGCCGAGCGCGAGTTCTTCGACGAGGGATGCCAACTCCGCATCGCGGACACGAAGGTCGGCGCGCTTGCCGCTCTTGGCGGGGAACGAGAGCCGGATGAGGTCGCCCTCGACCGTGGCATCCCTGCGTTGGAGAGTTGTCAGGCCGCGGCTTCCGTTCGTGACGAAGTACCGCGCGTTCCCGACGCGCGGCGCGACCAGATCGAGCAAGCGGAACGACACGGCCAAGACCCGCTCGCGGTCGATGTCGCTCCGACGCAGGGACTGGGTCACCCGGGCGCGGGCCCGCGGGAGGGCCTCGGCGAGTTGAAGGGCACGGGCGAACTTCCCCTTGTCTTGCCGCTTCGACCAGTCGGCGTGATAGGTGTACTGGCGCCTCCCGGCCTCGTCGGTTCCCACGGCCTGGATGTGCGCGTTGGGCTGTGTCGCGATCCACACCTCCCGCCAGGCCGGCGGGATGACGAGGCTCCGCGCGCGTTCGGCTTCGCGCTCAGGCACCGGGGCACCCGTATGGTCCACGAAGCGATAGCCCGACCCCGAGCGCACGCGGCGGAACCCGGGGTCCTCGTAGGGCCGGACGCGGATGAGCCGCGGCATCGGGTCAGTGGTTGCGGAGCATGTCGATCAGCTCCGCCTTCTTCTTGCCCGAGTAGCCCGTGATCCCCAGCTCTTTCGCGCGCTTCTTCAGCTCGTCGACCGTCCGGTCCTCGTAGTTCTCGGCGTGTCCGCCCTTCTCGCCGACCTTGCCGCGACCCTGGGCCGCGGCCGCGTTCGAGATGCGCGCAGCCTTCTCTTTCGAGTCGCCCTGCTTGCGCAGTTCCTCGTAGAGTTCCGGGTCTTTCAGACTGTTGGATCCTCGCCCCTGGGGCATGATCGTCTCCTTCCGTCGGACCACCGACGCTACGACCACCGCTCCCCACGACTGATCGGGGTTGACACCGTCCCCGCGATCGCCCGAGCCCACCCTTCTCCGCGCGAGCCCGGCTAACAGCGTTTTCCCAGGCGCGTCAACCCCCTCCCGATCCAGCGCCCGAGTGACACGGTTGAAGAACCACTCGCCAGGGTGCCGCGTCGTGACGCGGTGAACAGCAAGGAGCCCCCCATGAACATCTTCCTCATCATCATCATCGTGGCCGCGATCGTCATCGCCATCGTGAGCGGGATGAGCCAGGCCGCGAGCTTCCTCCTGTGGGTCGCGATCATCGTCGGCCTCATCGCCCTCATCGTGCTGTTGTTCCGCCTGATCAGCGGACGCAAGCCCGTTTGACCCCCTGAGAGGTCGACGCGTTTCGGGTGCGCGTCACCTCCCCTCCGGCGGGTTCTCCCGCCCCGGATGCCACGTGCTCATCGAGCGCGTGGCATCCGTCTTTGGCGTGGGAACCCGGTCCCTTCGACAAGCTCAGGGACCTCTGCTGACGCGCGCAGGGGCCGCCGCACCCCAGGTGGCTGAGCCTGTCGAAGCCACCGGGACCCGACGGCCGCCCCTCTCGAAGCCGCCGAACCCTAGGTGGCTGAGCCTGTCGAAGCCACCGGAACCCCACGGCCACCCCTCTCGAAGCCACCGCACCCCAGGTGACTGAGCCTGTCGAAGCCACCGGAACCCTGCCACGAGGGTTGACGAAAACGCGATATATCTCGATACTGTTCTCAAACGCGATATATCGCGAGAGAGGAGCCCGCCATGGAGAAATGGATCGTCCACCCCGGCGAGACGCGCGTCATCGACCTGGAAGACGTACGCGAGCTGAAGATCGGCCTCGTCGGCGGCCAGATCGACGTGATCGCGCACGACGACCCGAGCGCTCGGATCGAGGTGCACGGCGTCACGGTTAAAGACCTCCGCATCGAGATGACCGACGGCCGCCTCGAGATCGACCACCCGCAGCTGCGCTGGGACAACTTCCTCGAGGTGTTCCGCAACTTCGGCGCCGGCGGCCCCAAGGCCGAGGTGAGCGTGGCCGTGCCGCGCTCGGTCGCCCTCACCCTCGGCGTCGTGAGCGCGAGCGCCCTCGTCTCGGGTCTGCGTACCGACGCCCGCCTCAACACGGTGTCCGGCGACATCATCGTCGACGGCCTGGTCGGCGACGTGAGCGCGAACGCGGTCTCGGGCGACGTGCAGGTGCGTGAGCTCGAGGGTGCGCTGAGCGCCAACAGCGTCTCCGGCGACGTCACCGTCACCGGCACCGTGACGAAGGCGTCGATCGACACGGTCTCGGGCGCGATGCTCGTCGACTCCACCGGCCCCGTGCAGTCGATCGCGCTCAACTCCGTCAATGGCGCGGCCACCATCCGCCTCGACCGCGGCCTGCCCGCCAACTACGTCTCCCGCTCGGTGAGCGGGCGCGTGCAGATCGACGGACTCGTCCGCTCGGGCTCGGGTCCCACCAACTACACGGGTTCGACCGGCACGCTCGCCGGATCCTTCGTCGACGTGCGCGCCAACACCGTGTCGGGAGAGATCACGGTGCTGCGCCGCGGCATCTCAGGGCTCCGCCCCGAGGAACTCGCCGGAGAGGAGGAATGGTGATGAGCCCGGTCTTCTCGCACGGCGGCCTGCGCCTGTACATCCTGAGCCTTCTCGACGAGGCCCCGCGCCACGGATACGACCTCATGCAGGCCCTGTCCGACCGCACGGGAGGCACCTACTCCCCCTCGGCCGGAACGATCTACCCCCGCCTCGCGAAGCTCGAGGACGAGGGCCTCGTCACGAAGACCGTCGACGGACGCAAGACCGTCTACGAGATCACGGATGCCGGACGCGCCGAGGTCGCGGCCCGCACGGGCGACCTCGAGGGCATCCAGGCCGACCTGGCCGACAGCGTGCGCCTCATCGCCGACGAAGTGCGCGGGAGCGTTCGGGATGCCATGCGGAGCCTCCGCGCCGATCTCGCCGCCGCATCGCGCGAGGAGCGCGAGCACGCCGAGACGACGCCTGCCGACGACGCTCGCTCCCGCACGCGCGAGCAGCTGCACCGCGCGGATGCCGCGATCACCGAGTTCCGTGGACGCGTCCGTTCGGAGTTGCGGTCGCACGTGGCCCGCGGCGGCGAGCTCTCGGCATCCGGAATCGACGAGATCGAGGCGGCGCTGCGTCACGCGTCCGAGGCGGTCGCCCGCGCGATGCGCAGCTGACGCCTCACTCCCAGGGCAGCTCCTCGTGGGCGCCGACCGGCTCTCCCAGCGGAACGACCAGCACCGGCCGGTGCTGCCGGTGAGAGAGCCGGGCGGCGACCGACCCGGTCAGGAACTCGCGGAGCGACTCGCCCAGTCCGCGCTTGCGGGTGCCGACGACGAGCAACGATGCACCCACCTCGTCGGCGAGCTGGATCAGCGACAGCGCGGGATCGCCGATCAGCTGCCGCACCGACCACGTCACGGGGTTCCCCGCCAGGGCGGTCGCCGCCTCCTTCTCGACCTCGGTGAGCGCGGCGTGCGCCACCTCGCCCGCGACGTCGAGCGTCGCCGAGTTGACGTACCCGTCCGGATCCTCGAAGGCGACGAACCGCGTGGTGTCGACGTGCGCCACGATCAGTTCGACGCCCGCCAGTACGGCGTACCGCGCGGCTTCGTGCACGACGCGGGGCGACTGCCCGGGTACGACCCCCGCGATGACGGCTCCGGATGCCACAGCCGACGGCTCGTGGTCGCTCATTCCGTTCTCCCCTCGTCGCCGGTGAACCTCCGTGCGGACCGCCGACGGTCGGGGTCGAGGGGCACCGTGATATCCTGGGTGTTACTCTTACCGGCTCGGTCCGGAACCGCAATACGCAGGGCCCTGAGCACGGCCTGCGATGTCGATCGTGAGGGGGTCTCGCATGGGGCGTGGCCGTCAGAAGGCGAAGCACACCAAGATCGCCCGTGAGCTGAAGTACGACACCTATTCGGTGAACTACGCAGCGCTCGAGCGCGAACTCGGCGCACCCGAACCGGGTGAAGACGCGTACGTCGACAAGTGGGCGGACGAGTACTCCGACGAGTACGAAGACGAGAAGGCGTAGGGCCTCAGCGCCCTGCACCGGCCGCATCCGCGGCTGTCACCAGGCGGTGCCGTAGCGGCGCTCCCAGGCTCCCTCGATCGTCTCTCCGCGTGAGACGACGATTCCCGCGGGGATCACGCACGCGATGACAACGCCGAGCACGATCAGACCGGCCGTCCATCCGCCGGTCACCTCGTGGGTGACGCCGATGGCGAGCGGCATGAGCGCGGCGATGCCGTAGCCGACGCTCTGGACGAACCCGCTCAGCGCGACCGCGGTGTCGTGCGACCGCGTGCGCAGGCCGAAGAGCACGAGCGCCATGGGGAACATCAGGGGCGGGATGCCGATCAGCACCACCCACAGCGTCGTCGCGGCCGCGGGGGCGAAGAGCAGCCCCGCCACCCCGGCGAGACCGCCGACCACGGCGACGACGTAGAACGGGGCGACACTCCGCGCCCGCACGACCAAGAGCGGAACGACGAGCGAGACCGGCAAGCCCATGAACGAAAACAGGGCGAGCAACCGGCCGGCCTCGGCGGCGTCCACCCCGGCGACGCCCATCACCAGCGGCGGCAACCACGCGAAGAGTCCGTAGGCGACGGACGAGTTCACCCCGAACGTCGCCGCCAGCGCCCACGTCTGCGGCACGCGGATCACACGCGACAGCACGGAGGTCTTCGGCTGCTCGATGATGTCGGCGCGCGCCGCCCGGGCGCGCAGGCTCATCGCGACCCACGGCACCACCGCGGCCACGGCGACACCCGCCCAGAGCGTGAACGAGCCGCGCCATCCGACGCTCTCGGCGAGCGGCACGGCGACCAGCGGCGGCATAAAGGTGGCGACCGCCATGGTGGTCGTGTAGATCGTCGTCATCAGGCCGATGCGAGTGGGGAAGTACTTCTTCACCACGGCGGGCAGCAGCACATTGGCGACGCCGACCGCCGCGAAGATCCCGGCGGTCGCGGCGAGCAAGGTGATCGCATCGACGGCGATCGCGCGCATCCCCAGCATGACCGCCGCGACGACCGCCGCGAGGAGCACGAGCCGTTCGAGACCGACGCGTCGCTCGATCGCGGGAGTCACGAAGCCTGAGATCGCGAAGGCGACGGGGGGCGCCATGCCGATGAGGCCGACGACGGCGGCCGGGAGGGGGAAATCGCGCTCGATGACGATCAGGAGCGGCGACAGCGAGGCGACGGCGATGCGCAACGTCAACGCGAGCAGGACGATCGCTGCCGCGGCGAGCGCGACGGTCCCCGCGCGGCGCGGAGTCAAGACTCCTGGCTGCCCTCGACCCAGGCCAGGTACTCCTCCGACACGGTGCCGGTGACGTAGCGACCGTCGAAGCAGCTCATGTCGAGGTCGACCAGGTCGGTGCCCTCCATGATCGCCGCCTTGAGGTCGTCGACCTCCTGGTAGACGAGGTAGTCGCAGCCCAGCTCCTCGGCGATCTCGGGGATCGTCCGGCCGTGGGCGACGAGCTCGTGCCGCGAGGGCATGTTGATGCCGTACACGTGCGGGTAGCGCACGGGAGGAGCGGCAGAGGCGAAGGTGACGCTCTTGGCTCCGGCATCCCGAGCCATCTGGATGATCTCGCGGCTCGTGGTGCCGCGCACGATCGAGTCGTCGACGAGCAGCACGTTCTTGCCCTGGAACTCGGTCGACATGGCGTTGAGCTTCTGGCGCACGCTCTTCTTGCGCACGGCCTGCCCGGGCATGATGAACGTCCGGCCGACGTAGCGGTTCTTGTAGAAGCCCTCGCGGTACTCGATGCCGAGCTTGCGGGCGACCTGCATCGCCGCCGGTCGCGCCGAGTCGGGGATGGGCATCACCACGTCGATGGACCCGGCGGGGGTGTACTTCGCGACGGTGTCGGCCAGGCGCTCGCCCATGCGCAAGCGCGTCTCGTACACCGAGACGCCGTTCATGACCGAGTCCGGACGCGCGAGGTAGACGTACTCGAACGAGCACGGCGCGAGCATCGTCTTCTCGGCGCACTGCTGGGCGTGGAGGGTGCCGTCGAGGCTGATGAAGACGGCCTCTCCGGGCTCGACGTCGCGGACGACCTCGAAGCCGGCATTCTCGAGCACGAGCGACTCGGATGCCACGATCCACTCGTCGCGCGGCTCACCCCCGGGTACCTCGGGCGCGGGGCGCTTGCCGAGGATGAGCGGACGGATGCCGAACGGGTCGCGGAACGCGAGCAGACCGTAGCCGGCGATGAGGGCGATCGAGGCGTAGGAGCCCTCGACGCGCTCGTGCACACGACCGACCGCGCGGAAGACCTGAGCGGGGTCGAGGTCGGGGCCGGTGATCTCGGACTGCAGCTCCGAGCCGAGGATGTTCACCAGCAGCTCGGTGTCGGAGCTGGTGTTCAGGTGCCGGCGGTCCTTGTGGAACAGCTCGCTCGTGAGCTCGCGGGTGTTGGTGAGGTTGCCGTTGTGCACCAGGACGATGCCGTAGGGGGCGTTGACGTAGAAGGGCTGCGCCTCTTCTTCGCTGGAGGCCGTGCCCTTCGTGGCGTAGCGCACGTGGCCGAGACCGATGTCGCCGAGGAGGGCGCGCATGTCGCGGGTGCGGAACGCCTCACGCACCTGGCCGCGGGCCTTGTGGATGTGGAAGACGCCGCTGGACTCGGCCGTGGCCATGCCCGTTGAGTCCTGTCCCCGGTGCTGGAGAAGGAGGAGCGCGTCGTAGATCTCCTGGTTGACCGGGCCCTGCCCGGCCATGCCGACGATGCCGCACATGGGGTGTTACTTCGCTCCGTTCGCCGGGTGACCGGCATCCGCGTACGAGCCGACCAGGCGCACGGCGCCCCCGTCGACGCCCTTCGCGCCCTGTTCGTACTCGCCCTCGGGGCGGTGGTCGTCGCGGACGACGCCGACCTGCCAGGTGGCGATGCCGTCGGCCGTGAGCGCCGCGATCGCGGCATCCGTGACCTCCGGAGAGACGACGGCGAGGAAGCCGATGCCGAGGTTCCACGTGCCCTCGGTCGCGGTCAGCTCGAGACCGCCGATGTCGGCGAGCACGCGGAACACGGGCGAGGGGCTCCACGTCGAACGGTCGACGTCGACCCACGTGTCCTGCGGCAGCACGCGCGCGAGGTTCGCGGCGATGCCGCCGCCCGTCACGTGACTGAGCGAATGGATGCCGGAGCCCACCGCCGCGTCGTCGAGCAGACGCAGCAGCGGCGAGGTGTACAGGCGCGTGGGCTCGAGGAGCGCCTCCCCCCAGGTCGCGCCGAGTTCGGCCGAGGCCGAGCCGTACGCGATGCCGGCACCGGTGATGATGTGGCGCACGAGCGAGTAGCCGTTGGAGTGCAGGCCGCTCGACGCGAGAGCGAGGACGACGTCGCCCGGGCGGACGCGGTCGGCGCCCAGGACGCGGTCGGCCTCGACGACGCCGGTCGCCGCTCCCGCGACGTCGTAGTCGTCGATGCCGAGCAGGCCGGGGTGCTCGGCGGTCTCGCCGCCGACGAGCGCGGTGCCCGTGGCCGCGCAGCCGCGCGCGATGCCCGCGACGATGTCGGCGATGCGCTGCGGCACGACCTTGCCGCACGCGATGTAGTCGGTCATGAAGAGCGGACGCGCGCCCACCACGACGATGTCGTCGACGACCATGCCGACGAGGTCTTCGCCGATCGTGTCGTGCTTGTCGATCGCCTGCGCGATCGCGACCTTCGTACCGACACCGTCGGTGCTGGTCGCGAGCAGCGGCTTGGCGTAGTCGCGGAGCGCCGAGGCGTCGAAGAGGCCGGCGAAGCCGCCCACGCCACCGAGCACTTCGGGCCCGTGGGTGCGGCGCACGGCCGACTTCATCAGTTCGACAGCGAGGTCTCCGGCGGCCGTGTCGACGCCGGCAGCGGAATAGGGGTTCTCGTGGGGAGCGGAGGCCACCGGAACAGACTACCCGGGGCTGCTGTGTGCGGGCGTCCGGGTGGGGCGCGGGCCGGTTGCGGGGCCGGACGCCGGAGCGGTTGCGTGCGACGGGAGGAGATGCAGCGACGGGAGGACACCCAGCGCCCCAGCATCCTCCCCTCCCAGAATCCCCTCCCCTCCCAGACACTGGTTGCCGTTGGGGAGATAACCGGGCAAGCCACCAGGCCAGGGGGATGGCCACTCCGGGACGGGCCGAGCACCCACCCCAGGAGGAGAATCAGCCACGGGAGGACCCCCGACGGCCAGGCATCCTCCCCTCCCAGAATCCCCTCCCTCCCAGGGACAGGGCCGAGCAAGCCACCAGGCCAGGGCACCTCCGCCTCAACGAGCGCGGTGCAGCCCCTGCGCGATCGCCTGGACGATCATCAGTTGGACCGAGGGCCAGTCGTCGACCATCTGGCGGTACCCGACGCGGATGACGTGGTAGCCGTTCAGCGCGAGAAGGGCGTCGTGTCGAACGTCGGCTTCGCGCTGCGCGCCGACATGGTGCCCACCGTCGACCTGCACGACGAGCCGCTCACCGATGAGCAGGTCCACACGACGGCCGAGGATCCACGCTTGCGGGCACAGCCTCTGGCGAAGCCATCTCAGGCGAACGAGGAGGAAGGTCTCCAGGCCGGAGTCCGCGAGCGGCGTCGCCTGTTCCGCGAGCTCGAGCGCGCGGCCCCTGAGGGGATAACGACGCATCTCGTCGAGCGTGACGAGCCCCTTGTTGAGCGCCGAATCCCAGATCGCGAGCGCCTGTTCCGGTGGGAGGCACCCGCTCACCACACCGAGCACATTGACCACACCGTCGACCAGATCCTCCGGATGCCGCTGGATGAGAGGGCGCGAGCGATGAACGCGAGTTCCGGCCGATACGGAGATCCGCCCGGAGTGGGCGGGTGCCGCGACGTGGACGTGGTTCTGATCGAACACCCACAACCCGTGCCGGGCTGCAGCGGTGGCGCACGCGAGTGTCACGCCGCCACGCGCGGCGGAAAGGAGGTGAGCATCGGCATCGGGAAGAGCGATCCATCGCCGACGCACCCGCAGCACAGCACCGCTGCGGACGGCCGCCGCGATCGTGTCGACGGACGTTCCCTCTCGCAGCAGGCGGGTCGTCGCGACGACCCCTTCCAGGGCACGCACCCGGGCCTGGAGGACTTCGATGCGGCGGGATAGTCGAGCGCTCATCCGGGAAGCGTGCCGGATTGCGAAGCGCGCCCGCGGGAACAGCATCCCGGCCTGTGGAGAAGTGGGGGTGGGGAGAAGCAGTGCTACGGGTGGGTGCCGGCCGTTCGGGAGGAGATTCGGCGGCGGGAGGACACCCTAGGGCCAGAGATCCTCCTGCCCCGGAATCACCTCCCCTCCCACAGGAGAAGGCCGAGACTCGGCAATGGGAGGAGATTCGGCCACGGGAGGAGCGGCTGAAGCTGCGGCGCCCTCCGCTCCCTGAAGTTCCTCCCGGGGGAGCGCGCCCGCCGCAAGGCCCATCCCCCACCGTCGAGACCGTCCCTACAATGACGCCATGACGGCAGGCCAGCCCGAGTGGGTGATCCGCGAGGACGCGGGGTCACCGGTGCTCGTCGCGCTCTACCTGCGTCAGGTGCTCGGCATCCGGTCTCCCGACGATCTGCCCTCCCTGCGGCGCGTGCCCGCCGCCGCGGAGACGACGAGGACGGATGCCGCTCAGTCGGAGCTCGAGAGACAGTGGCGGGCCTATTGGGCGTTGACGGTGGAGCCGCAGGCGCACCCCTCCCCCGTGCCGTTGGAGTTGGTCGAGGGTTTCGACGGGCTCGTCACGCTCCCTGTCGAGGGCGCGGAGGCCCTGCGCGATGCCGCGACGCCGTTCGCCGACGAGGCCACCGACTTCGCTCGGCAGGCGCACGGACGGTACGCACGCGAGACGTCGGCACGTCCGGGGGTGTCGTATCGCGCCTACGCCAGCGCGATCGCCGCGCACGAACGCATCGTCGGTCGTCGCGCGCACTCGTTCGAGCTGAACGTGCAGATCCTGCCGCTGGCTCAGCGCGGAGTGTGGTGGATCGGCTCCCTCACGGTCGCGGTGACCGACGGTCTGCGCGGAGACGTGGCGGCATTCGACTCCGCGATCCACCCGATCATCGCGGAGCTCGCCTGAAGGTCAGACCCCGTGCTGCTCGTGGTCGACGATGACCTGGCGGGTGCGTCCGCCGAGGACGCGCTCGAAGATCAACGCGACGATGGCCGCGACCGTCACACCGACGACCACGCAGATCAAGGCGGTGAAGCCGAACACCTGCAGCTGCGAGTACACGACCTGCGTGTACGGGCTGACATCGGTGCTGTCGATCGCGAACGTCAGGATGAGGGCGACCAGGATGCCGACGAACGCGCCCGCGGCCAGGAAGACGCCGTACTTGGGCGCGCGGCGAACGCTGGCCGTCTCGATCTCACCGCGAGAGAAGGACGGTCGTTCGGGGGCGGGCTGCTCGGCCATGAGTCCATTGTCCCACCCCCGCGCGGATGACGGGGCGCGGTGCCTACGCATCGAGCAGCGATCGCTCCGAGAGTCGAACCCTCCACACCGACACCCGTTACCCCGTGGAGCGGGGATCAGGTGATCAGGACTACTCAGCACCCTTCAACGCCCCCAGCACGTCGACCCGACGCAGACGGCGCGCCAGTAGGAACGATGCGCTCAGGCCGCACCCCACGACGATCACGACGCACCACCCGGTGGCGACCGGCGACGCGGCCGACGCGTACACGATGCGATCTGTGCGGAACACCGCCAGGTACGCCGACAGAAAAGCCATACCGGCGGGGATGCCGATGAGCGCGCCGGCGACGGTGATGGCGACGTTCTCGCGCAAGAGGAGGGCGCGGATCTCGCGCGGACGCACCCCCAGCACGGCGAGTGTCGCGTAGTCGCGGGTGCGTTCGGCGAAGGCCAGAGCGCCCAAGTTCACCAGCACGACCATGGTCAGCAGCAGCCCGAACCCTTTGATGAGCGCGAAAACATCGCCGAGGCCGTCGATCACCTGCTCAGCGTTCGCGCGCCGGTCGTCATGTGTCAGGACACTCGCGATTCCGGGCCGGCCCTCGAGCACCTCGGCGGCCTCAGCCCCGCGCGCCAGCAGCGCGTTCGGCGAGAAGACGCCGCCCGCGCGCTCCCACGCAGACCGCGAGAGAAAGAGCCCCTGAGGCTCTCCCGCGTCAGTGACCCCGCGCACGATGACGGCGACCCCCGTCGCGGAGCCAGGCGGAAGAACCGTGACCTCATCGCCGATCGCGATCCCGCGTGCATCGGCGAGCGCGGCGCTCACGAGCGCACCGTCGGCGGGCAGCGCGACGCCGGCATCACCGTCCGGCAGGCGGTAGAGGTCGCCGTCCGACAGGACGTTGACGGCTTCGCCCCCTGCGAGGCCGTCGCCTGGCATGACGAAGGACATCTGCCACTGAACGTCGGTGATTCCGGATGCCAGGGCCTCGCCCTGCTGTGACCATGCGCCCGGAGAGAGCCGCGCCTGCGCGTCGAAGAGGTACTGCGAATCGAAGGACCGGGCGACCTGATGGTGCAGGGAATCCGGCATCCCGAATCCCGCGATGAGAAGGGTGGTGCCCCCGACCGTCGCGGCAAGTGCAGTGAGCAGGCGCCCACGCGCTGTCGCGATCTCGCGCAGGCCCCACGCGTTCAGCGGTGACATTCGCCGAAGCCGAGGGAAGACGCGCCGAGTCGTCGCGGCCCCGCCGCGCATCGCCGCCGCGGGGTCCGTGCGCCGCGCCGCGCGAGTGGCGACGACCGACACGACCGACGCGCCCGCGACCAGCGCGACCGCGAGCGCCAGGGGCGCTGGGGTGTACGCCGGAATCCAGGCGACCAATCCGAAGCTCGACCGCTGCGACCGCAAGACGAACAGCGAGAGCACGGGAGCGAACGCGAAGCCGACGAGGGCGCCCGCGGCGACGACGATGGCGTACTGGGAGTAGTGCCGGCGCAGCTGCGTGTCGGTGACGCCGAGCGCTTTCAGCGTGGCGATGTCGCGCTGCTGCATGTCGACCAGTCGCCGCATCGAGGTGAACATCGCGAGCATCGCGACCGCCAGGAACAAACCGAGGAACAACAGCGACAGACTTCTGATCTGTCGAATGCGGTCGGTCAGCCCCACCACTCCCGGCTGAGAGGACCGGTCGTACATGGCCAGTCGGTCGGCCCCGAGCAGCCCGGGCGCCTCCGCCATGATCCGCTCGGGCGAGCCCGCCAGGGCAACGGACACGCGACTCGGCCCGAGCGCCTGCATCTGCTGCCGCGAGACATAGGCGTAGCCGTACCTCGACGGGTCAGGCGCGTACAGACCATCGACTCCGGTGTCCGACACCTTGTCGGCCGACCGCACCCACGCCGCGACGGTGAAGGAGTGATCCGTCGCCGCGATCCGTAGCCGCACGGTGTCCCCCACCCGAAGCGCGTGTGCCTCGGCGAATGCGGCGTCGAGAGCGATCTGGTCGTCCGTGAGATCGTCCAGGCGTCCTTCGACCGGTTCCGGGACGTCGATCCGTTCCGGCAGCGCGCTCACGACGAGGTCGCCTCGACCACCGACGACCGCCGCATCGAGCAGACCCGTGGTCTCAGCATCCGAGACCCCCGGAAGACCCCGCAACGCGTCGACCTGTTCGGGCGACGCTGACGAAGCGGTGATCCAGACGTCCGCGAGGTGGGCCTCGGCATCCATTCGCTCTTGCTCGACCTGCATCCCCCGCCACCCGCCCTCGAGCCCGCCGTACACGGCCAGGCACAGCGCGCTCATGACGAACACGGCGACGAACTGCGCCGCCCGGAGCCGCAGATCGCGTAGGAGCTTTCGGCGCAGCAGGGCCGCGACGCTCATGAGACGGGAGGGCGGGAGTCTGCCACGACCCGCCCATCGCGCATCTCGACGATGTGATCGGCGAGGTCGCGGATCGCGGGGTCGTGAGTGACCACCGCTACAATCGCGCGCCCCTCACGTGCGACGTCTGTCAGCAGGACCATCACCTCGACCCCCGATGCCGAGTCGAGGGCTCCCGTCGGCTCATCGCACAGCAGGACATCGGGCCTCTTCGCCAGCGCCCGCGCGATCGAGACCCGCTGCATCTGACCGCCCGACAGCTGCGGGGGAAAATGGCCAGCACGATCACCCAGCCCGACGCGCTCGAGCAGTTCGATCGACGTCGGCACGTCGGCGCGGTGACGAGAGGGGAGGCGACGCGCCAACTCGACGTTTTCGAGCGCCGTGAGCTGCGGGAGCAGGTTGTAGAACTGGAACACGAACCCGACGCGGTCGCGACGGAACTCCGTGAGCTCTCGCGGGCCCGCGCCCGTGAAGATGGTGCCGTTCAGTTCGGCTTGGCCCGAGTCGGGTGTGTCCATCGCACCGAGCACGTTCAGCAGCGTGCTCTTGCCCGACCCCGATGGTCCGACGATCGCCGCGAGCCCGCCGCTACGCAGGTGTACGGACACGTCGTCGAGAGCCAGGACCCTCGTCGCTCCCGTGCCGTACTCACGCGACAGCGCCGTGGCGCGCAGTCCTGTTCCGGATGCCATCCGCTCCGTCCCCTCGTCCGGGCACCATCCACTCCGTGGGCGCCCTCCTCGACCATGGCCGACGACCGCGCCGCGATGCTGCGGTCGGGCCGGCGTCCTCGCCGGGTGAACGATGCGGGGATATTGGGCGATCGTGCGGTGGGTGCCGGCGCTACGGCCGCAACGGCAGCAGCGCACTCAGGTCGGCGCGGACCCCCGAGGCCACGATCCGGCCGGCGGCGACGGCATCCGTCCAGTGCTCCCGGCCCGTGGCGACGGCGATCCAGGTGGCGGCGTCGGTCTCGACGACGTTGGGCGGAGTGCCGCGGGTGTGGCGAGGGCCCTCGATCACCTGCACGGCCCCGAACGGCGGCACCCGCATCTCGACGGAGTTGCCCGGGGCCTTCTCGGCGAGCAGCTGCAGGAGGTAGCGCACGGCGGTCGCCGTCGCAGGACGCGGGGCGTCACCGGCGGCCACCGCCGCGAGGGCGGCCCGACCGTAGCCGGTCTCGATACGACGTGGGGGCATGGCATCCACGGTACTCGCGGGGCACGCGCGCGGCTCGAGCGCCCGCGCTGGGCCGCACGACCGCGAGCGCCCGTACCGGCCGCGCAGACTGAACCGCACCGGCCATGCCGTGCGCGCGCCACGCACGCAGAGCCCGCTCGGTAGGCTGACCGGGTGAGAATCCTGGTCCTCGGTTCGGGCGCGCGCGAGCACGCCATCATCCTCGCCCTGCGCTCCGAAGAGGCATCGCACGCGATCTTCGCCGCCCCCGGCAACGCGGGCATCGCGCGTGACGCCCACCTCGTCGCGCTCGCCGCGAACGACCCCGCCGAGGTGCTCACGTTCGCGAAGGACGAGGCGATCGACCTCGTCGTCGTCGGGCCCGAGGCGCCGCTGGTCGCCGGAGTCGCCGACGCCCTGCGCGAGCACGGCATCCCGGTCTTCGGTCCGGGCAAGGCGGCCGCGCAGCTCGAGGGATCCAAGACGTTCGCGAAGCGGATCATGGATGCCGCGGGCGTCCCCACCGGACGCGCGGTGCGCGCCGCCGACCTCCCCACCGTCGAAGCAGCTCTGGACGAGTACGGCGCGCCCTACGTCGTCAAGGCCGACGGGCTCGCCGCGGGCAAGGGCGTCATTGTCACGTCCGACCGCGAGGCCGCGATCGCGCACGCCACGACCTACCTCGTCACCGGCGCGGTGCTGGTCGAGGAGTTCCTCTCCGGCCCCGAGGTGTCGCTGTTCTTCCTCAGCGACGGCGACCACGTGCTCCCGTTGAGCCCCGCGCAGGACTTCAAGCGCCTGCGCGACGGCGACGAGGGCCCCAACACCGGCGGCATGGGGGCGTACTCGCCCCTGCCGTGGCTCGACGAACGCTTCGGCAGCGAGACGGAGTTCGTCGACCAGGTCACGCGCGAGATCGCGGAGCCCGTGATCCGGGAGATGGATGCCGAGGGCACCCCGTTCATCGGACTCCTCTACGCCGGCCTCATCCTGACCGAGAACGGCATCAAGGTCATCGAGTTCAACGCCCGGTTCGGCGACCCCGAGACCCAGGTCGTGCTGCCGCGCTTGATCGACCCACTGTCGGAGCTGCTGCTCGCCGCGGCCTCGGGAACGCTCGAGGACCGCCCGCGCCCCGCCTTCGCCGAAGCCGCCGCCGTGACGGTCGTGCTCGCGAGCGAGGGATACCCCGAGGCGCCGGTCACGGGTCGCCCCTTGACCGGCATCGACGACGCCGACGAGGTCGACGGTGTCCACCTCGCGCACGCCGCGACGGCGGCATCCGACCACGGGTTCACGGCGACCGGGGGGCGCGTGCTCAGCGTCGTCGCTCTGGGCTCGACGTTCCGCGAAGCCCGCGCCGCCGCCTACGCGGGACTCGAGCGCATCGGCCTCGAGGGTGGCCAGTACCGCACCGACATCGCCGCGAAGGTCGCCGAGGACTGACGTCGGCGCGGGTGGCGCGGCATCCGCCCCACCCGTTCACGGCGTGTCCCGCCATGTGCCGGAGATCGCTCCGAATTCCGCACAGAACGGGACACACCGCGGGGTGCCCGCGCCACGCTCAGTCGAGAACGGTCACCGTCGGTCCGGCATCCACGAGGATCGCCTCGCCGCTCGCCCTGCGCGGCTGCGCGGTCACGAGATCGACCGCGGCCCGCGCAACGTCGTCGACCGGGGTGAGACGCCCGCTCGGCGCGAAGCCGGCCGCGAAGCCCGCCTTGTCGTCGGGCGCACCGCCGGTGAGGCGATCGACCATCGGGGTGTCGATCACCCAGGGGCACAGCGTGAACACGTCGATCCCGGCCTCGGCGAGCAGCGGCGCGGCGCTGCGCCCCGCCGCGACCACGCCCGCCTTCGCCGCGGCGTAGGGCACGGCGATCGGCACCGGCAGCACCGTTCCGACGAACGACGCCGTGTTGACGATGACCCCGCCGCGCCGCATGTGCGTCGAGGCGTGATGCAGCCCCGACAGCACACTCGTGAGGTTCGCGTCGACGACCTCGCGCAGGGCCTCGGGCGTCCAGTTCTCCATCGGTCCGATCGGACCCTCGGTGCCCGCGTTCGAGAACCAGAAGTCGAGCGGGCCCTCGGATGCCGCGACCCGAGCGAGCTCGGCCACGTCGGCGTCGCGCGTGATGTCGGCGGGCGACGAAGAGCGCCTCACCGCCCGCGTCCGAGATCGCCTGCACGACCGCCGCGCCGCGCTCGGCGTCGCGGCCCGAGAGGACGACGCGTGCGCCCGCTGCGGCGAGACGGTGGGCGATGGCGGCGCCGATTCCGCTGGTGCCGCCGGTGACGACGGCGGTGCGTCCGGAGAGGTGGGTCATGATCTGTCTCTTTCTGTGGGACGGGGTGGGGGGTGGTTTGTGGAGTGGTGGACGAACCCGGCCGTGGCGCAGCGGACCGTCCGGCGGAGTTCACGCCCGACAGGCCGACTCAGGATGCCGCGAGCCCGGCGAGTCAGCCCGGACTCCGCGCGACGGCGCGTGCGAGAGGGGCCGCGATCGACCCGGGTTCAGCCGCGCGCGGCGAGCATCTGCTCGACGTCGTCGACGAGCCCCGCCGCCCCCGGCGCCACCGCGATCGCCTCGCCGACCGCCCGGGCGCGAGCCGCATAGCTCGGATCCGCGAGGATCCGCTGAACGGCCGAGCGGATGGCATCCGGGGTCGGCCGACCCGTGCGCAGGTTCACGCCCACTCCGGCGTGCTGGACGCGCGCCGAGGTCTCGACCTTGTCTTCGGAATCGCCGGCGATCACGATCGGCACGCCATGGCGCATCGCGTGGTGCAGGCCCCCGTATCCGCCGTTGGTCACGAGCACGCTGGTGCGGGCGAGCAGCTCGTCGTACGGCAGGTAGCTCGCGGCGAACGCGTTCGCGGGAAGAGGGGGGAGGGTCTCGAGGTCGCGTCCGCCGGTGGTCACGGCGACCTGGACGGGCAGATCCGACAGGGCCGCGAGGGTCGGTTCGATGACCTCGCTGTAGTCGGTGTTGGCGACGGTGCCCTGCGTGACGTGCACGAGCGGAAGGTCCGGGTCGAGGTCGTCGAACCATGCCGGGGCGGGTGTCGGCCGGCTCGACGCGGTGGGCATCGGACCGTAGAACCGCAGGTTCGCGGGCGCATCGCTGCGCGGATACTCGAACTCTTCGACCGTGAACTGCGCGAGCAGGTCGCTGCGCGAGAGCACGTCCATGAAGAACGCGCCGTTCAGGGGCGGGGCCCCGACGCCGGCGAGGAAGAGGTCGAGCGAACGGTGCACCGGACGCAGCACGGCCTTCGCCGTCACGCCGAGGACCCGATTGCGCAGACGGTTCAGCACCGGCTGACGCAGGGGCGTGATGCCGAGACCGTAAGGCGGAGTATCGCGACTCGAGAATCCCGCGGCGGTGATTCCGCACATGACGGTGAGGAGACGCTCGGAGCGCGGTCGCCCGAAGAGGGTCTGCACCCCCAGGAAGAGCATGTCGTGCAGCACGACATCGACCGGCTCTTCCGCGAGGACGTGCTCCAGGGTGGCCGCCGCGGGGCCGGCGGGATCGAGGAACGCCCGCTCGACACCGCGGTTGATCGTCGCGAGTCCCCGCTCGCGCACGTCGCCGCCCGTTCCGATGTCGTCGAGCGTGTCGGCCTCGGGCGGAAGGGGGAGGAATCGGATGCCGGCCGCCTCGACCATCGATCGGTATCGGGCACCGGTGAGCAGGCGTACGTCCCACCCGCGACGCTGCAGTTCAGTGGCGACGACGAGGAGCGGGCCGACGTGACCGACGGCGGGCATGCTGCAGATGAGGGCAGAGGAGGTCATTTCCTGTACTTTCCGGACGTCCCCGCCGCGCGTTCACGCGAGATTGTCGGCGAGGTGGATGAGTTGCGCCGTGAGCCACGACCGATACGTGGCGAGGTCCCATCCGCGGGCGACGATGAAGTGCGTCCAGGGATCGGGTCCCGTGATGAGCCCGAGCACGTCGGCGGCGATGGCGACCTGGTCGACGCGGATGCGTCCGCGCTGGAGGAACCAGCCGGCCCCGATCGTCATGTCGCGGTGACGGCGCATCTCGAGGTCGAGGTAGGCGACGCGCACCTCGGCGTCGCCGTCGGCCGCGGCGAGCATGGCCCGCACGATCGCCGCGGAGCGCTGGTTCGCCTCGATGAGGAAGTCGACGTAGCGAGCGATCGCGGTGTCGGTGTCGGGCTCGCTCATGATCTCGACGAGCGCGGGACGCTCGGTGAGCGAGTGCCGCCCCTCGTCGCCCGCGAAGGTCCGTTCGAAGGCGGCGATCAGCAGAGCATGCTTGGGGCCGTTCAGGTGCACCGTCGGGATCGACACCCCCGCCTCGGCGGCGATCGCCTTGATGGTGGTGGCGACGTAGCCGTCGCGGACGAAGAGTCGACCCGCCGTGTCGACGATGTTCGCGCGTGTGGCGGCGGCCTCGGCCTGTCGCTTGGGGGACTGATAGCTGCGGGGCACGTCCCACACGCTACTTCGCTGCGGCGGCGCCGGCCCGGGCGATGAGGAGTCCCGCGATGATCTGCGCGCCCGTGGACACGAAGTACATCGCGTTCGTCAGCCACTCGAAGGAGCTCGCGTTGATCACGGCACCGAGCGCGAAGCCGATGATCGCGAGCGCGAGGATCGCCCACCGCGCGGGGCCGGTGAGCACCCGTGCACGCGCGACGATGATGCCTCCGACGAGCAGCAGCACGCCCTGGACCGCGCTCATGGCGAACAGGAACGCCATCGCTCCGTCGGTGGGCTCGGCCGTCGGCAGGAGGTAGGCCGCGAGCAGGTACATGCTCTGGTTCGCGAGGAAGAAGGCACCGAAGCCCAGCAGGGCGATCTTGCCCACGAGCGACGAGCCGACCGCCCCCTGACCGTCGCCGCGGCCGAGAGCGAGCGGGAACATCGCCGCGACGTGGGCGAGGGTGCTCGCGAGGAACAGCACCCAGAACGCGGCGGCGGGCCCCGGTTCGGAGGATACGTCGGTTCCGATCTCGAGGGCGGTGGCAGCGGTCAGCAGCACACCTCCGGTGAGGATCAGGATGCCGGCAGCTCGGAGCCATGAGGGGCTCGAGGAAGCAGGGGAAGAAGAGCGAACACTGAGGGTGGGAGCGGTCATTGGATGACTCCTTCGATGAGGCGAGGCGAGAAACGCGAGCGGGGTGAGAGTCATCCCGATCCGTTAATTAAATATATCTGCGTATAAGTCAATTACGGAAGCGTTTTGGCCCGAACCTCTCGACGAGTTGTCGGCTGCGCATCGTGGTCGAGGTCCACCGGAGCGACCGGGCCGCGGCCGCGTCGCACCGGGAGCGGCAGGAAGATCAAGCCGATGAGCAGCACGACGAGCGACAACCGCATCGGCAGCGTGTCGACGGCGAGAAGCACCGTCGCCGGCGGGCCCTCGAGGTGATGGCGAACGACGCCGCGCACGTCGGAGACGGCGACAGGTATCGGGTCGGCTTCGGCGTTCGCGTCTCCGCGGAGCGTCAACGAGTCGCCCTCGACGGCGACGATGCGGTGCGTGTAGCGCCCCGATCCCGGCGGCTCGACCGTGACGATCGCGCCCGGCACGAGCTCGTCGGGCTCAGCGCGGCCGACGAAGAGCACGTCACCGAGGTGGAAGGTCGGCACCATGGAGTCGCCGTCGACGCGGACGATCTCCTGCTGCGTGACCGCGCCGTAGGCGAACGGACCGCCGAGAGCGGCGAGCAGGACCGCGACGATGATCCAGCGGACCGGAGAGAGAGCGGCGCGCAGAGTACGGTTCATCGTGCGATCGCCGCGGCCGCGGCAGGCGAGGCCCACCCGAGATAACGGTACGAGACGGTGTACGTCACGGTGCCGGGCAGCGTACAGTTTCGCCCGACAGGGGTCGACGGAGCCGCACAGAAGGAGAAACTCTGCGGCGGAAGTGGGCTCAGCTGCCCCGGGCTCAGCTTGAGCATGCCGAACCCGTCGAAACCCGCTGCCCAGGACGTTCCGTCGGAAGCGACGGCAATCGACTGCAGCTGCGCCGCGCTCACCTGCACGATGCCCGGCGCGGAGGTGGAGGAGGCCCAAGACGTCTGCATAGGCTTTGGCGTGGAGTACGCGGTCCTGATGTCACCGAGACCCAGCTGCCCGACCCCGTTGCCTCCCCAACCCCACACGTCGCCACTCGACGTCACCGCGAGCGACGAGAGGGGCCCCGCGCTCACTTGAGCGATCGACACACCGTCGCCCCACGATCTCGTCACCGGTTGCGGGCGGACGGCCGAGTGCTCTGCACCGTCGCCGTCGCCGAGGAGCCCGTTGTTACCGATCCCCCACGCATAGACCACACCTTCGCGCGTGAGCGCGAGAGAGTGCCCCTGTCCCGCGCTCACCTGTCGGATGAACGGGATAGAACCGCCGCTCGGCCAGGACACGGGCCTGGGCACGCGTGCAACGTGGGCGCTTGCGTCGCCATCTCCCAACCCGCCCCCGGCGCCGTCCCCCCACGCCCACACCGCCCCGTCTTTCGTCAACGCCAGGGAGCGATTGCCGCCCGCGCTCACCTGCCCGACAGGGACACCTTGCAGTCCGCTCCGCGCGGGAACGGGAACCGCCGAGTTCTGCGCTTCGCCGTTGCCCAGCTGCCCCTCCGTACCCCGCCCCCACGCCCAGACGTCCCCGTCGGTAGTGACAGCCAGGGAATGTTCTGTACCCGCGCTGATCTGCGAGATCCGCGCAGTGGTGCCCCAGGTCTTGGTGACGGGAACGGGCACGACCGAGTCCTGCGCGGTGTCGTTGCCCAGTCGACCGTCGGCTCCAGCCCCCCATGCCCACACCGATCCGTCCGATGCCAGCGCCAGGGAATGCGAGAATCCCGCGCTGACCTGCGTGATGCGCACCGCGGGCCCCCATGAGGGAGTGACGGGAACCGGCGTCTGTGCTCTGCTGCGGGAGCCGTTGCCCAGTCGGCCGTTGTCGCCTGACCCCCATGCCCAGACGGATCCGTCCGATGCCAGGGCGAGGCTGTGGGAGTAGCTCGAGCTGACCTGGGTGAATGTACGCTTGCCGATGAGAACCGGCACGATCTGGTCGGCGACGCTACCGTCACCTGTACGGACTGTCTGATTCCACCCCCACAACCCTCCTGACGACGTCACCAACAGCGACGGGGCCCGTCCGGCACTCACGTACGCGACCGCAGTATCCCCGCTGACCGCAACGAGCGCCGGCACTGATGCTCCCCGCCAGCTGTCGTCGCCGATTCGTCCGCTTGCGCCACCCCAGACCCAGACCTTTCCCGACGAGTCCAGCGCCAGCGAATGCTTGTACCCCGCACTCACCTGCGTCACGGTGTTCGCGCCGAGGGGCACTGAAACAGGGACGTTCGATCTCTTCGTGTTCGTCACCAACTGCCCGAAGATGCCGTCGCCCCACGCCCAGACCCGCCCCGACGAGTCCACCGCCAGCGAGTGCGCCGCACCCGCGCTCACCTGCGTGATGGTGACGCCCGCGCCCAACGCCACTCGAACCGGCACCAGCGCGTCGTCGGCACCGCCGTTTCCCAAGCGCCCGAGACCGCCGGATCCCCACGCCCACGCCTGGCCCGACGAATCCACCGCCAGCGAATGCGCCGCACCCGCGCTCACCTGCGTGATCGTGATACCGGAGGCCAACTTCACGGGAACCGGCACAAACGCATCCTCGGCACCGCCGTTTCCCAGCCGACCGTTGCCTCCGGTCCCCCAGGCCCATACCTTTCCCTGCGAGTCCAGCGCCAAGGAGTAGTCGCTGCCCGCGCTCACCTGCGTGATCGTCACACCAGCCGGCCACCGGACCGACACCGGCACAGGCACGAGCGAGGAATCCGAACCGCCATTGCCCAGCCTCCCGTCAGCACCGGATCCCCACGCCCACACCGAACCAGCCGAATCGACAGCCAACGAGTGCCATTCCCCCGCGCTCACCTGCGTGATCGTCACACCAGCCGGCCACCGGACCGACACCGGCACAGGCACGAGCGAGGAATCCGAACCGCCATTGCCCAGCCTCCCGTCAGCACCGGATCCCCACGCCCACACCGAACCAGCCGAATCGACAGCCAACGAATGCGATCCCCCCGCGCTCACCATCCCGAACGGCTGCCCGCCCGGGTCGGTGAACGACGTCCCCGACGTCGTGCCCAACGTCTGCGCGGGACGCCCCTCGACCTGCCGCTGCACCGTGTACGTCACACCGTCGGTCACCTTGGCATCCGTCGCCCAGGACTGTGTCGTCGCTGCCGGCCACGACACCGTGTTCCCGGCCCCCGCGGCGGCGACGGTCGGCGAGAGCGCTCCGAGCGTCGCCGCCGACGCCGAGCCGGACACCGAGCGGGAGTCGGTGAACCAGGCCCCTGAACCGCCTACGACGGGAACCAGTAAGAGAGCCACGACTGCCAGAGCGGCGGCGCGACCGAGCGGGGCGGCGAGGTCCGAGCGGCGCGCGGACGAAGGGGCGACGCCGCGACGGAGCGAGCGAGAGAGCGAGAAACGCATGCGGGTTCTTTCAGAGGGAAGGGCGGGCCGCCTGAGCAACCGAGAGGTCACCCGCGGCGGAAAGGGAAGACACGAGCACCGCGCCGCTCATCGCGTGATCGCCGCCGTCGCGACCGGCGAGGACCAGCCGCGGTAATCGTAGGAAACGGAATACGTCGTCGTGCCGGGGAGCGTGCACGAGCGTCCGACCAGGGTGGACGGGGGTGGGCAATTCGCGGCCGCGAAAGCGGATGGCACCGCCACGGGTGTGGCCTGGTCCGCAACGCCTCCGTCGCCCAACTGTCCGGATCCTCCCGCACCCCATGCCCAGGCAGACCCGTCGGATGCCAAGGCCAAGGAATGCGATCCTCCGGCGCTCACCTGGGTGATCGACCGACCCGCGTCGTTCGACCATGCGGGGTTCACTGCCTGGGGAGTCAGCGCCGTTTCCATCTTTCCCGTGCCGAGCCTGCCGTTCGAGCCGTCGCCCCACGCCCAGACGGATCCGTCGGACGCCAGCACCATCGAGTGGACCCGACCCGCAGCCACCTGCGTTGCCCAGACTCGAGGAGAAGCCCTGAACCACGGGGCAGCGACATCGACGCGACCGCGGCCGTATCCCGGAGCCGACCCGTCGCCCAAAGCGACCGGATCCGATCCGCGGGAGGGGCGTCCACCCCACGCCCACACGTCTTTGCCGATCGACAGTTCCAGCACATGCGTCGTGCCTGCGCTGATAGCCTGCGCACCTCTCGGGGCGATCAGCTGCGGCTTGGCCGCGCGCTCCATGCCCTGCATCTGATCCGACCGCGCTACTCCCCATCCCCACAAGTCCCCCACCGAGGACACGACCAATGCGAAGCCCGGGCCGGCGCTAACATCCGACGCCCGATAGCCCGACAGCACCCAGTTCGACGGAAAATCCACCTTCGTCGGCACCGTCTCCGTCGTCGATTCATCGGAAATCGTTCCCCATTGCCACACGGAGCCGTCGGCCGCGATAGCGAGGCACTGACCACCGCCCACCGCGACCTTGGTGATCTTGAGACCGTTTCCGCCCGTCGAGGGAACCCGGACCGGAGTGGCGCTATCCCCTCGGACATCAGGACCCAACTGCCCATCGGAACCGCTGCCCCATGCCCACACCGAGCCGTCGGATGCCAGGGCCAACGACGTCGTGTCCCCTGCGGCGACCTGTGTGATCTTGCGGGTGGGATCGTCTGCCCTCCACGATGCGCGAACCGGCACGGGTAACGAGGACGAGCGGAAGCTCGGATCGCCGTCACCCAAACGCCCGTGGGCTCCATCACCCCAGGCCCATACCGAGCCATCGGACGCCAGCGCCAGAGAATGCGAGACACCCGCGCTGACCTGCGTGAGAGTGCGTGCACCGACCGGCCCAGGGACGGACTGGTCAGTGGTGGACCCGTTCCCGAGCAACCCGTTCCACCCGGGACCCCACGCCCAGACTGACCCGTCCGACGCCACGGCAACCGAGTGGGAAGCGCCCGCGCTCGCCTGGGTGATCCGCTTGCCCCGATCCCACAGGGCATCGACCCGCCGGGGCCCTGAGACATGGTCGCTTTCGTCCCCGTCCCCGAGCACCCCGTTCTCGCCGCTTCCCCACGCCCACACCGACCCGTCCGACGCCACCGCCAATGAGTGCATCGGGGCGGCGCTCACCTGCGTCGCACGCATCCCGGCATCCCACATCGCGTCGAGCCGTACCGGCCCTGAGACATGTTCCGACACGACCCCATCGCCCAAGCGCCCGAAGCGACCTGATCCCCATGCCCACACCGATCCATCCAGCGCGACGGCCGCCGAATGCCAGATGCCCGCGCTGACCTGCGCCACACGCACGCCGGCGTCCCAGAGCGAATCCACACGCAGTGGTTCTGAAGAGTGCCCGCTCGCAACCCCATCGCCCAGAACCCCCCACGCACCGGAACCCCAGGACCAGACGGAGCCATCAGACGCCACAGCCAACGCGTGCAACTCGCCCGCACTCACCTGCACCGCACGCACACCTGCGCCCCACAGTGCGTCGACCCGCACCGGCGCCGAGAAATGCCTGCTGGCATCCCTGTCCCCCAGCACCGCCCCCTCGCCGTCTCCCCACGCCCAGACCGATCCGTCAGATGCCACCGCCAAAGCGAACTGCTCTCCCGCGCTCACCTGCGTCACGCGGACGCCCGCGTCCCACAAGGCGTCCACCCGCTCCGGCGCGGAGACGTGCGCGCTCGCGTCCCCGTCACCCAGCACTCCCCCGCCACCGGAGCCCCACGCCCAGACCGCCCCATCCGATGCCACCGCGAATGCAGAGGAGGACCCCGCGCTCACCTGCGTCACCTGCACACCCGCGTCCCACAACGCCTCCACCCGCACCGGGGTCAGCGCGGGACGACCTGTCCCCTGTCCGTTCCCCAGCTGCCCGGAGGAATCGTCACCCCAGGCCCACACGGACCCGTCCGGAGCGACCCCGAATGAAGCCGTCCCACCCGCACTGATCGTCCCGAACGGCTGCCCGCCCGGGTCCGTGAACGACGTGTCCGACGTGGCCCCCAGCTGCTCGGCGGGACGCCCCTCAACCTGACGCTGCACCGAGTACGTCACACCGCTGGTCACCCCGGCATCCGTCGCCCAAGCCTGATCCGTCGCCGCCCGCCACGACACCGTGTTCCCGGCATCCGCCGCGACGACGGTCGGTGACAACGCTCCGAGCGTCGCCGCCGAGGCCGAGCCCGACACCGACTGCGAGTCCGTGAACCAAGCCCCCGACCCGCCGACCACCGGGACCATCAGGAGCGCCATGACCGCGAGGGCCACGACGCGCACGGAAGCACGACGAGACGCCGGACGGCGAGATGAACGGCGGAGGAAGCGCATGAAGCCCTTTCGGGGAAGGCGAACGGCGGTGAGGCGGCGTCGATGGACGCGCCTCACCGCCGGAGGATCAGCTGGTCGGGAACTGCGTGTCGTCGTCGAAGGTCGAGTCGGGCGCGTCGGCCTGGATGGCCTTGACGACGACGTCGAAGGCGACCGAGGCACCCTGGAGGTCGTTGGCCGTCGTGGACGGCAGCGAGACTCGGTAGTCGAGCGTCGTCGAGGTGCCCGCGTCGAGCGCCGACGCGCTCTTCTGCAACACCGCCGCGGCGGTGGCGATCGACGTGGGGGCCGACCAGTTGCCGGCACCGCCCTGGCGGAACTCGATCTGCACAGCGTCGAGGAAGCCCGCCTTCGTCGGCGTACCGGGATCGAGGTCGGCAGCCCAGAGGAACTTCGCGGTGCCGGAGTTCGAGATCGTGATGCTGCCTTCTTTGCCCCCGGTCGAGTCCGCGGATGGCAGCAGATTCGACACCTCGATCTTCGTAGCTCCCCCCGACGTCAGTGAGTCGAGGACGACCGTCGCCGCGGTGAGCTCGTTGCCGGTCATCTTCTGCTGGTCGGTGAACCAGGCGCCCGAGGCGAGGGTGCCCCCGACGCCGGCGAGGACGAGGGCGCCGGCTGCGAGAGCCATCTTGCGCTTGGTGCCGCGCGTTGCCGTGTTGGTCGTCATGCGTGTTTCTCTTTCTGGAGAGGTGGATGGTGCAGAGAAATGGCCGCGCGCGGCCGAGCGACTCGAGGATCGAGCCACGATCAGGGGGAGGGGATCTGCTGCGCGATGGCGCGCACGTCGAAGGACACGTGCGCGCCCTGGACGCTGTTGTCGACCGTCTCAGGGAAGCCCGCGCTCACCGCCACATCGACCGACGTGCCCGCCGCGAGCGTGAACACCCTCGTGGGTGCGGTCTCGTCGAGGCCCTGTGACGTGGACCCCAAAGCGGAGTCGAAGCCGACCTGAACCTGGTCGGCGACGCCCGCGGCATCGGAGGTGACCACCGTGCCGAAGAACACCGCTGCCGGCGCGGCGGACGTGTTGGAGAGACGGAACGTCGAGGTCGTCGCCGCCTGACCCGCCACGACACTCACCCCCGCGTCGGGGTGGTCGACGTGCGTCACGTCGAGGAAGTCGCAGGCCTGCGACGACGACGCGTGCGCGCTCGTGGCAACCGGAGGCAGGGCGACGAGTCCGAGCGCCAGCAGGACGAGCACCGTCGCACCGGCGGCGAGGGCCCGGCGCCGCCAGAGCGCGACGGCGACGCCCGCGATGAGGAGCACGGCTCCGAGCACCGCGAAGGGGAGCCACTCCATGCCGGTCAGCGCCAGCGATCCCGAGGGAAGTGCGGCGCCCGGATTCTCGATCGGGCAGGGATTCATGGCATCTTCGCATTTCAATATATCGACGTATAAGCGATTTGAAAGGTAGCGCCGTACGGCAGCCGATGCAAGTGCGAGAGGCTTCGGGAGCATTGTTCTCGGCGACACACGCCTTTCGAATCGGACGTTATCGACGCTTTCGATCCGCCGCCTCTTGATTGCGGACAGGCCGTAATGAGATTCAGGATCCGGCAGAATTCCCCCGTGACGAATCGCGCAGACGCCGCCGCCCGAACCCGACGCCGCATCCTGCAGGCGGCGGCCGAGCTCTTCAGTGAAAACGGCTACGGTCAGACGACTCTGCAAGCCATCGCGGACCGCGCCGGCGTCTCGGTCGAGAGCGTCGGCTTGGCCGGCCCGAAACGGCGCCTCGTCTTCGCCGCGTTCACCATGGCTTTCGCCGGGCACGGCGAAGCATTCCCGGTCAGCGGCGAACCCGCCTACGTCGATCTGATGCAGCGGATGCCACTCCCCCAGGCGATCGACGAGTACCTCACCCTTCTGACCGCCGCGATCGCCCGGACGCACCGGCTCTGGAACGCTCTTCGCGCGGCCGCGGATGCCGACCCCCGAGCGGCGGTCATGCTCGAGCAACTCCGCGCAGAACGCCGGCGCGAGTTCGAGCGATCTGCGCGCACGCTCGCAGAGCTCGCGGGCCTGCCACACGAATCGATTCCCCTGCTCGTGCGCGAGTTCTTCGCCATCGCCTCACACGAGGTCTACGACCTGCTCTCCCTGGAGTTCGACATGAGCCCCGCGGGGTTCACCGACCGGCTGCGCCGTCAGCTGGGCCAACTCATCGCCGAAGCCGGCGCAGCCTCCGCGGGTACGCCACGCACGACGTCTGGGTGAGGGCGCCCGTGACTCAGCGCGCGCCGGGACCGACGACGGGGAGCTCCAGCGTCACCGTCGTCCGCTCGCCCGGATCGCTCTCGATGTGCACGCGCCCCGCGTGCGCGTTGACGATCGCGCGCACCCTCGTGAGCCCCAGGCCATACCCCTGGACGGCGCGCGAGCGCGCGTGAGCGGTGCGGTAGAAGCGATCGAAGACCCGGCGCTGCTCGGCGTGGGAAAGCCCGACACCCTCGTTCGACACCGCCACCCGAACGCGATCCTCGTGCGCCCGACAGGTCACCGACACGGGCGATTCCGGTTCGCCGAACTTCACCGCGTTCGTCAGGATCTCGGCGACCGCCTCCTCCAGCCGCTCGCGATCCGCGCGCACCTGCACGCGCTCGGCGCGCGCGATTTGCACGGGCGTCGATCGAGCGTCGGCGAGCTTCGCAATGCGCCGAGCCGCGGCATCCACGATCTCCCGGATGTCGACCTCGGCGAAACGATGGTCTCGGTCGCATCCGGTCGCCGCGACGAGGTCGGTGACCCGATCGAGCAGGTCGGCGGGCGCGACGGTTCACCACGTCGATGTACTGCCGCAGCTTCGGATCCTCGTGTCCGACGGCATCGTCGATGAGGGCGAGGAAGCCCGTCACGCCGGTGAGGGGTGTGCGCAGCTCGTGCGAGACCGTTCGGAGGAACTGCTCGCGCACCTCGATCGCATCGGCGAGCTCGGTGACGTCGTGCGCGACGACGACGGTCCCCTGGACGGACCCGTCCGGCCGGCGGAGCTGGTTCGACGAGGCGAGCACGGCCATTTGCGCCTCGGGCGGCCCGAGCCACGCGAGGTGCCCGCGGATCACCTCGCCCCGCAGGGCGCGTGGGATGAACTGCTCCTCGGGCGGGATCCGCGTTGAGCGGTCACCGGCGAGCACGTTGCCTCCCGCGTACGGAAGCTCGTCGAGCCGGAACCCCGCAGCGCGGGCCATCTCGTAGGCCGCGGCGTTCGCCACCCGGAGGCGTCCCTCCTCGTCATAGAAGGCCACGCCCGCGGCGACCGTGTCGAGGATCCCGATCACGAGGGACTCGGCGTCTCGCGCACCCGCGAGGGCTTCCACCTGAGCTCGATTCGCCAGGGAGAGCTGATGGCCTCGACGCCCCAGCCGACGCGCCGCCAGAAAAGACATGATGGCCAGCGCGAGTATCACGAGGGGAAGGCTCGTGACATTCGCCCATTCCGCGAACGTCTGCGGCGAGGCACCGGCGTACACGAATCGGAACACGAGCATCCCGATCGAGCCGACCACCACGAGGGCGAGCCCGGCCCACCCGAACGAGTACGCCGCCCACACCATGGGGAAGATCGCCAGCAGAATGACCCACGGCAGCACGCGAGTCACTTCAGCGCGGATGAGTGTCACCGCGACGACATCGAGGGCGGCGACCGCGATCATGGCCACGGGGGCGAACCGCTCCCACGCGACGAGCATCGCGAGCGCCGTCGCCGAGACACCGACGGCGAACCCGACGATCGAGATGGGCATCACCAGGATCGACGGATCGACCACGAGGACAACGATCGCCACGTAGACGAGCCCGAAGAAGAACGGGAGCTGCGTCTGCGCGGCCAGGGCGCGACGCCCCTCCGGCGTGCGCGTCGCCTGGAAGATGGGCACGGGCCACCCACCGCCTCTCACCTAGCGGGTCATGGGGACGGCGGCCACGGCCTGTCAAATGCGGGGCGAGTCGCGGCAGCCAGCAAACGAAAGGTAGGTTATCCGACCATCCGCTGTCTGCAAGCCCACCGAGACCCAGAACGACAAGCGCCGCCGCCCCGGAAGGAGCGGCGGCGCCTGAGGATCGGGGTGCTATTCGCCGGCGGCGGCCGGAGCAGCCTGCGCCTGCGCGGCCGTAGCGGCATCGCGCGGAGCGCCGTGCGGGCGGATCATCGTCGGCCGACGCATGAACAGCACGGCGACGAGGCCCACCCCGATCACGACGATCGGCAGGATGAGCGACTGCCCCATCGCCTGCGAGAAGCCGCCGACCACCTGGGGCGGCAACGCTCCCCCGCCGAACGAGGCCGAGGCATCCGCTGCCCCCGGCAGGTTCGCCTCGAGGCGCGCCTGCATGAAGGCGGCGATGGATGCCGAGCCGATGACCGATCCGACGGTCCGGGTCGTGTTGTAGATGCCGGCGCCGGCGCCCGCCTGGCGCGGCGGCAGGTTGCGCGTCGCGGTGGTCGCGAGCGGACCCCACATTCCGGCGTTCCCGACCCCCATCAGCGCGGACGGGATGAGGAAAGCCCAGATCGGGGCATCGTTCAGAATGAGCGCGACGTAGATGCCGAGCGATCCGCCGACGAGCAGGAGCCCCGGCACGAGCAGGAAACGGGGGTCGGTGCGGTCGAGGAGCTTGCCGGCGAACGGGGCGAGCACGCCCGAGAGGATCGCGAGCGGCACGAGCAGCAGGGCCGACTCGGTCGGGGTGAGGCCGCGCGCGAGCTGCAGGTAGAACATCTGCGGCAGCGCCATGCTCGTGACCGTGAAGCCCACCGCGGCGATGGCGAGGTTCGCGACCGAGAAGTTGCGGTCGCGGAAGAGGTCGAGCGGCACGAGGGGCTCCCCCTTGCTGCGCGCCTGCGTCCAGACGAACAGCGCCATGACGACGACACCCGCGGCGACCATCCCCCAGATCCACGCCGCCCACGAGTAATGCTCCCCCTCCTGCAGACCGAAGACGATGAGGAACAGACCGATCGCGCTGAGCACGACGCCGAGGATGTCGAACTTGTGCGCCGTCCGCGGAAGCTGCGGGACGAGGATCATCGCGGCGACGAAACCGATGATGCCGACGGGGATGTTGATGAAGAAGATCCACTCCCATCCGAGGCCGTCGACGAGCAGACCGCCCGCGAGCGGCCCGACGAGGGTCGCGACCCCGGCGGTGGCGCCCCACAGCCCCATGGCGGCACCGCGGTTCTGCGGCGGGAAGGTACGCGTGATCACGGCCATCGTCTGCGGCGTCATGAGCGCGGCCCCCAGGCCCTGAACCGCACGAGCGACGATCAGCACCTCGAGCGAGGGAGCGAGACCGCACGCCAGCGAGGCGAGCGTGAAGATCGCGAGGCCCGTCAGGTAGATGTTCTTCGGACCGAAGCGGTCGCCGAGGCGCCCGGTGATGAGCAGCGGCACGGCGTAGGTCAGCAGGTAGGCGCTGGTGACCCACACGACGTTGTCGAGGTTGTTGGTGTCCGGGTCGAGAGCCGCCTTGATCGCGGGGTTCGCGACCGAGACGATCGTGGTGTCGACGAGGATCATGAAGAAGCCGATGACGAGCGCCCAGAGGGCGGGCCAGGGGCTGCGTTCGTGGGTCTTGTGCGACCCGGTTCGGGTAGATGCCGTCGAGGCGGCGCGGGCGTCGGTCATGCGAATGTCTCCCTCGAGACGCGGTGCTTGTTCTTGATGTGTTCGGGGATCTCGGCGACGCCCCACGGCAGGGTGCGATCGACGAGACGCGCGCGCAGGGAGTCCTGCCACGCGAGTTCGGCGTCGAGAAGAGCAGCCTGGCGCTGCAGCTCGACCAGGAATTGCTCGGGAGTGTCGCGATCGGCGGCGGACTCGAGACCGGCGCGATGCTCTGCGATGGAGGCGTCGAGCATTGTGCGGCGCCGGTCGAGCAGGGCGACGACCTCGTCGCGCTCAAGGTTGTGCGCTTCGGAGAGGGCGACGCGGAAGTCGCTCTGACGGTCGATCTGGGGCAGCTCGGCGCGGACCCAGTCCTCGACGGCCTGGCGACCGGCATCCAGAAGCGTGTACGTGGTGCGCTCGGGACGGTTCCCGTCGCGGTCGACGCCGACCTCGGCGAGCAGACCGTCCCGTTCGAGGCGGGCGACCGTGTGGTAGATCGTGCCCTTCTGCAGGGGGACGAGCCGGTCGTCGCGGCGCTCCTTCAGCAGTCGGACGAGCTCGTAGGTGTGCATGTCGGCCTCGCGCAGAGTGGCGAGGATCATGACGGCGATCGGGGTGAGGCGGCTGGCGTCCGGCATCCGTCCTCCTCATGGTCCGTGCTGACTAGTCCACGTGGACTATACGCCCTTTCGCGCGGTCGCGCGAGCCCGCGCGAAGAGCGTTGAGTGTCCAAAACACGCCGCAATGTCCGGGCAGGTTGCGGCGTGTCTTGGACACTCAACGGGAAACGACGGCCGGGAGGGACGCCTACGCGTCGGCGGAGGACTCGGCCTCGACGGGAGGGGCCTTCCGCGGGCGATGCTGCGCCCACCGCACCGGGATGCCGAAGATGCCGCGCTGATTGGGCTCCTCGACCTCGAGGCCGTAGTGCTCGCCGATCGCGTCGCGCAGTTGCGCGCGTTCGGCCTTGTCGTACGCCCGCATCTCACGCCGGAACGCCGTCACCGTCGCCCAGCAGATCGCGAGCAGCACGATGCTGAAGGGCAGGGCGATGCTGATCGCCGCGGTCTGTAGCGCCTGGAGCCCGCCCGCGATGAGCAGGGCGAACGCGATGACGGCGGTGGCGAGGGCGAAGAAGACGCGCACCCAGTTCTTGGGCTCTTCTTCGCCGCCGGTCGCGATCATGCTCATCACGAGCGCGCCGGAGTCGGCGGAGGTCACGAAGAACACGGCGATGAGGATGAGGAAGCCGACGATCAGCACGACGGATCCCGGGATGCCCTCGAGCATCTGGAACAGCGCCGTCGAGACATCGACCGACCCGTCCGCACCGACGTACGAGGCCGTGCCGGTCAGCTCGCCGTAGATCGCGGTCCCGCCGAGCACGGTGAACCACAGGATGCCGACGAGCGTGGGCACCAGGATCACCCCGACGACGAACTCGCGCACGGTGCGACCGCGCGAGATGCGCGCGATGAAGATGCCGACGAAGGGGGCCCACGAGATCCACCAGCCCCAGTAGAAGGCCGTCCAGGCCCCCTGCCAGGCCACGCCCTCGTCGCCGGCGTAGGCGCTGACCGTGAAGGACAGGCCGACGAAGCTCTGGATGTAGTTGCCGATCGACTGCACGACGTCGCGCAACAGGAACTCGGTCGGCCCGACGAAGAGCAGGAAGAGCATCAGGACCCCGGCGAGGACGAGGTTGATGTTCGAGAGCCACTTCATGCCCTTGCCGACACCGGAGAGCACCGAGAACAGCACCAGTCCGGTGATGATGCCGATGATGATCGCCTGACTGACGATGTTGGGGGACACGACACCGAGGAAG